>JADKJR010000005.1:0-300000 GCA_016720925.1 Betaproteobacteria bacterium | reverse complement strand
TTCTTCAGGGCGCGGGCGGTGGCGGGGATCGGCGCGGTAAGGTGCCAGATCGGATCGTCGGCGAGCACGCTGATATGGTGGATGCGGGCGCGCGGCTTCAGGTTGTAGCGCTTCAGCGCCGCCTCGGAAACGACCAGCACAGCGGATGCGGCATCGCAGGTCGAGCTGGACACGGCAGCGGTGATTTTCGGATAGGTGGGATCGACGGGCTCCAGCGTCGCCATCTTTTCCAGGGTCGACTGGCGCGCCGTCTCGTCCATGCGGCATTCCCCGTAGGGGACGATTTCTCGGTCGAAGCGGCCTTCGGCGATGGCCCGCAGCGCCCGGTTGTGGCTTTCCAGCGAGAACGCCTCGAGGTCGGCGCGCGAGAGCTGCCAGTGGTCGGCGATGCGCTGTGCAGCGTAGAACTGGTTGACCGGGGCATCACCGAAGCGCGCCTGCCAGCCCTTGCTCTGCGCGAAGGGCGTGGTGAACCCCAGCGGTTGGCCGGCCAGCATGGCGGAGGAAATCGGAATCGAGGTCATGGTCTGCACACCGCCGGCCAGGATCACGTCCTGGGTGCCGCTCATCACTGCCTGGGCGGCAAAGTGCACGGCCTGCTGCGAGGAGCCGCACTGGCGGTCGATCGTCGTGCCGGGCACGCTGAGCGCCTGGCCTGCGGCAAGCCAGGAGGTGCGGGCGATGTCGCCGGCGAGGGCGCCGATGGTGTCGACGCAGCCGAAGATGACGTCATCGTAATCTTCGGAGGGGATGGCATTGCGTTCGACAATCGCCTTGATTACATGGGCGCCGAGATCGGCGCCGTGCACCGCGGCAAGACCGCCCTTGCGCTTGCCGGTGGGCGAACGCAGGGCATCGACGATATAGGCTTCGGGCATGGTCGGACTCTCAATCGGGAAAAGTTGCGCCGGGCCCCAGGGGCATGGCGGCGTTGAAAATTGCATCGGAAACGCGCGCCTTGTGGAAGCCGCGGTCGCCCCAGGCGCCGGCCAGGGCCCAGGCGCGCTTCATGTAGAGTTGCAGGTCGACTTCCCACGTATAGCCCATGGCCCCATGGACCTGCATGCAATTCTTGGCGGCAAGGTTCGAGGCTTCGGTGGCCGCCAGCTTGGCATGCGAGACAAGCAGCGCCGCGGGATGGCCGTGGGCCAGGGCGTAGGCGGCGCGGTTGGCGATGGGGCGCGCGAATTCGAGCTTGACGGCGACGTCGGCGAGCAGGTGCTTGACGGCCTGGAAACTGCCCAGGGACTTACCGAACTGCTTGCGGTCGGCGGTGTAGGCGATGGCGAGGTCGAGCATGCGCTTGCCCAGTCCCAGCATCTGCGCTGCGGCGGCGAGTGCGCCGCGGTCGAGCGCCGCCTGCCACAGTGGCGCCGCGGCATCGGCCGTGAGCACGCGGCTCGAACCGGCCGGCTGCCATTCCACGCGGAAGAGACGACGGGACGGGTCGATGCTTTCGTTGGCGACGAGCTTTGCCGCCCGCGGCGCGACGGCGTGAAGTTCGCCGCCATGGTCGAGCAGCAGCAGGTCGGCGACGTGGGCATCAGCGACCAGTGGATTGAGGGCATGGCCGACGGCGATGCGCGCGTGGCCGGCAGCGACCTTTTCCAGCCATTGGTGACGTAGCGGATGGTCCGGCGGCAGGCCGCGCAGTAGTGCCACGGCGATCCAGCAGGTGTCGACGACGCTGTCATCGACCGCGCAGTAGCCGAGTTCCTGGGCCATCAGCACCCATTCGAGGTCGCCCATGTCCCAGGCCGCCGGCCTCCTCGGGCACGGACAGTCCGGTCAGTCCCTGGGCGGCGAACTGCTGCCACAGTTCCGTCGGGCGGCCGTCGGCGGTCTGCCAGCGCTTGCGCTGCAGTTCCGGGCGCGTCTCGACGGCGAGGAAGTCGCGCATGGCGTCGCGCAGGTTGCGCTGGTCGTCGCTGAAGGTGAAGTCCATGGTGTCGTCCTCAGCGCGGCATGCCGAGCATGCGCTCGGCGACGATGTTGCGCTGGATCTCGTTGGCGCCGGCGTAGATGCTGCCGGCGGTGGAGAAAAGGAATCCGTCCAGCCACTGGCCGACGTCGCCCGCGTCCGGCGCGTGCGGCATCAGTTCGGCCCGTGCGCCGAGGATGGAGAGTGCGGTTTCGTGCATCTGCCGGTCCATCTCGGACCAGAAGATCTTGTTGGTGCTCGATTCCGGACCGATGCGTGCGCCGGCCTTCAGCAGGCTTGCGGTCTGATAAGTGGACAGGGTATAGGCCTCGGCTTCCATCCAGGCGCGCATCACGGCATCACGCACGGCCGGATCGCGGTCGGCGGTTTCGCGGTGTGCAAGGTAGAGCTTGATCAGGGCTTCGGCCGTGGCCTGGAAGCGTGCCGGAGAACGAAGAAGCAGTCCGCGCTCGAAGCCGGCGGTGGACATGGCGATGTTCCAGCCCGCGCCTTCCGCGCCGATGCGGTTCTCGACCGGGACGCGCACGTCGTCGAAGAATATTTCGGCAAAGCCGGTCTGGCCGTTGAGCTGCGCGATGGGCCGCACCGTGATGCCGGGCGTCTTCAGTGGCAACAGGATGAAGGAGAGGCCGTGGTGGCGCTGCGAATCCGGATCGCTGCGGAACAACCCGAACAGCCAATCGGCATAGACGGCGCGCGTGGCCCAGATCTTCTGGCCGTTGATGACGTAGTTATCGCCGTCGCGAACTGCCTTGGTGCGAATCGCTGCCATGTCGGAGCCGGCGCCGGGTTCCGACCAGCCCTGGGCCCAGATGTGTTCGCCGGTGGCCATGCGGGGCAGGAAGCGCTGCTTCTGTTCCGGGCTGCCATGCTCCATCAGGGTGGGGCCGAGCAGGAAGATGCCGTTCTGGTTGACACGCAGCGGCGCCCGGGCGCGCCAGTATTCCTCTTCGAATATCAGCCACTCGATCAGGTCGCAGCCGCGCCCGCCCAACTCGCGCGGCCAGGTGACCATGCTCCAGTTGCCGGTGGACAGGGTGCGTTCCCACGCGCGGTGCTGCTCAAAGCCCGCGGCGGTGTCAAAGCTTTGCAGAGGTTCGGCAGGCAGGTTCGCTTCCAGCCAGGCGCGTACTTCGGCACGAAAGGCGCGCTGCTGATCCGTGTATTCCAGCTTCATTGCGCCGCCGACCTGCAAGGCTCGGCCATGCCCCGAACTTGGCGCGTGCTTGGCGACGAAGGCTTCGCGCGTTTTGCCGAATCCGGACTCATGTAGGCCTGCAGGGTGAAACCTTGCTCCCAGCGGTACTTTTCTTCCAGGTTGCCGTCCTCGATGCCGTTCAGCGCCTCCTTTGCGATGCGAATCATGGCCGGGCTCTTGGCGGCGATCCTGGCGGCGATCTCCATGGCGGCGCTGCGCAACTGGTCGCGCGGCACGACGCGTTCGATCGCGTTGAGGCGAAATGCTTCGGCGGCCGAGATCATCTCGCCGGTGAAGAACAGGTAGCGCACCTTCTGCAGGCTGAACATGCGCGACAGGTGGGCGGCGCCACCCATGGCGCCACGGTCCACTTCAGGCAGGCCGAAACTGGCACACTCCGAAGCGATCACCACGTCGGATGCGCCGCAGATGCCGATGCCGCCGCCGAGCACGAAGCCATGCACCGCCGCGATGACCGGCACCGGGTTGCGATGCACGGCGCGGAAGGTTTCGTAGTTGCCGGCATTGACCGTGACGATGCGGTCGGGATGGGCATTCAATTCCTTGATGTCTACGCCGGCGCAGAAGCCGCGCCCCTCGCTTCGGATCACGATAACGCGCACCGCGGGCCGGTTGCCGAGCGCGGCGATTTCATGGGCCAGAGCGTGCCATTCAGCGCTGTCTAACGCGTTGACCGGCGGCTTATCGATGATCACTTCGGCGATGCCGGACTCAGAACGGTGCGGCAAGGGGGTTTCCTGTCCGCGGTCACGTGATTCTCCCATGGCCAGTGCGGCGGCGCGCGCGCGCGCGGTATTCACCATGGCGGCTATCATTTCGGCCACCGGTGGCAACTGATTGATGGCAATGGCAACCTGGCCGCTGGGCAGCACGCCCTCGGCCGGCTTGCCCTCGACTATGGCCCGCTGGATGATCACCGGCGCGTTGGCCGCCATCAGGGTCTGAGCCACGCTCATGTCTCCATCCTTGAGCGCCTTGGCGGCGGTGTTGAGCATATGGCCGGTGCTCATACCGGTGCGCTGTTTGAACTTCCAGGCGCTGCCGAGCGCCATCATGAGGCGGCTTAAGCCGCCTGCGCTTCCCAGGTGGAGCAGGAACTCGTTGTCGATCATGCGCTGCGGCATACCGTCGAGGGCGGTCGACGTGCGTATGCTCGCTGCATCCTTGGCCTCGAGATAGCGCGCCAGCGTCGTTGCCGGCACCGGCGATTCGGCGGTCATCAGGAAGCGCGTGCCCATGGCGATGCCTGCGGCGCCAAAAGCCAGCGCCGCGGCCAGCCCGCGTCCATCGTAGAAGCCGCCCGCTGCCAGTACTGGGACTTTGACCGCGTCCAGCACCTGCGGCAGCAGAATGGTGGTGGGCACGCTGCCAGTGTGTCCGCCACCTTCCGAGCCTTGGACAGTGATCAGGTCGGCCCCCAGTTCGATGGCCTTGACGGCATGCTTGACGGCGCCGACGGTCGGCATGCAGGTAATGCCGGCGTCGCGGAAGCGCTTGATGATCTTCTTGTCCGGGCCGCGGCCGTAACTGACGGCGCGGATGCGGTCACGATGCCTGATGGCCAGGTCGACGATTTCTTGGGCACCGGGCTGGAACATGTGGAAATTCAGCCCGAACGAGCAATCGGTTAGAGCTTTGGTCTTGGCGATCGCTGCCTCGACTTCGGCCGGCGACATGACTGCTCCGGCGAGAAAACCGAAGCCGCCTGCGTTGCAGGTTGCCGCCACAAGCCGCGCATCGGCAATCCAGCCCATTGCGGTTTGCACGATGGGATAGCGGCAATCGAGCATTTCGCAGGCCGGCGTATACAGAAAATCACTCATCTATGTTCCTCAACGCTTGACGATGACCGAGGAGCCATGCCCAAACAAACCCTGGTTGGCGGTGATGCCGGCGGAAGCCCCTGGACCTGGCGTTCGCCGGCCTGGCCGCGCATTTGCCACGCCAGTTCGCAGACCTGCGCCAGGGCCTGTGCCGGCACGGCCTCGCCGAAGCAGGCGAGGCCGCCGGAAGGATTGACCGGCACGCGTCCGCCCAGGCGGGTGGCACCGGAACGCAGCAACAGTGCGCCTTCGCCGCGCTTGCATAACTGCAAGTCCTCGTACCAGTCGAGTTCCAGCGCGGTCGACAAGTCATAGACCTCGGCGACATTGATGTCCTCCGGGCCGATGCCGGCATCCTCGTAGGCACGGGCGGGCAGGGCGGCGCGGTAGCGGTGCGGATCGGCGGCGATCGCCGAGTCGGTCGCGATGTCTGGCATTTCCAGCACTTCCGAGGCAAAGCTGGGTGTCACGGTCGAGATCGCGGCGATGCGCGGTGCATTCGCCTTTCCCATGCGCTTGGCGTAATCGAGGCTGCAGACGACGATGGCGGCGCCGCCATCCGAGGTAGCGCAGATGTCCATCAGGCGCAGCGGATCGGCCACCATGGCCGAGGCGGCGACATCGGCGGCGCTGAACTTCTTGCGGTAGCGGGCGTTGAGATTGCTGAAGCCGTGTTCGGCGTTCTTCACTTTCACTGCGGCGAAGTCCTCCAGGGTGTCGCCGTAAAGGGCCATGCGCCGTCTTGCATAGAGTGCGAAGTAGGTCGGGTTGGTGATGCCGATGCGGAAGCGCACCCAGTCTGGATCGTCGGGGCGCTCGCCTTTGGCCGGGGCGAGGAAGCCCTTCGGCGTGGTGTCGGCGCCGACCACCAGCGCAACGTCGGCATCGCCGGCAAGGATCCGCGCGCGCGCCGCGGCCAAGGCTTGGGAGCCGGAGGCGCAGGCGGCGTAGGAGGTGTTGATGGACGCGCCCTGCCAGCCCAGTGCTTGAGCAAAGGTGGCACCAGCTACGTAACCGGGATAACCGTTTCGGTATTGTTGCGGCGCCGGAAACGAACTGAATGTCGCGCCAGTTCACGCCAGCATCGACCAGCGCGGTGCGTGCTGCAGCAACGCCGTATTCGACAAAATTGCGGCCCCACTTGCCCCAGGGATGCATGCCGACGCCGAGGATGGCAATATCTTTGCTCATGAGCGTTGCTCCGCAGCGGGCTTCCATTTCCAGACCGTCTTCTCGCCGCTGGCATCGACCGCCAGGGTCTCGATGACCAATTCCATGGGCATGCCTACCTTCAATGCCTCCACGCCGACTCCGCTGATCACTTGGCCAAGCACAACCATGCGTTCGCGTTCGAGTTCCACGGCGGCGATGGCAAAGGGCACGAAGGGATCTGCGGCGACGTAGGGCGCGGGCGGCTGGTACGAGGCGTTGGTGTAAGACCACAGCCTGCCAGTGCGCGATAGTGGCGCATCCTCGAATTCCGCACCGCCGCAATCCGGATTGCGGCAGAAATTGCTCATCTTGGGAAAGTAATAGGTGCCGCACTTGCGGCAGCGGCTACCGATTAGATGTGCCTGTCCGCCTGTTTCGCTGAACCAGCCTTCAAGAATCGGCGTTGTCACGGCGCCGCTACCTGGCGAATTCCAGGCGGGTTCCCTTTGATGATGGCGGCACGCAGGTTGTGCGGGTCGAGGCGGCTGATGATTGCCAGTTGCTCGGCGGTCGGCAGCGATGTTTCTCCCATATCCTCGGCCTTCAACAACGGGAAGCCGGTGGCCGCCTGCACCTGTTCAAAGCTCACTCCGGGATGCAGCGACCTGACGCGAATGGCATGGTCGGGGCCCATGAAGTCCATCACGCACAGATCGGTGACGATTAGGCGCAGGTCAATAAAATCGTTCTTCATGCCGGGCTCGAAGCGCGCCGGGTTGTAGCCGACTCCCGAGACCATGTCCACTTCGCCGGCGACGAAGACGCGCGGACCGTGGTTGGGCACGAAGTAGGAATTTGCGTGGTTGATGTTGTTGCCCGGCAGGCCGCGAACCCCCAGCACCATCGACTTCGGCTTAGCATACTCGCCGCCAACACATGACAGGTTGGCTTGGCCAAAACGGTCGATCTGGGATGGTCCAATCATGGCGTGGCGCTTGCCACCCCAGACACATTCGAAGACGCGATCGAAGCTCATGTATCCTTCGAACTTGGGCACGTAGTCGCCGCGCGGGCCGAGTGGAACCGGCTCGGAGACCAGGTAGGTTTCGCTGTCGGTCATAAGCAGCTCTGGTGTATGCGTGAGCTTCGCCAGGCTGGCGCCGAGACGCGGCACTGTGGTGATGCCGGAGGCAAGTAGCTCGCCGTTTCCGCGCCAGGCTTCGGCGCACGCGACGACCATCAGTTCGGCCAGGGTGCATTCTGGTCGCTGCTCCCGAGTCAAGATCTCGGCCAGTTCAAATCGGTGGGACGGCGCGTTCGGCGCCGCCGATGCCCGCCCTGGCGAGGTATTCTTCCTCGCCGCAGCGTATGAATTCGTCGCAATACTTTTCCCATCCGCCTTCTTCCGCGGCGGAGGCGTTGTACTTCTTCAGATGGTCCATGTCCCAGCCGTAGTTCTTGCCGCAATACGTCGGGTGGGCACCGCCGGGCGCATGCACCACGCCCTTCACCAAATAGCGCTCGAAATAATTAAACCGTGCCTCTTCGCCGGTAAGCGCAAACTTGTCTTCCAGCTTCTCTGTGCTGACGTAGCAGGCGTCAGCCGCACGTGCAAACAGGTTGTCAAACAGTGGATCGGCCGCTGTGATCAAGGTATTGCCGAGCTTGTCGGCCACATCGACATGCAACAGCGCGACATCCAACTTGAGCGCCGGCATCGCCAGCAGGACTTCGCCATCAGGATAGGGCGACTTCACCATCTTTATCCCGGGATTGCGTTTCACGACGTCGGTGCCGAGGCCGCAGCGAGTCGGCAGGAAGGGAAGGCGCATGCCGGCAGCGCGGAGGCCCCACTCGAACATGCCTTCGTCCAGTTCCATGACTTCCAGGGCCCCGCTCTCCCGGGCCTTGCGGAAATAGGGTTCCAGCGGCAGCGCGTCCATGGTGACGAAGCCGAACACGAGCTTCTTCACCTTGCCTGCGGCGCAGAGCATTCCGATTTCGGGGCCACCGTAGGCGACGATGGTCAGATCCTTCAGGTTCGAACGCAGGATTTCGCGCACGATGGCCATGGGTTTTCGCCGTGGTCCCCAGCCGCCAATGCCCAAAGTCATGCCATTGGCAAGCACGGACACAACTTGGGACAGAGTGCGTTGTTTGTTCATGGGCTCGTCGCTATCAAAGGGTGATTTGGGGCATCCCGATTCCTATCCGATTCTCATCTGGACGCGGCCTTCAGGCATCGTCCAGAGGGACTAGCGCGAGGCGGCGTTGATCTTGGCAAGTCAGTTGTATGGTGACCGGGGGAGCCGTTGACGCCTTCGTCTGATCGGACTATGCACATAGCCTTATGGGCTGCTCTCGATCATCTGAATCACGTCACACGATTCGGCTGAGCCATCATCCCGATCGACGATGCGAGCGGATGCCGACTAGTAGAAAATCCATCCAATTCGGACGATGGAGGAACGAGGTCGGGATCTCTTCCCTTTCGGGCGTTCGCTGCGCCGGGTTTTCTTGGTAGCGACGGTTATCGTCCACTCGGACGAAGCCGGAAGGAGTGCCGGCCAACATAATCCACCTCATACTCGATTATCTGGGAGCAGGTCCATGAATATGCTCAAAAATATACTTAAAGCTGGCGTACGCATGAAAAGCGCGGTATGCGACGCCGAGATCATGGTCATCAAGGTTCCGGGCGGCGAATGCCAGTTGAGCTGTGGCGGTCATCCCATGATCGCCATGACGGCAACACGCGATGTCTCGGCTGCGCTGTCCGCAGCCGAGGACAACGCCTGCCTGGTTGGCAAGCGTTATGCCGATGCCGAAGACAAAATAGAAGTGCTTTGTACCAAAGGGGGGAAGGGTGCCATAACAGCAAATAGCCAGCTCCTGACTGTGAAGCAGGCGAAAGCACTGCCCTCTTCCGACTAAGCGAAAGCAAACCATGAACTTGGCCATGCTGTTAGAGATGGCGGCGGAGACTTACCCCGACCGCGTTGCCGTGAAAACCGGCAGCGAATCTCTGACCTACTCCGAACTGCAGCGAGCGTCGTGGGCGGCGGCGGCAAAGATACATGCGAGTGGCTGCAGTTACCTGGGTCTCATAGATATCAGCAGCATCGCTATACCGGTTGCAATTTTCGCCGCGGCCTATGCCGGCGTACCTTATGTGCCGATCAACTACCGCTTGACGACGCACGAGATCGAAGCCCTGCTGGAGCGCATTGCCCCGGCGTTGGTGATCATCGGCGCAGAATACGCAAAGCCGTTTACGTTTCCCAAAGCCGTGCAGCCCATATTGACCGCAGACTTACTTGCGGCCTGCCGGGCCGAGTCCGTGGCCGCAATGGCGGCCAGCGGCGAGCCTCGGGACGTCGCCATCCAGCTATTTACCAGCGGCACCACCGGCAAGCCGAAAGCGGCACTGCTGCGTCACGAAAACCTGATGTCCTACATCCTAGGCACAGTGGAGTTCGGCTCGGCCGCCGAGGAAGACGCGATTCTGGTGACGGTGCCGCCTTATCATATCGCCGGCATTTCGGCGGTGCTTAGCTCCACCTATGCCTGCCGGCGCATGGTGCAAATGCCCAATTTCGAGGCGCGCGAGTGGTTGCGCCTGTGCCGCGAAGAAAACGTTAGTAACGCCTTCCTGGTTCCGGACCATGCTGGCGCGTATTGTCGAGGAAATCGAGAACGGTGCTGCGGTCGAACTACCGACCTTGCGCGCCATTGCATATGGTGGCGGAAAAATGCCTCCGCCGGTGATCGAGAAGGCGTTGCGCCTTTGGCCGCACGCGGACTTTACCAATGCGTATGGTCTAACCGAGACTAGTTCAACGATTGCCCTGCTTGGGCCGGACGACCATCGTGCGGCGGCCACCAGCCACGACCCGGCGGTACGGCGGCGCCTTGGTAGCGTGGGGCGACCCCTTCCTGCCATAGAACTCGAGATACGCGATGACAACGCCAACTCTCTCGGCCCCGACCAGTCAGGTCTGATATTCGTCCGAGGCGGGCAGGTTGGCGGCGAGTACCATGGGCTGGGCAGCCAACTCGATGAAGCTGGATGGTTTCCGACCAAGGATCGCGGTTCGCTCGACGCCGAAGGTTTTCTGTTTCTTGAGGGGCGCGATGATGACGTCATTGTCCGTGGTGGGGAGAACATTTCGCCGGGCGAGATCGAGGACGTGCTGCTCGATCATCCGGCGGTCGCCGATGTCGCTGTAGTAGCCATTGCCGATCCGCAATGGGGCGAAGCGGTGGCAGCAGCCGTCGTGCTCAAGGACACAGTCAAAGCCACCGTGACGGAACTGCAGGACTGGGTGAAGGCGCGGCTGCGCTCCTCGCGGGTACCCGTCGCGATCAGTTTCCAAACGGAACTGCCCTACAATGAGACGGGGAAGCTGTTGCGTCGTATCGTTCGTCAGGAATTTGCTAAATGATAATTCAGGAACAAGTACCATCGATGGAGGATCGACAAACATGAGCGTTGTATTCTGTTCCTGGGGCGATGTGATTGAAGGCGGTGGCGTCGAGGCCCTGACGTTGGCGCGCCAACGGGCCGAAGAGACGAGTGTCGAGCTGAGCTGGCTTGTGATAGGCGGCCTCGCCGCCGGCGCGGAGGAGATAGCCGCGCGCTATGGCGTTGCTGTGCTGGATGTGATCAATGATACGAGACTTGCCGGCTACGGTAACGACGCCGTGGTCGCAGCCCTCAGCCAATACTGCGCACAACGAGCGCCGAAGACACTGATTTTCAACCAGAGCGCCGCGGCGCGTGCTGTTGTTCCAACGCTGGCCGGTCGCCTGGGCGTTCCGGTGGTGATGAACGCTTTTGCGGTGGCGAAGAGTGGCGCAGGGATGGACATTACAGCGACTGCCTTCGGCGGCGACACGCATGTCGTCTATCGACTGGTGGCTCCGGTCAATATCGTCGCCGTGGTCGCGACCTCGCTACGCGCACAGACTGTGGCGCAGCCCGTCCCACTGCGGAAGAATTCAATCAGTGTCGATCTTTCCTCCATAGTGGAACGCTTCCGTGTCGTCGCCTCACCCAAAGCAGAGGGGCCGCGCCTGGAGGA
This sequence comes from Betaproteobacteria bacterium, assembly GCA_016720925.1. Taxonomy (NCBI): domain Bacteria; kingdom Pseudomonadati; phylum Pseudomonadota; class Betaproteobacteria; species Betaproteobacteria bacterium. The sequence goes on along the minus strand of JADKJR010000005.1, from coordinate 288,780 downwards.
CGCCGAGATTATTGTCTCAGGTGGCCGTGGCCTGGGCAGTGCGCAGAATTTCGAGCTGGTCAAACAACTTGCTGATAGGCTTGGCGGAATGTGGGGCGCTTCGCGCGCCATCGTCGACGACGGTTGGGTTGACTCCTCGCGTCAGGTCGGCTTGACCGGCAAGATCACGCGCCCGGGGCTTTATGTCGCGGTGGGTATCTCCGGGGCCAGCCAGCACATGGCAGGTTGTTCCGCTGCCAAGACCATCGTCGCCATTAACAAGGATGCCGACGCTTCCATTTTTCGTTACTCGCGCTACGGCATCGTCGGCGATTGCCTGCAGGTGGTGCCCGAACTGATCAAGGCCGCCGGAGCCTGAGGAGAGAACCATGAGCGAACATACAAAAGGCCACTTCGTTGCCGAAGGATCGGTCGCCGGCGGCAGCTTCGTCCCGGACCAGCGCCTGCCGACTGTCCCGGGGCTGTTTACCGAGGAGGGTGGTGCCCACGTCATCGGTTCGCGCTGCAGGAGCTGCAACACGCCTTATTTTCCACGCGCGGCGGTTTGCCGCAATCCCGACTGCGCCGGTACCGATATGGCCGAATGCAATTATGGCGGCAGCGGCGTGCTTTGGAGCTACTCAACCGCCGACTTCGCGCCGCCTCCGCCGCACAAATTCGACCTGCCCTTCAAGCCTTACCTCATCGGCGTTGTGGACCTGGACAACGGCCTGCGTCTAGTTGGGCAGATCTGCGGACCAACCGAGGCATCAAGGTCGGCGCCAAGGTTGTGCTGGTGATCGAGGAGCTCTACCGCGAAGGTGAGTCCGCGCGTACTACCTGGAAGTTCAAACTGGTCTGAAGCGGAGAGGAATGATCATGCGTGAAGTAGTGGTACTGGGCGTAGGCCTCCACCGTTTTGGTAAGACCGGCGACGCGGTCGTCGGTACCAAGTCCGTTACCCAACTCTGTCGCCACGCTGTCGACGCTGCGCTCAAGGATGCCGGGGTGGCCTGGAAACAGATCGAAGCCATCGCCGCGGCCAGTTCGCGCTTCTCGGGGGGCAAGGGCTGGGGCCTGAACGGCAACGACGTCGAGGAGGATCTCGGCTCCACGGGCATTCCCGTGTACAACATGTCCGCCGGTTGCTCGGCTGGAGGCAATGCCTTCAATGTCGGCTACACCATGGTCGCCGGGGGCACCTATGACATGATGTTGGTAGTCGGCGGTGAAGTGATGCCGAAGGGGATGATCCAGACCTCCGGCATAGAAGAAGCGACCGATCCAGAATTCCTTCGTCAGCGTTGCGTCGGCATTCCTGGCCCCGCCTTCTGGGCGGCGCTGGCAAGACGGCGCATGCATGACTACGGTACTACCGAGGAGCAGTTTGCCAAGGTCACCGCCAAGGCGCGCAAATGCTCGGTTGGCAATCCCTACGCGCGTTTCCAAAGAGAAGTTAGCGTCGAGGAAGTCTTGGCTTCGCCCTACGTCAGCAATCCACTGCGTCTGTTCGAAATCTGTCCCGTATCGAACGGCGCTGCTGCCGCAATCATCTGCACCCGCGAGAAGGCGCGACAGTTCACCGGGACGCCGGTGACGGTCGCCAGCAGTGCAGTCGCCACCATGCATTTTTCGGATGCCCTGCCGCGCGGTCTGGCCGGACCGTCCCCAGCGGGCCCCAGTTTCCATACCGAAGTCAAGGCGGCGGTTAACCGCGCCTTCGAGCTCTCCGGCATTGGTCCCAGCGACATAAGCTTCACTGAACTGCAGGACAACACCTGCTACTACGAACTGGCATTCCCGGAAGAGTGGGGACTTTGCCAGCCGGGCGAGGCTGAGCGCCTGCTCGAGGCGGGCGAAACGACGCCGATCGGCCGCATGCCCATCAATCCATCGGGCGGCTTTGTGTCCTTCGGCGAGGCGACCACGGCTATGGGAGTATTCCAGATTGCCGAGCTGACCTGGCAGTTGCGTGGTCAGTCGGGCGGACGTCAGGTACCCAATGCCAAGGTCGGCTTGTGCCAGACCAACGGCTTGGGCGGCAATGCCACGGCGGCAATACTCAAGCGCTAACCTGACCCAAACACCAAGACTTGGCAACAGCGACGATGTACGCCATTCCGACGATCGCCTACATTATCCTCACTGTACTGCTGCTTGCGGCAATGGCCACCTTGATCGTCGGTCTGCGTCGCGTGGGTGCGCGCATTGGCGTCGGCTCGACGCCAATGTCGGGGCCGATCAACCGTGAAACGTTGATCAAGCGTGGCCTGCTGCTGTCACGTCTGATCAAGCGCCCGGCCTCCGGCATTGCTCATTTGCTGTTGTTTTTCGGTGCCCTGATTGAAATTGGCGGCCACGCGGTTTATGTTTTGAGCTTCGTCGGCATTCAGGTCTATCGGGGATGGTTCGGTTTCCTAGTCATGGAACTTGGACGGGAGGTGGCAGGGCTAATGATGCTCGCCGGTGCCACGTTCATGTTCCTGCGCCGCCTAGCTCCGCCCAAGCGGCTTATTGCGGTCAAGGCGCGGCCCGGCTTTACAGCCATGAACGGGTTGCTGCTCGCGATTATCGTCTGCGGTTTCCTCGCCGAAGGCTTCCGTCTCAGCGATCCCGCGGCGGCGAGCCGCGGCGAGTTTCTTGGCATCGCCGTTGCCGCTGTCATCAACTCCGTCATGCCGACTGCCGCGGTGCTGGGTAACCAGCTTGCATGGTGGCTGCACGGCTTACTCGCTTTGGTTTTCATCGCCCTAATTGCATATACGCCGATGTCGCACATAGTGCTGGGGCCGCTCAACTCCGCGCTGGCACCCCGGCGATCGGGGATTACCCTGTCAGCCATCGATTTTGAGGCCGAATTACCCGAAGGCGAGGGCTTGCGTCTGGGCGCGGCCAAACTCAGCGACCTCAGTCAGAAGAGTCTGCTCGATTTGTCCGCGTGTCTGTGGTGTGGACGCTGCCACGAGGCCTGTCCAGCGGCGCAGACCGGCAAGCCGTTATCACCGAAGAAAGTCATGCTGACCTGCGCCGAATACCTTGCGCAGGGCCGCGAACATGATGCCGGGCTGATCGACCAACTTGGAATGGTCGCCATTTTCAATTGCACTAGCTGCGCTGCCTGCGTGGAGGTATGCCCGGTCTCCAATAATCCAGCGGAGGTCATCCTAGAATTCCGTCGCCATTTCGTCATGGATCGTTCGGAAATGCCGGACACCATGGCCGCCGCCAATAAGAACCTGGAGACACGTGGCCATCCCTTCTTCGGCACTGCCACCAATCCTGACGATTGGCGGCAAGGTCTGGATGTACCCTTGTTTGATGCGGGAAAGACCGAGTACCTGTTGTGGATAGGCTGCTCGGTAATCTACGAGGAACAGGCGCAACACGCAGCTCGGGCCATGGTGCGCTTGCTAGAGGCCGCGCGGGTTTCCTACGGCATCCTTGACGGCCCGCACTGCACGGGTGACCCCGCCAAGATGATGGGCAACGAGATGCAGTTCGTTGACATGGCAAAGGCCAATATCGAGGAGTTCCGCGAACTGAAGGTGCGCAAGGTGATCACCGTCTGCGCCCATTGCTTCAATAGTTTCGACCGCTACTACCCGCAGCTCGGCGGCGATTGGGAGACCATTCCTCATGCCGTCTTCATCGATCGGATGGTGCGTGAGGGCAAGCTGCGGCCCAAGGCATCGCAGCGCAAGATCACGTTCCACGACCCCTGCTACCTGGCCCGTCACAATGATATCGTCGAACCCGGCCGAAGCGTAGTGAGTTCCCTTGGACAACTTGTCGAAATGCCGCGCAGCGGAAAGGACAGTTTCTGCTGCGGCGCCGGCGGCGGCAATTACTGGGGCGGTCAGGGCGGCTCGGCACGTATCAGCGACGTTCGCATTGAAGAGGCCCTGGCTACTGGCGCCGAGCGCGTTGCGACCGCCTGTTCGTTCTGTTTGCTGACGCTGGACTCCAGCGCCAGCAAACACAGTGAGGAACGAAAGGTCTTCGACATCGCCGAGCTGATGGTCGAGGCCATTGAGATTAGGTAATCTCGTCTATTAGACCCCAGGCTAGCGCTAGCTCGGCCTTGATGCGCGTGCCTGAAAGTGCAAGCCAAGCCGTGCGCTGGCGACCTATGCGGCGGGTTATGCTAACAGTGCCACCGGCGCCTGGGATTAATCCCATGCCAATTTCAGGCAATTGAAAGTAGGTATTGGCACTCGCTACCAAGCGCCCGGCGAAAGCCGGCAATTCTATGCCGGAACCGATGCAGGCACGATGCACGTGGAATTCCATACGCGGTGCCAGTTGCGCGAGCAATCGACTGACCGGACGGGAAAGGCGCACCAGATGAGCCTGCGCCGCATCGAAGGCCAAGCCGAACTCGCTGAGGTCGCCGCCAGTGCAGAAGCACTCGCCGTCACCGCGCACCAATGCCCTGACGATGCCCGGATCGCTGGCGAGAAGCAGTAACGCCTCGTAGAAGGAATCACGCATGGTCGCCGACCAGGCGTTGCGCCGGTGTGCATGTGTGAGCGTGATGTTTAGCTGCGAGCCAACGCGATCGAGTTTGAGTGGATCTGTATCGTTACATGGTAGCGGGGGAGGCTGTGTTTCCAGGTGGCGGCGGAAGTCGGCGCTGGCTTGGAGCATCCCAAATGCAAGCGATTCGGCGAGGAGGCCAGCGTTGATGCTGGCTGTTTCGTTATGGCGTAACAGCTGTACCAACGTTGCCGCCGCCAGTGGATGCGCCCGGATATTGCGCAGCAATGGCGGCAATTCCTTTGCGTCTTCCAACACTACGTCGAGCGCGGAGAGAAGTGTTTGTGGCAGCTCAGTGATGCAGGCGCCCAAGCCCAGTATCGGGCAAGGCAGGGTGGCGAGAGCTGCGACGAGCGTTTGCAAATCGGTATCGTCGGGCAGTTCTTGGTCCAGGTCGAGCAGCAACAGAGGATGACCGAACAGCGGCGAATACATGTCTAACTCGCCTGGCAGCGTGCTGAGCCGCGCCAACTCGGCCAATGACATCGGACTTGGTGAAGACATCTATGCCTCCTGGTGCATCAGTCATCTGTAGAGTGCTTCCTCAATTCTGTCTTCTGCACCTTGCCGGAGGCATTGAGGGGCAGCCTTTCGACGAGGGCGACGCGGCGCGGAACCTTAAAATTTGCCATGCGGGCCCTGCACCAATCAATCAAGCTATCGGCACCAAGCGCGCTGCCAGGCTTGGTGACGACAAAAGCCATCGCTACTTCACCCTGCCGTTCATCCGGGATGCCGATGACCGCGTTCATGGCCACAGCAGGATGTGAGGCGATGATGTTCTCGATCTCCGCCGGGTAGCAGTTGAAGCCACCGGTGATGAACATATCCTTGAGCCGGTCGGTAATACGCAGATTGCCCGCGCTGTCCATGACGCCGACGTCACCGGTGTGTAGCCAGCCTTCGCTGTCAATGGTCTCTGCAGTGGCTGCCGCGTTTTCAAAGTAGCCGACCATGACATTGTAGCCACGTACAACGATTTCGCCCGCTTCGCCGCGTTGCACTTCGTGGCCAGCGGGAGAAATGCAGCGTAGTTCTATATCGGGAATGGCACGCCCCGAAGTCGTAGCGACGAGTTCCGCCTCGTCGCTTGGTCGGCAGGCGGTAACTAGACCGCAACACTCGGTCAGGCCGTAGGCGGAAATCACGTTTTTGAAACCCAGTACCTCACGCATTTGCCGGATAAGTGCGACCGGTATACTGGCCGCGCCGGTAGAGGCTCTCTGGAGCGAGGATAGGTCGTAGTCGGAAAGACGCGGATGGGCGAGCAGGGACTGGAATAGGGTCGGTGGTCCAGGCAGAACGCTGATTCGCTCGGCGGAGATGCGGCGCAGGATATCCCCAGCGTCGAAGATGGCGTGCGGTAGTAGGGTGGCGCCCCGTAGCAGACATGCGAGGATGCCTGCCTTGTAGCCAAAACTGTGGAAAAAGGGATTGACTACTAGGTAGCGATCGCCCTGAATTATGCCTAGGATCTCGCAGAAGCAGTCGAAGGCGCGCAAGTTTTGCCCATGCCGGGTCATCACGCCCTTGGGCTCGCCCGTCGTGCCCGAAGTGAAAAAAATGTCCGAGATATCGTCCGGGCTCTGGGCTCTACGCGCCTCGGCGAGAACCGTATCGGTAACCTGTTTGGCGCGGGTCAGGAATTCCTGCCAAGGCGTGTGCTTGCCGCAGCCATCGCGCAGAACAACAATCATCTCGAGCGAAGGCAAGTCTTCGCCATCCAGCATGGCCGGATAGTTGGTGCCGAGAAAATCACCGATAGCGAAAAGCATCCGCGCGCCGCTCGCGCGCAGAATGTAGGCCGCCTCCGGCGGCCTTGTAGCGTATTGATGGTGACCAGAACAGCGCCCATCGACTGCGCGCCCAGCGCGGCGACGATCCACTCATGAATATTCGGCGCCCAGATGGCAATACGGTCGCCGTGGCGCATTCCGGCGGCGAGCAAAGCATTGGCGACCACATCGCAACGCCGGCTGAAGCCGGCGAAATCGATCCTAATCGGCCCCTCCTCGATGAAGGTAGCCGCGCCGAACGTCTTGGCCGCAAGGGCAACCAGTTCGGAGGTAGTCCTAGGTATCCGGTTCATGCACAGCACGTCATCTGGGAATTACGATAATGCATAAGCTAGTCGATAGCAGTCCTCCTGTCCTAGTCTCAACGGACGACATTTCCATGACGCGGTCATCGATCAACGGACGTACATTGTGATTGCCGCGACCAGCAATGTTCGCGGTAAGCTATTTTGAACGTTGACCCCGAACTCATCCTCTGCAAAGTCGCTATTGAAAGCAACGAGCTCGAAACGAAAGTATGCAAATGCTGATTTAGAACAATGCCGAGAATCGAAACCATCGGCATTTCACGACTGCCACTGATGTTTATCTTGGGCTACAGGATTCTTCAACTCTCCCGCCGTCTTCGTATGCCTGGGCATCTGCTTGTCCGTTTGGACGATGCAGACATGTTCTCGCTGAAGCAGACTTGTCCGTTAATGGCCGTGCTGCTCGGCTGGCATGTCGGGAATAGGTCAAGACCGCAAGAAGGTATTGCATGCAACGCGAATCGATGGAATACGATGTTTTGATTGTCGGCGGTGGACCGGCCGGACTGTCTGCCGCGATCCGCCTCAAGCAGCTGGCGGCCGAGAAAAAGAACGAGATCAGCGTCTGCCTAATCGAAAAGGCCTCGGAAATAGGGGGGCATATTCTCTCTGGCGCAGTCATGGATCCGAGGGCGCTGGCCGAACTGTTTTCAGATTGGCAAGCGCAGGGGGCACCACTTAAGGCGCCGGTCAGTGAGGATCGATTTCTCGTGCTAACCGAAGGCGGCGGCGTGCGGGTGCCCAACTGGCTCCTACCTAAATGCTTCCACAACGAAGGCAACTACGTCATCAGCCTTGGCAACTTATGCCGCTGGCTGGGGCAGCGGGCCGAAGCGCTCGGGGTTGAAATTTATCCGGGCTTTGCTGGTGCTGAAGTTCTGTATGACAACAGAGGCTCAGTGACGGGTGTCGCGACCGGCGACATGGGTGTGCTCAAAGACAGTAGCCACGGACCCGCCTACCAGCCAGGGATGGAATTGCACGCCAAATACACCCTGTTCGCCGAAGGCTGCCGTGGCCATCTTGGCAAGCAGATTGAGCAGAAATTCAATTTGCGTGAAGGCGCCGATCCTCAGGTTTTCGGCATCGGCATCAAGGAGCTGTGGGAAATAAAGCCGGAGAGACACCAGATTGGGCTGGTCATCCACACCGGCGGCTGGCCACTCGACTCACACACTTACGGCGGTGGCTTTCTTTATCACATGGAAGACAATCTGGTTTCGGTCGGCTTCGTCACCGGACTCGGCTATACCAATCCCTTTCTATCACCCTACGAAGAGTTCCAGCGCCTGAAGTCCAATCCGAAGATTAGCGAATTTCTCGAAGGCGGCAAGCGCATTGCCTATGGCGCCCGTGCCCTCGCCGCCGGCGGCCTGCAATCACTGCCTAAGCTGGTTTTTCCGGGCGGGGCTCTGATTGGCGACGACGCTGGGTTCCTCAACGCCGCGCGCATTAAAGGCGCGCATTGCGCAATAAAGACAGGCTCTCTGGCTGCCGAGGCCTGCTTCGACGCGGTAGTAGCGGGCCGTAGCAGCGACGCGCTCGCCGCGTATCCGGAAGCTTTCAGCAAGAGCTGGCTATATGAGGAACTCTACAGGGCGCGAAACTTTAAGCCTTGGATCGCCAAGGGCCTGCACTTGGGCGGCCTGATGTTCGGTATCGACCAGACTGTCTTCCGCGGCAAGGCTCCGTGGACTCTGCATCACAGCGCGCCCGACCACGCCAAACTTAAGAAAGCCGCCGACTGCCAGCCAATTAATTATCCCAAACCTGACGGCATACTCACCTTTGATCGCCTTTCTTCTGTCTTCATCTCGAACACCAATCACGAGGAAAACGAGCCTTGTCACCTGAGGCTTTACGATGCATCGGCGCCGATCAAGATCAATCTCGCACTCTACGACGCTCCTGAACAGCGCTACTGCCCAGCTGGTGTCTATGAAATTGTGCGCGACGAATCGGGCCAGAATCCGCACCTGCAGATCAATGCGCAGAATTGCGTGCACTGTAAGACCTGCGACATTAAGGATCCGACACAGAACATCAACTGGGTCGTGCCACAGGGCGGCGAGGGCCGAATTATCCAAATATGTAGCGTTGTGTTCCACCTCCTTGAATCGCCATGTCCCAACTGTGGCGCGTGGCAATTCAATGAAACAGATTGTTGTCGGGACGATGTGGACGCGTCCCTCAAATCAATGCCGATAGTTTGAGGTGTCGAACGACAAAACCAGACGATATGCTCTGCAATCTGACGAGTCTAAACGTTGGATTCCATGCATTAACGCCGATTGCTGAAGTTGTTAGCGAATGGATAGGAAAACAGGATCGAAGATTGCCTCTAAGTGGCGTACGCGACAAAGGGCTGGTTTGGCAAATTGCTTATGTGTATGTGCGGGAGAAAAAGAAATCAATTTTGGGGGAAAGCCAATGTTTCGTACATTTCTAAACGGCAAGATTCATCGCGCGACAGTGAGCCATTGCGAGCTTCACTATGAAGGATCATGCGCGATCGACGCGGACTTGTTGGACGCTAGTGGCATCGCGCCAAATGAGCAGATTGACATCTATAATGTAACCAATGGCCAGCGATTTACCACCTACGCTTTGCTTGCGCCGCGTGGTTCTCGGATGATTTCGGTCAACGGGGCAGCCGCGCGTTTGGCCGCTGTTGGGGATATTGTCATCATTGCGGCATACGTCCAGGTAGGAAACGATGAAGTTGATTCTCATCAGCCTAAAGTGGTCTTTGTTGATTCCTACAATGACATTGTTGAAAAACGCAAAGAGGTGCAGCCAGATTAAGTCCGTCAATTTCATTTTGATTGTTATTGGGCGAACAAGATGACCATGCTGTGCACGATTCCGGGCAACCATCTTTCAATGACTATTCAGTCGCAAAAACAGAGTCGTAGCCCGGTTTTGGTTGGGTTGCCCGACACGCGATGTGCTGGGTAACTCGGGCAGCGCAGCACCAGATGGTCGATGCGTACTATTCGTTTTCGCAACCATAATATTCACAGCCAGCGATGCGCTCGACTTTCCAGTACGCGATTTCTTCGTCGAGACTGGCTTCGTCGTAAAATTGGATTTCCCATGGAGCGGCGTCCAGCAGGTAATCAAATATGCCCTCTTGAACCATGAATTCAGCTTGGGCAGATGGCAAGTTTGGATCATTGGACATAAAGTTGTCGACGCAGTTAAACAATTCGTCATAGTCAATAACGCAACGCTCTGGCGCGATCAACTCCCAATTGCCGCCGCAAGCAACTGCAGATTGTTGATGGCTCGTTTCATCCACGGCGGTCCAGAGATTCTTGTTCTTTCTTTCCGCGATGTAACTTGCCGTATCAGCTAACGCAAACTTCCAGTCAGCGGGATTCTCGCGTGCCCAATCGAACCACTTGCACGTAAAGCCAATTTCATCCCATCGAAGGACTGTTTTGACCAGTGCGTCCTTTGAGGGCGCAAAAACCCAGTCGTATGGGTTTAGAAAGATAGGGTCGCCTTTGCCTTCGTACCCCTGACATGCAAAGTTGAATGACTTGCGATGCTCTCGCCAAAATGCATCCCATTTATCGAGCGTCGGGAGGTGTACAAAGATTGCGCCTCCGGGGAGTAAAACGCCTCTTTCAAGTGGAATGTCGATCGGTCGTTTTTCTTGGGTCATAATTTATTTGGGCGACTCTAGCTTTTGGCATGTAAGTCTATGAGTTTTTGGTGCGCAGTGAATGGCGTAATCACAGAAGCCGCTTTCTGCAAACAAGACTTGCATTTCCGTTATTGATATTGGTCAGGACAAACGTAAGTTTGTTGAACTACCAGATTCTTGTAGTGCGCATGTCTGGCAAGGCGCACCGCAAAAACTTGCTGGGCAATTTCCTGCGTGGATCGCTCACCCTTTTGGGAAGAGTAATCGGGCCAGATTCTCACGATTTATTCAACCAATTCGAGGTCAAAGTTTTCTATATATGAGTGAAGGTCGGCTGCATTCATATTCGCAACTATTTTGTCGTCCCAGCAGATATAGGCGATACATGCTTTAACAATATTCGCGCAAGTAAAGCTATCGGCTAGGCATTTGCACGCACTAACCGAAAGTTTGGCACTAAGTTGTTTTCCTGCTTTAAGTGTAATGCCTTGGGCGAGACAATCTCTGTAGTCGCTGTCCGCCGCGGAGAGCTCGAAGTGCGCCGCACGGCGAATGATATTCAATACCACGCTGAAGCAGAGGTCGTGTTTGTTGGTGCCACACAGCAAGTGGGCGACCTCGTGGAGGTAGGCTTCTTGAAGGCCGTCTTCAGTTGTCACTTTGGTTGGATCTAGCAGAATAAATTGCCAAAAAAAATCGTCGCCGACGACGGCTATGCCGGCGACGTCGGTCAATGAGCATAGGACGACTGGAAAATCGAGAAAAATTTCTTCTGTTGCTAAATTTCTTAGTTCACGAATCCGTGAAGCTGAACCATGCATTTTCTGAACTAACAAATAGTTGTAGGGTGTGCTGTCGCCAAAAGTGACTAAATCATGGTTGTGCATTGACCTCAATACGCCGTTGACGGGCACCGTCGGCCCCTCAAATTTTTTTGCCAAGTAGATGGAGCTCAGTTGCAGCGCCGCGACAAACGAGTTCTGCCTCGAGTATGGTTTCATTTTTCTTACCAATTCCTATCAATAGGTGAAAGTAGCTGTAACTCTAAAGTGAGCCACAAGGTTTGCCCTGACAGCGGAATTGGCAACGCGCTAACGGTGAAAAAAGCCGTAAGCTTAAAGTCGTAGGTTTCAATTCTTGCTTGCAGACAAGCGGCGGCTGTGGTGGTGGCATTTGCATCTTCTTGTTCTTATGACGCACCAATTCTAGCACAATATTATCGTCGTGACAAATACAGAAACCCGTCAATTTTAAATATTACTACAACTTCTCTTTATTGTCAAGGGAGTTGGCGCCAATTGCGGTTGAATATTCGGACACCGTTGACATTGAGAACACCACGGTGTTGTTGCGCGAGCCGAATTACCCAAGTGTGCGCGATTACAGGTACCCAGTATCCTTGTCAATTTTCGTTTCTGAGACAACGCTGTGTTGCGCTAACGGCTGGGCATCAGGACTCGCGCAGCACGGGAAACCATGCCGCGCAGCAACAATAGGGCCTTCGGTGTTGTTGCGCGAGACGAATTACCCAAGTGTGCGCGATTACAGGTACCCAGTATTTCTATCAATTTTCGTTTCTGAAACAATGCTGTGTTGCGCTAACGGCTCGGTATCAGGATTCGCGCAGCACGGGTAATCCATGCCGCGCAGCAACACCGTCGATCCGATTGCCCCCCGCGACTGCCCAAACCAAAGCAATCCGCAAGCGCCGCCGGGTCGCCCAGTTCCGCTACCAGTCCGCCAACGCTCGACGATTCTTTCGCGCAGAACGTCCCGTCATCGGCGTTGCCTGTGAACAATGTGATCCATTGCTTTGGCTCCGATGGCTCGGTATCTCGCCATGAACTCGGTGTAAATCTAGCCGGAATCGACGCGGCCCATCGGACCAAGTCGATTTGCCTTTGACGCATACGCCGGGCGCCCTTCCTGAATCAGAACCTCGCGTTCCGGCGACATTTGTGCGTCCCTCGACCGCTACGCATTTCTACAAAGCGCCACTTGGCGGCGAGGCCTTGGTTCGTCAGCCCAAATCGGGCTCATCCATTTTGAGACGCCAGAAGTTGCATTGCCTGTCGCCAATGGCCACCACGGCTGCCAGCGTCAATGCCAGCGATTGACACTCCTTTGACTGGTCGGATTCCGGCACGGCTATAGGTCGTTGGGCAACCCGAATTGCGGTCCGGCTATAGGTAGTTGGCCAAGGTCACATGCAGCGCCGCTATAGATAGTCGCCAAGGCAACACGAACCACAGCTTGGCCATAACTCAACCTACAAAGGATCCATGTATGAAAATTCATTCCCGAAACAATTTTTTGAATGGTGGAACGTCCACACCCCGGCACTCCATGCGCAGGCAGATGTGGAACACGGAAACCCGCGCCCGCACTCGTGTTGGCGCGGGGAACCGCCTCTCCCGGTTTGTGGCGCATCTGTGCCGCACCAAGACGCGTGGAGGTGGCATATGAAACTCGATGATGAACTGGAAGTGCCGTTGTACGCGTGCCACAAAAAAGCGACTGCAACACGACGCGACGACGGCAGGCAAAGAGCTGTCCGACTATCTTCGCGACCTGGTCGACGCGCCACAACAGGCCGCAACCGTCGTGGACGTGCTCAGTCGACTCGAGCAGTTGATGGCCGCAGTCGGGCCGCTGCTGAAGCCGCGCGACACCGATCAGGCGTCAGATCGGCTGGCTCGCCTGGAAGTCATCGTCGAAGAACTGGCCATGCAAACCTCGCCCCACGTCATGTCCCGCGTCAATCTGCGTCTCAAACAACAAACCAACTAAGAAGGAAATTTCATGAAAACCAATGATGGCATTTTGATCCAGCTCGGCATTTATTGTGACCGCGCGTTACTGTTTATCTTCATCACTGTGTGTTGTCCGCGCTGTTGTGGTTCGTACCCTGTGGTATGTCTTCCACGTCCGCACTGTGTCCACGCTTCTGAGCACCACCGTTTTGGCGCTCACCCGCGAAAACCTCTCCGCTTGGTTGTTGATGCGTTTCGCGTTCTACCTGGCCTTTTCCCTGACCTCGATCCTCTATCTGAGCCTGGCGCTGTGGTGGAAGCGTAGCGGTCAACAGCACCGCCGCGGCTCACAACTCGTCGACCGGGGCTATTGATGGGCCTTCTCTCAACGCTGATCGGCGGCTCCCAACCCGCCCACACGTCGCCGGGCATCACGCTCGGCGGCGTTGACCTGGCCGAATCCCTGGAGTCGCTCCACCTGCTGGTGGTGGGCACGACGGGGACCGGCAAGACCACACTGATGGAAGAAGCGCTGTCCACCATTGCCGAGCGCGGCGACCGGATCATTTGCGTGGATCCGAACGGCCACTTTCTGAGCCGCTTCGGCCGAGAAGAAGATATCGTGCTGAACCCGTTTGACCAGCGCTCGCCCGGCTGGTCGTTGCACAACGAGGTGCGGCGAGACTGGGATTTTGACCGGCTGGGGCGTAGCGTCATACCCGATGGCCTTGGCAGCGACGCCGCGTGGTATGGCTACGCGCAGATGCTGCTGGCGGAACTGCTGCGGGTGTTGATGCGTAACGGCGACCCGACAACCCACTCCCTGCTCTACTGGGCCACGTCAGCGCCCACCGAGAAATTGCAGGAGTTGCTGAAGGATACGGCGGCGGCCGGGTTGTTCGATCCCAACGCCGGCAAGGCACTCGCCAGCGTCCGGTTTATTCTTACCTCCCAGCTGCAACCCCACAAGTATCTGTTGCCCGGGGATTTCAGTCTGCGCCAGTGGCTGGCCGACGGACAAGGCAGCCTCTTCATCACTTGGCGGTCTGACATGCTGGCATCGCTGCAGCCCTTGGTCCGGTGCTGGTCGGATATCCTGCTCTCCCAAATCCTGAGCCTGCCCCCCAGTCAGGCACGACGCCTCTGGTTTGTCGGGGACGAGCTGGCGGCGGTGGGACGGCTGAGCAGCCTCGAGAACGCGCTGACCATGGGCCGCAAGCATGGTCTGCGCGTCATGGCCGGGCTGCAGTCGGTCAGCCAACTTGAGCGCCTGTACGGACGCGAGTCGGCCACCGTCCTGCGCAGCTGCTTTCGCAGTCTGGTCGTCTTCGGGGTGGCCCGAACCGACCCGGATACGGCCGAGGCAATGTCGCGCGCACTCGGCGACTGCGAGCTGGATCGCGAGCAATTGAGTACCACCCAGGGCATGCAGGGCACCAGCAAGAGTGCCAACCTGCATCGTGTCAAAGAGCGCCTGGTGTTGCCCTCCGAGATTGCCTCGCTGCCAAACCTCACGGCGTACCTGGCCCTGGCAGGCAACGAGCCCATCCGCAAAATCCGCATCTCACCACAGAATCTGCCGGTGATTGCTCCTGCGATGATGGAGGCTTGATCAAAATGATGAGTCTGGGCAAAGTCGTCGATGCCGCATCGGCCGCCGCCTATTACGGTGAGGTGGATGACTATTACTTCGAAGGACACGCCCCCACCCGGTGGTTGGGCGACGGCGCGGCCCGGCTTGGTTTGAACGGAGAGGTCAAGAAGAACGACTTCACGGCGCTACTCAAAGGCGAGATGCGGGACGGCACGCAGATGCGGGTGGGCGGGGATGGCAGCCGGCGCGCCGCCACGGATTTGACTTTCAGTGCGCCCAAATCGGTGTCGATGCAGGCACTCGTCGGCGGCGACGCCAGGCTCGTTGACGCGCAGAAAAGGCGTTGCGCGGACCTCAAGTATGTGGAAGAAAATGTTGCCAGTTATCGCGAACGCATCGGCGATACCGTCGTGCGCCACGCCAGCAACAATCTTATCGTGGCCACCATTCGCCACGACGTCAGCCGGTCGGTCGACCCGCAACTGCACACCCATTGCGTGGTTTTGAATGCAACTGAAACCCGCGACGGCCAGTGGCGCGCCCTTGACCAGACGCCGCTGTACCAACAGCAAAAACTTCTGGGCGCACTGTATCGCAGCGAACTCGCCATCGAGGTCCAGCGTCTCGGCTATAGCGTACGCCAGACCCATGCCGATGGCCGCTTCGAACTGGGACACATTGGCGATCAGCAGATCAAGGCCTTCAGCCAACGTAGCGCAGCGATTGAATCCAGGTTGGCGTTGGATGGCAAGACGCGCCAAGACGCCTCGGCGCATGCCAAAGAAGCCGCTGCGTTATCGACCCGCCAGGCAAAGACCGACATTAATCACGCGGAGGTTATGCGTGGCTGGCAGGAAAAAAGCCGCGCGCTGCAGGTCGACTATGCGCCGCCCGTCAAAGCGTATGCATCCGATGCAAATTCGAGGCAGGCTGCAGCGAACGACAGCGTGAAGTTCGCCATTGCCCACCTGACGGAACGGAAATCGATCGTCGACGAACATCAGGTTCTGGCGGCGGCGCTGGGCGCGGGAACGGGCCGGACCGACATAAAAAGCATTCGTCAGTCGCTTTCGGGCGAGACGTTCTCCGGAAATCTGTTGCGTTCGCGCGAGGGCCGTCTCACCACCACGGCCGCCCAGCAATCCGAACGCGAACTACTCGGTGTCGAGTGGCGCGGGCGGGGTGGCGTGGTCCCGGTCATGAACTCGCGTGATGCCGCGGCAGCGCTGCGTGGGTCGCCGCTCAATGCCGGGCAGCGGGAAGCGGTCAAGCTTATTGCCACCTCGGGCAATCGCGTCGTCGGCATCCAAGGCATCGCCGGTGGCGGAAAAACCACCATGCTCGACACGGCAAACCGGTTGGCGGCGTCACGCGGCTATCTTGTCGTCGGACTCGCACCGAGTGCAGCAGCGGTTCATCAACTGGAGAAAGTCAGAATCCGCAGCCAGACGATCGCCGCCTTTCAGCATACGACACAAACCGGCCTCAATTCAAAAACGTTGGTCATCATTGACGAAGCCGGCATGGTGGGTACCCAGGATATGCATCGTGTCCTCCATGCCGTTGAAGCGGCCGGTGCACGCGCGGTGCTGGTGGGGGATTCGCGCCAGTTGAAGGCCGTGCGGGCGGGCCAGCCGTTTGCACAATTGCAGGATAACGGCATGACCGCGGTCCACATGCAAGACATTGTGCGACAGCGCGATGCGGTCCTGAAGAATGCCGTTGAGTTGGCCGCGAAGGGAAACATCCATCAGGCCATCGCCCGGCTGGAGAAATCGATTGTTGAAATCGACCATACCCGCGACCGGCATGCGGCGATGGCGCGGGACTTTGCCGCGCTCGATCCGAAGGCACGAGCCGCTACGCTGATCGTTGCCGGGTCACGCAGTGCACGCGCGGCGCTGAATGACTGTGTGCGGCGAGAATTGGGGCTGGCCGGAACCGGGGTGACGATTGCCGTGCTGGAAGGAAAAGACTTGACCGAGGCACAGATTCGGACGACACGCAGTTATGAACAAGGCGACGTGATTCAGGCGGAGCGAAACTACCCTGCGATTGACGCAAAACGACTACTCGAAAAACATCACCAACGGCGAGACGGGTATTGTCACGGCGATCGACAAAGTTCGTGACAGCATCACGATTGAAAAGTCTTCCGGGGAAAGCGTGACCTTGTCGATTGATGAAGCACTTCATTTGGATCACGGATATGCCAGTACGGTGCATGCGGCCCAAGGCGCCACTTGTGAGCGGGTGATGTTTGATGCCGATACCCGCAGCGTGATGGCAAACGAGGCGCAGTTTTATGTGGCAATTAGCCGGGCGACTGACGAGGTAACGGTTTACACCGATGATCGGACGCTGCTGCCGGATGCGATGGATGCGGCCGATTTGAAGGAGGCGGCGCTCGATTTGAAGCCGGAACGAGAGGCAGCGGCACTCGATATGACGTAAAGCCGGGTCACTCTATAATCACTGCCTTCCAGCGGTTGGAATCCTGTTCGGCGATTCCCCTTAGACGGAATTTGGAGCGCAAACGGCGCGAATCCCGACATTTGCACTGGTTCACACCCGAAGGGGACGGCGCAGTACAAAACGCTCATTTCGGCCTTCCAAACGCGGTCTCACTTTTCAAAGTACTTTTCCATTTCAAGCACCTGCTCGATTGGAATTCCATGAGTGTTCTGCCATCTCCCCTGCATCGTGATTTCCTGAACAACGGCGCCAACGTGGTTGGCTGTATCAAGGTAAAACTGCATTTCCCACCGCTTGAGAAAAGTGTTGCTCACGACCACGTCACGGCCCGCCTCAAGTGCCGCGCGAGCATGTGATTTACACCATTCATGTGCAACCTTGATCTTGGCGCGATCATACCCACCGTTCTGCTCAAACCACATGTCTGTTTCAAAATGGTCACGACCCCAATTTTTCTGCAACGTGCTTTTGCCACTTCCGGGAATCCCGCGAATGAGGTAAAGCAACATATGGGCTCCAAAACCATTGATAAATGTAGTGCAGCCGCAATGGCGGGCACCGTTTCGTCAGCGCTGGTTGAGTCTAGCCTAGGCGACGGCCTTGATCACATCAGACACGCGGTAGGTCGCACGAACTCGATTGACGGCTCGTTCGTCCTGGACTGGCGTCAGCGTGAGAACGGGCCGCTGACACCAGTGTCCGATTTTCAACTCCAGGACTTCAACGAGGAACCAGCCTGTTGCTCGACGTTCCAATCTTACCGAGGTAATCTTGCGCTTCCAGTCGTGGCCCCCGGAAGTTCCTTCCCAGAAAAAATTGGTAGGAGGCGCCAATCGCATGCAATTTTGCGCCGACGAGCGAGACAGTTTCGTTTTCCGCGATCACGCTGATTTCGACAATGTCCTCAGCTCGATACAGGGTGTGTGCGGTCGCGGCACCATTAACGGCATCAAGCGCAGCCTGAGTCTGCGCAACTGTTTTCTGTGAAATTTTGATGGGTGTGAATGACATATGATCAGGATTTATTCGTGGTTGAGATGGCCGCATATTGCCGCAAAAGTCAGCTGGGCGATAGTACGAGAATTCGATGTTTTGACACGATTCTGATACTTGACATTTGGAGAATTCATGCTTTTTTCTTTCCCGTCGCGCTCGGCGGCGCAGCCCACCGGCGTACGTCTTTTCCATCGATCTCGAGCTTCCTTTGAAAACAGATCATAGTTAGTGTGGCAACGGTCGTAAAGCGGAGAGCCAAATCGCGCAAACAATATGTGCCGAGAAGCGGCCGCAAATACTTTGTGCGGCTCGCCACTGTTTGGTCTTTTTCCGTCCGCAGTGCCAGTAAAGCTTCAATCGCCTTCAGGTGAATCGTTTGCACGGCATGTCGTGGATCTGGAACTAGATCCAAGATAATGCCAAGCACCTCTTTGGCCTCGATCTGCGGATTTCCTTGGAGCGGGCAGGCAAAATATGCTCTAAGTTCAGAACAGACCTCTTCAAGTGGCCTGCCTCCTGCAACCACTAATGGCATCTCGTCAAATGCTGGCGCCTGTGGCAATAACTCTGACAGTTTACAAGCGCATTTTGCGATCGCCAGCATATGCAGACGACGTTGCCTGGTCGTCTTGGGAGAACTGCCAAAGGCGGCCACCATTTCTTTACAAATCATATTGAAAATTTCATTGGGCGTGACTTTGCTACTGTCAATCGCTGGATGGCTCAAAAGCGTCTTCCAGACGTCCTGCATTTTGCTTTCCGTGAGTAATCGCAGGAGCAGGGGAGGATGGTCTGCAAAGTGAAAGTGGCCTAAGCCGCGCCACATTTGGCTCCGAAATTCTGCTTCAGATGCGTCTTCGTCAATGGGCAACGGAGCCTTCATTGTGTTGTTTATGATTTCTTTCCCGCGCACTTTCTCCAACTCTTCCGCGCCGCCCGGAAGTGACAAATCCTTCCTTTTCACCCTTTCATACTGGATGTCGACAGTCTTTGCAAATGATTGCCGCTTATCCATTTCCGCTTTTACTAATTCCTCATGCCACCACACAAGGTCATTGGGCGCCCACTCTGGAAATATCATTTCTTTCCCCTCAGCCGGCTTTCGCGTTCGCTTAGGGTACCTGCGAATCTCCCGTAGAACATGGTGTCTGCACCTAAACCCGCTTCCTCAACAGCAATTTTGACGAGCTTGTCATAGTTGGTTGTAACAATTGGCAAACCGCTCGATGGCTTGAGAAGGTGATGAACTAACTTTGTGAGGCGAAGTAATCGCGTGCCGGCAAAAACTTCGGTAACAACAGAACGCTCCTTCTCACTGACGAGAGCAGCCGTCGTCGCTGCGATTGCCGCCTCCAAATTTGGGGTCGGCGACTTCTGAAGAAGCGCTGCCTCAGGACCTTTAGCCTTTACTAGAGGGCATATAGCCGCCCATTAAGCCCCTCCGCCACCAACAAGCCCCCCCGCGCGGCGCCTAAACCAGGTGGCCCGCCAAGCACCCCATTATTGGCAAACTTTCGGCGCAAGATAGGCCGGAGCCCACGACAACGACAAGACCATCACTCAAATGTTCTTGTAGGCGAGTCTTGACGTCGTGCAGATTCATGTATGTGCCCTAGACTCTGAAGACCTTCATCACCTCATCCCCCAGATGATTGATCACTTTCACCGCAATCCTCCCCGACTTCGGTTTCTCAAACGCGCGTGATGTATCGCTATTCAACGTCACCCAAGCCTCTTCGTTGATCTCGGCTTTCAGCGTGGTCTTCAGCGCGCTGTAGGGGTCGTTGGCGCCGAGGAAGTAGGCGTGGCGGACGAAGAAGCTTTCTTCGTTGTAGTCGGTGTCGATGAACCAGCAGGCGATGCCGTCGGCGCCGTCGCTGCGGACTTCGCCGGTGTTGCGGGTGGAACACGTCGACGCCGTTGACCTTGATCTTCACTTTGCCATCCGGCGTTGAGGATGGTGATGTCCGGCTCGCCGAAGATGACGAACAGGTTGCCCTTGCCGGTGTTCTTGAGGTCGTCGGCCATGTGCAGGTCGGCGTTCATGCGCGCTTTCAGCACGGGGATGCGGCCGAGCTTGCTGAATTCGGTGGCGTGGGCTTCGTAGTTGAAGGCGCAAGCGATCAGCACATCGAAATCGGCATCGCCGGCTTCGCGCGCGGCGCTCACCAGATCGGGACGCGTGACGGTGCCGAACTCGGGGCCGATGAAAATGGCGGCGCGTTTTTCTTTGCCGGACTCCGCATTGCCCTCAATGTAGCGGCCTTCCGCGCACACCAGATCGCCCGGCCAAGGGGTCAACGACGTGAGAACAATCTTGTCTTCCTTGTGCGCCTGCTGCACGCCCGCTGCCTTGAGATTCTCCAGAATCATCTGCGGGAAAGTCTGCTTCTCGCCGTAGCCCTTGCCCGGCTCCGATGCGTGGTCGATCAGTTCATCATTTTCATCGACGCCCAGCACGCGGTGCGGCGACAGGCTTTCGACCGTGAAGGGACCCGCCACGCGGACTTTCCTTTTGTCCTCGTACGGCTTGTCGTAGAGTTGTTCGAATTCGGCTTTCGCCGCGATGGAGGCGTCGATTTCTTTCTGGCGGGCGATGCGGACCCGCCACCAATCGGCATGGGTTTTCTTTACGGCATCCGGCCACTTCGGATCAGCCTCACGCGGAATCTCCCACTCCTGCCAAGTTTTCTTCACTGATTTATTCAGCGCGTGGCGCAACGGCTCCAGCTTCGCCTGCCACTTGTCCGAAATGACATCGATCTCGGTATTGTTAACAATGGACTTCAGAGTAATGTGTGGCACACGTTCGTAGACGAAGCCATGGCGAATATTCCCGCGCACAGGCTGCGAACTCGGCACAGATCGGATAACTTCAGCTTCCTTGATTTGGCCCTCTCGGGAATCGGCCAGCAGGTAGAAGGGATAACGCGCCCCCATGATTCGGGCACGTGCCAGCGCCAGCGCCACACGCGAAGTGTCAATCGTGATCCATCGACGGCCCCATTGCTCGGCGACGGTGGCGGTGGTGCCGGAGCCGCAGGTTGGGTCGAGTACTAGATCGCCGGGGTCTGTAGCCATGAGGATGCAGCGTTGAACTACTTTCTCGGAAGTCTCGACAACATATCGCTTCTCAGACGCAAAACCCGCGATACCGGTGTCCCCCCAGATATTGTCTTCCTGGAATGCCGCGAAGTCCTGGAAATAGCGGACGTAATATAGGCCTTTGTTCGTGGAACTCAGCCGAGATGCCGCCCGAAGTCTCGCCATTCCTGATTCATTAGTTTTCCACCGAACTTTTTCCGAGGGGCGCAGTGTTTGCCCTTCAAAGTCGACTGGAAACCATGAGGCGGCCCCTTCGCCTTTGTCGCGGCCAACACTTTGGCTTGTGAGATTGTCAATTCGAAACAAGCGCGCATCTTGTGGAAAGTCTTGCTGCCCAGAAAGCTCCTCAGGAGTGATGGGCCTTTCCGATAAGTCAGCCAGGCGCACACGTTTGTATGCGCTTCCTCCAATCCCGCCAATCCGCTTTAGCGTTAGCGGCTGGCGATACTTCAAGTGCTCACGCGATTTCGCATAGAAGATGAGTACGTCGTATGTGCCGGACAAAAACTCCGAAGTTGCACTCGCTGTCTTTGAGAAGACGATCTGCGAGATGAAGTTTTCCGCACCAAACACTTCGTCCAAGAGTGCGCGGAGCAGGTGGCAGTTGTCCTGGCCGATTTGGACGAATACGGAACCCGAGTCGGTGAGGAGGTCGCGAGCGACAGTGAGCCGATCCCGCAGGTAGGCGAGGTAGCTATGAATTCCATCGCGCCAAGTATCGCGAAAAGCCTTCACCTGCTCCGGCTCCCGCGTGATATGCCCAGCGTTCCCATCCTTCACATCACGACTCGTCGTACTCCACTGAAAATTCGAATTGAATTTGATGCCGTACGGCGGATCGAAATAGATGCACTGCACCTTGCCGCGCAGCCCCTCGCGCTCGGCGAGGCTCGCCATCACCTGCAATGAATCGCCGAGGATCATGCGGTTCGACCAGTTCTGGTCGTGCTGGTAGAACTCGGTCTTGTCGGCGTCTTTCGGGATGCCGTTGAAATCGGCAAACAGGTCCGGCTGCGCTTCGGTGCCTTTTTGATCGGCCTTCGTCTGCTTCAGCAAATCGTCGATCAGGACTTTGGGGTGAACCTTTTCCTGGATATACAGCGGTGGCGCGTGGACAACGAGATCGCTCCAATCCTGCTCGTCCTTGCCGCGCCAGACGAGTTGCGGGTCCAAGTCAGTATTGCGCGGGTAGCGCACTTGTTTCGGGCTCTGCTCCTCCTTTTGCAGGACTGACTGGTATTCCGCCGTCGGGATGTTCTTTCGCGTCGCGCCGTCGTGCTTGATGGAGTCGACGGTTTTGGTAGTGAGCGTATTCTTGGCCATGAATTTCAGTTTTCGCCGCGCATGGATTCGCCGGTGAGAATGGCATTCAGCGCGAGGTTGATGTAGTAGTTGGAACGCCCCACCTTTTGTTTTTCCAGAAAGCCATCGGTGGTGAGTGCCTCCAGGTATTTGGTGGCAGTCAGACGTGAGACTTTCAGGTCTGCCTCAACGAACTCGATCTTGGTATAGGGATGATTGAAGAGATTGTTGATGAGATCCTGACTGTAGAATTTATGTTTGTTGCGTATACGGTGCTTGGCGTCCAGCAATGCCGTCTTAATCGCGTGAACGGTGGTGATGGCGTCTGCCGCGGTCAACTCCACGGCCTCCAGCATGTAAAGAACCCATTCTTCCCAGACGTCGTGATCGCGCACCGCTTGCAGAAGCCGGTAGTAGTCGCCTTTGGTGCGAACGATATGGCGGCTGAGATAAAGAACCGGGATGTCTAGCAAATCCTGTTTCATGAGATACAGCACACACAGGATGCGGCCCGTGCGGCCGTTGCCGTCGTAGAACGGGTGGATGCTTTCGAACTGGTGATGGATGAGCGCCATCTTGATGAGGGGATCGGCCGGGAAGAGATCGTCATCGTTAATGAACTTTTCCAAGTCGGTCATCATGGTGATGATCGTGGCGGGATCCTGCGGCGGCTGGTAAACGGTCCTTCCGCTGCCATCTTTCAATGCGGTTCCCGGGAGTTTACGAAACCCGGCGTTGTTGCATTGCAGGGCCGCCTGCACTTCCAGCAGGTGATTAACCGTCAGCAGTCGGGTTTTATCAACGGCCTCAAACCCCACGCGGAGTGCCTGCCGATAGCGCTGGACCTCTTTTGCGGCGGCGCTGGGCATCGCGTCCGGAAAGAGACCGTCCTTGAAAAGTTCATCGTGCGTGGTGACAATGTTCTCAATCGCCGAGCTGTCCTTCGCCTCCTGCATGCCGAGGAGTTGATGAGAATCCCTTCATTCGGGATTGAGGCCGCGACACCCTTCAACTCTGCCAGCTTGCGGCTGGCGGAAGCCACCTTCTTGAGGATGGCGGGCGAGTCAAAGCGCGCGGCATCTAGAGCAGTTAGTGGGTGGATTTCGGCCATTTTGTATGCAGATCAGGGCTGACATGTATAGGAAAACGGGGTTTTCTATACATGTCTGGGCGCATATGTATAGAAAATCCACGGTAGGCCGTTTTCCTGACTTCGGGAAAATGGTCGCAAGCGATCATCGCCAAGTTCCCAGGAATGTAGGGCAACTGCGAGGCTGTCATACAAACACCGCAGCTTCTTTCTGTGGCGACGTAACTCTTTCAATCATCTTGCCGAATTCGCTCTCGATCTTCTGCTCGAAGTCGCTTTCGATCTGATACACCTCGGTGAATTCCGCAAAGGCCCAGCGGCCATGCGACCCAAGATGATTCACGCCAGGAATCCAATGGCTGTCCATGGTGAGCTTCTTGTCCTTGGCATCTTCCTGGCGATAGCCTTTTATCTCGACGATGAGATGAAGGAGATCATTTTCGCCATGGCCATCCTCCACCAGCACGATGAAGTCTGGCAGGTAACGGCGCATTTCGGAGCCGTAGCGGTAAGGCACTTCAAGGCCAAGGTTTTGGTTCTTTACGTAGGCACGCACGCGTGGGTGCGACTCCGCGACACGGCAGAATTCGCCCTCCCAGTCGCTATCCAGCACCACCCAGTTGACGTGCGACTTATTCGCGTCCGTTTTCCAGCGCAGCAGTTTTGACGTATTGAAATTGACGTGGCTGGTGGAGCCGATGGGGTTGTACGGATCGAGTACAGCTTTGATTGGGCGTTCATCGGCGAAGGCGGCCGTGATGCCGTCGGTGATGCGGTTGCACGCCATGTCCGCCAGCGCCTGATACATGAGCTGGGCGGGATAGGTCTCGCCTTTGCAGACCAGGCAGGTATCCAGCCATTGCTTGGTTACACGCTTCAGTTGGCCGAAGAGATGCAGCTTTGGTTCTTCGCCGGGGTCGCGCCACTTGGTGTAGAGCAAGCGCTGCGTAAGGTGGAATAGTAGCGTCGAAGGACGAACATCTTTCAGGTGTTTGAGGTTGAGATCAACCGATGCGCCGATGATGCCGGCGTTGCGGGTGATGGTCGGGCCGACCAGTGCGGGGGTGAGGTCCAGTTCGTGGTCTTTACCAAACTTTGCGGTCAAGCGCTCTTCGGGCAATTCAACGCGATAGCCTGCGACGCGAGGAAAACGGATTTCGAGCGCATCGCGGTCAGGGCGAACTGCTTTCACTTGCACCGTTTCGCGCGGCGGTTGCGGCGGCGCGATGACGGGTTTGGCGTTGAAATCGAATGGGATGCCGAGCACATCGGCGTATTCAACGTCAAACAGGCCCTCTTCGTTGAGGTTGTATGACTGACGCCGGAGTGCGCGGCCGATCACTTGCTCGCATAGTAGCTGCGTGCCGAACGCGCGGACGCCGAGTACGTGGGTGACGGTATTCGCATCCCAGCCTTCTGTCAGCATCGAGACGGAGACTACGCAACGAATCGCACCGCCGAGTTGTCCCTGTTTACCGACGGTATTCATGACTTCACGCAATAGGGTTACGTCGTCCAGTTCCTTGCCGCGTTGCAACTCGTCGGCAAGTTTGCCGCCGCGCTCAACGATTTCACGACGGAAGCGTTCGATCTCGTCGGCAGCCATGTTGCGAAAATTGTCGTCCAAGCCTTCGCCAGATTCGAGCTGTTCGCTGTCGATCAGCAGGGTGTTGGGACGTGGATAGGGAGTGCCGTGCGCGTCGAAATTTTGGAAGAGCTCGAGACGGCCATTTTGAAAGGTGCTCGCCCCATTTTCATTCTGGCGTTGAAAGCCCGAGACGTAGTCGTACACCAGCTTTGACGTGGACGTGTTATTGCATACGATAATGAAGCATGGTGGAACACTGATGCCCTTTTCCTGCCAGAGATTAAAGGTCTTCTCGTAATGCCCGTATAACGCTTCTAGCGCAGTCTCCAAACGTATCGGCAACGCCAGTGGATCAAGCGCATCTGCCTTGCCGCGCCCCTTCTTGGGCATGTCCTTCGAGATGTTCTTCCAGAGGTCACGGAACATCGGCATTTCTTCGCCGGGAATGTTTTCCGCAATCGGCACGCGCGGCAATTTGACAATGCCGCACTCGATCGCATCCATGAGCGAAAAATCGCTCATCGTCCACGGAAACAATGTTCCTTCCGCGTAACCGGAGCCACTGAGGAAGAACGGTGTCGCGGAAAGATCGACCACACGCGTGAGCCCCAGTTTGCGATTGACGGCTTCGAGCCCCGAGATCCACAGCCTCGCTGCTTCGCTGTTCTTCTCGGCTTCTTTGCGGTCGTCACCCTTCAGGTCCTCATCGTCATCGGCATTTGGCTTTTCGCGATAGCAGTGGTGCGCCTCGTCGTTCAGCACCATGATGTTCTTCAGGCCCATCAGGTCGGGCATCACCCGCTGAAGCATCTGCCCTTCCGTTTCCAGCGTGTTGAGTGGATCACCGCCGCGTCCTTGCAGCAGCAAGCGTCCACCTTTGGAGAGTTCGATGCGTTCGCGCAATTTGAAGGCGTGGAAGTTGGTGATGACGATCTTGGCGCGCTTCACTTCCTCCAACATGTCGTCGGGCACCAGTTCACGGCTGGCGTAATAGCTGTCCGGGTCGTTCGGTTGCAGAACGCGCAGACGATCCTTGATCGTCAGGCCGGGTGCCACAACCAAGAATCCTTTTGAAAATCTTTTGCTTTGTGGCCGGCGCGCAAAATTGATTGTCTGCCAGGCGATGATCATCGCCATGACGGTCGTCTTGCCTGCACCCGTTGCGAGTTTCAATGCCAAGCGCAGCAGTTCCGGATTCGCTTCACCATTCGCGTCGGCAATGTGCTGCAGGAAACCCTCGCCAATCTTGCCCACGTGCGGCGCCACTTCGTCAGCCAGATCAACGTTTCAATTGCTTCGACCTGGCAGAAAAACGGGCGGATGCTGCTGAATTCGTGATGTCGCCAATGCTGAAGCAACCTCGCCGTTTCTGGTGTTACCTTCCAGTCGTTCGTATTCGGCAGCGTGCGCAACTTATCGACTTCTTTCCGAACCGCCGTAATGATCGCCGTGTGATCGTAGCGCTGTTCTTGCGTTGAGAGGCCCTTGCCTTCATCAAAAATCAATGGCGCTTGCTCTGCCTTGCCATGTCGCTTCTTCGGCTTCGGTATCGGCGTGATGAAATCAGCGCGACGGCGCGCCTCAATGATTTGTTGTGTCGGCTGACCCGAATCGTCAAGCTCCCAATGGCGTGTGGGATATGCGTATGGCGAATTGAGAATCGGCTTTTCGAAGAATGCGTCGGTCATTGCGTAGCTTTGTTGGTGTTACCTGCTGGCGCGACAATGTGATTTCTTTGAAATTCTGGCACTGGTGCGCATTGCAGGCCACAAATGCTTGAAGTAGCTTGCCACTGCTAGGATTTTACGGTTTTGCGCAGAGAATCAATCGTTCTATCGTACCGCATCGCCGCTGCGTAAACCCTAACCGCCTCAAATACACCGAGAGGCTCACAATTTATTGGCGGCCAGTTTCGCATCGCCTGTTGTGCAAGCGTCCGAGTCGAGCATGCTCGGAACGGTACAAATTTCTCCAGTTCCACACCACGCGGTCCAAAGATATTCGGTGCGGATGCCCACGAATATTTAGCTGTCAAGAGATACACGCAAGAAACCTTTCGCCTGCATCTTTCGTGAGATAGAAACAAACATGTCAGCCTCCCACTGAGGCGTCAAAGAAAGTTTCAGTTCTACCGTCGAACCAGTCTGGGCCACGTTTCAGCAACCTCGCATACTCAACTAGCATTATCTGTTCAAGTCGATATAGCAATGCTAGCGGACCACGCCATTCCGCAATTATGTCGTGGCAAACGCCTGCGAGTCGTTCTGCTCCTGACAGGCGAGAAATTCCAATCTTGTGCCGCGTGAATTCTGTGAAATCGATCTGCGCGAAGTAGAAGACTCCTATTGACACGGCTATCTCAGGGAAGCGAACGAAGAATTTTTCGGAATACTTTCCATTCGTTGGCTCTTTGTAGTCGATGGCCGCTTCAACGGCCATTTTTTTCATGAGGCGTGATAGTCGGCTTGGTTTCATGCCATAGCGCCGCGCAACTTCCGCGTACGTGGCAAAGAGTTCCCCGCGGACTTTGATCGTTGCCGCACGATGAAGTCTCTCGGCACTTAGGCAAATTTCGAGTGGGTGCCCAGCCTTTTCGCGGGCGGCAAAGGTCGAGTAGCAACACGTTTTGTTTTGGTATGCTTCATCGCGTTGGTATGCTTCCCACAGCGCCATATGGCTGTCGTAAGTTTTGCCCAAAAAATGGACCTTTGGCTTTTCGGGCGTCATCACAGCGCGTTTTGCGGTCCATTGTCGCTGTCTAATTCTGTTTTCGATTAGCTCTGGCCTGTGGCAATGTGCTATGGCAAGCTTTCGAATTGACTCGTGTTCGATGCCGTCGACCAGTAGCGAAATTGCCTGTTTGGAACCCTCATTGTTTGCGCGACTCACCGGCATGCATTTATGTGCGGTGCGCACCTGTGTTAACGGCATTTCCGGTTGACCATGTCCGCTCTGCGTTTCGCTGCCTTGCGCCTTGGCGTCTACAATTTGCTTGCTCATGTGATTCTCCATTTTCGGTGCGGACGCGGCCCGCTTTGGACCGCGCCACTTGGTTTACGGTATCCGGCACTAGTTCGCCTGGTTGCCTTTGCGGCCGTCGACACGAAACACTATGCCCAGCGCTTCTTCGGCGGAATATCCATAACGAAGGCGCGCACGCGCGGCATTTAAGGAACAATTTGGCTTGATGGCCGTATGCGCGGCAGCAAAGTTGTCGTATGTTTGGCCGCCGACGGTTAACTGTTTTCCTCGCGGGCGGCGCTGCGGCTTGTCAGCTGTAGGCTTCTTGGCACGACCAAAGAAGATCTCGTGGTTGGTCGAACCGCGAACCAGGCGCTTGTACGCACGCTGATAACTAATTTTTGCCGCTAACGCCAACTCAATCAGCGAGAGATAAGGCACGCCATTGACGCAAAATGGGCCGTGACGCGTCTGCGAACTGTTGCTCATGATTTACTCCGTATTGGTAAGGTATTTGCAATCACGCGATTGCAAATACCTATAGCCGCCCGACAATCAAAGGGGCGACAGAACGGCCAAAACGAAGCAATGAGGGGAAAGGAAGTACGCCAAGGTGATGAGGGGTGGCGCACATGCGACGAGCGCGCGCGTCAGCGACTCCATGCGAACTCTTCGTAAGTTATTGTATTAACATCAAATTATCAGCCTATTCCATGCGCGTCTGGCAATGACGACTTGAGCGACTCGTCAAATTCCTTCTGCCGACCGGAGCGCAAACAGCGCGCTTTTCGCGTGCCATCGTTGACATGTTTGGATCGTCGGAGTGGAATAGACCTGCTGTGTATGAATCGCTCAGCTCAGAGTTTTGCCTTGTCGAACACAGGCAAAACAGCATTAGTCCAAGACTCAGTCTGGACGGGCAATCATTGTGTGTTTTCGCCAAGAGAAATGGCTCGCGAATGCAGCTCCTTCGGTGGTGACGTTGTTTCAGTTCCCGCGCAGCGCAGAACGAAAAAACTCACTCGTACTCCGGCAATTGGCAGCAGTGTTCATGTGCAGTTACACATCAAAAGAAATGCGCAAATTGCGCATTCACGAGACTTTCGCGAAGTGATTTGCGCATGGAGCTTCGGGAACGACGGTAGCCCTTCGCGGGTTTAACAAGCCTTGCCCGCTAAAGTAGAATTTAGTAGACCCGCGACGCCTCGTGATTTTGTGGCGCACCAGTTGTAGCGATGGCGTCTATTCGAAGGGCAAGATTACGAACCTATAAAGTCCCCTCACGGCAAAATTGCAACAGAACGTGAGTGATCGCAGATCAACCATTTCCAGTCGTTCGCCGCCGGGGTTGAATCAGCCGATGTCCGGCTTGCATTGATATTCTTTCTGACGAACTGCCAGCGTTTCTGTAAAGACGCCTTGTTGCGCACCCTTTTCGAGATTGCCTCGCCAACGCCGTCGGTATGATTTATTGCTATTCGTTCACAAGTTTAGTGATTTGCACTAATATAGAGAACATTTGCAAATACTTAAGTTCGACGCTTCGTAGGGCACTTTTGCTCGCCTTCCACGCATGGAAGTTTACGAGTGGCTATAGGACAGGATATTCAATGAATCTAAAATTCCTGACGGTCTTACTCGCAACAGTAAGCACGTTCGCATCCGCCTACTGCGCTAGTGACGGAAAGTCGGCCCAATCAGTCGCCGTGTCGGTCTCGGGTAAACAGATTGCCCGCTGGGAAACTAAGGAGGCAGATATCCACCGCGTGAAGCTGCCGGCTGGGTTTGAAGTGGGTATTCAGATAGACCCAGCCGCAGCGGAAGTCTACCGAAAAATGCTCGACAGATTCCCGTCCAGTCCCGCTATTGACGAGATGGTGCGCATCCAGATTTATGACATGTCAGGCGCTGAGCCCAAGCTTCTGAGCAACACGTGGGGCGGGGCGAACTCCAAGCAAGGCTTCGGTCCACGAGGTGGTGCGAATGGAATTCCGGAGTTGATCGACCAGATAGAACTTTGGTTTCACAAGCCAGTCTGCGTTACGCGTGAATCGCCGCAAAGTTCGCAATAGTGATCCGCGAGATCCGGCCAACTATTGACCTTCATCGGCAACATTAAGTTCTCAAATGTGAATCTGGAAATCCCACGGGCCAGTCGACGGCCAACACCAATCTTCGCCGTTGAGAGGCGCGTGGAAAACTAGCAAAAAGCAAGAACATGAAAGGTCGCCTTGAATGACTAAACGCACTGTATCCGGCGTGAAGTGAAATCCGTCATGCCGCTGATCGGCGGAGTAATACTTTTTATTCTGAGCGTATTGGCATACGCCGCGCCACAATTGGTGACGCCACGGTTGGGGCCCGGCATTAAAGGTGAGGCTTACACAGCCAGCCTGACGATCGGCTCGGTTCACCCGCTGTCTAGCGCGGGCGTCACCGGCTTGCCTGCGGGATTGACAGCCAGCCACAACGGCAACGGCGGCATAGCGATTAGTGGGATACCGACAATCGCGGTACCTTTGCATTGAGCGTGACCGCCACCGACACGGTCGCCGGGACACTTGCGGCAGGTGTCAATCTGAGCATCCATCTGCTGGCGGGCAACGTTACCGCGATTTCCGCGGGTAACGGTCACAGTTGTGCGGTCGTCAACGGCGGGGCGCAATGCTGGGGCAAAAATGACAATGGCCAGCTCGGTAACAACAGTATTACGCCAAGCTTGGTACCGGTACCAACGATTAAAGCCGGCAGCAATGTGACAGCAATCTCCACGGGAAATAACCACAGTTGTGCGATCGTGGATGGAGGCGTGCAATGCTGGGGTTACAACCTTTACGGACAACTGGGGAATAACACCAACCTGCAAAGCCTCATTCCCGTTCAAGCTATTGCGTCTGGAAGTGGGGTCACGGCCGTGTCCGCTGGCGACGGTAACAGTTGTGCAGTGGCGTACGGCGGTTTGCGGTGTTGGGGGATTAATGCGGGCCTATTCTTCGACAACGTGGCCAATGTTGATGGGCATACCCCAGTGCAAGTGATTGCCGTTGGCAGCAATGTCACGGCGGTGTCGTCGGGTCTTGGCGACCCCTGCGCAGTTGTCAACGGAGGAATTCGCTGTGCCCGCACGTCAGGCTTCGTGATTCCGGCAGGAAGCAATGCGCTTGCCGTCTCCGTGGGTTCAGAACATATTTGTGCCGCTGTCAATGGGGGCGTGAAGTGCTGGGGCTCCAATCAGTGGGGCCAGCTTGGCGTGAATTTCGATTGGTCATACCGCGATCCACCGGTGCAAACAATTCCTGCCGGCAGTAATGTCACGGGTGTGGCAGCGGGCTTCCAATCCAGTTGCGCTATCGTAGACGGCGGCGTCAAGTGCTGGGGGCGCGCTGACAATGGAGCGCTGGGAAACAACAGTTTGCTTAACAGCAACTTACCAGTAATCGCCATCCCGTCCGGCGGGAACGTTGCCGCAATGACGTCAGGCGGTGGAACGACATGTGTTCTGATCAATGGCTCGGTGCAATGCTGGGGCAGCAATGCGAGCGGGCAATTCGGCAATGGCTCTGCAACGAATAGTGCCGTTCCCATGCCTGCAATTGCCGCAGGCAACAATATCACGTCGGTGGGCGCCGGCTGGACGCACAGTTGCGCCGCCGTCGCCGGTGGCGTGAAGTGCTGGGGAAGGAACAGCAGCTACAACCAGATGAATGGCGATGGCCTGCTGGGCAACAACGGTACCTCACAAAGCAGCGTGCCAGTGACAACGATTGCCGACGGAAGCAATGTTACAGGGGCATCGACCGGCGAGATGCATAGCTGCGCAGTTGTTGATGGCGGAATTCAGTGTTGGGGTGACGGCAGGTTGGGACAACTTGGCATCGACCACACGTCGCGCACCCTAGTGCCGGTCCAGTCTATCGCCGCTGGCAGCGGCGCCACCTCGGTGTCAGCTGGCGGTGGCAGTTGTGCAGTAGTTAGTGGCGGACTTTGGTGCTGGGGTGGCATCCTTTTTCTTGGAAACAACAGCAGTTCGGAAAGCCTCTTGCCCGTGCAAACGATCGTTGCGGGCAGCAATGTCACTGCAGTATCCGTCGGACGTGTGCACGTGTGCGCAGTGATCAACGATGGCTTGCAGTGCTGGGGCG
The DNA here is from genome assembly GCA_016720925.1 of Betaproteobacteria bacterium. Classification (NCBI taxonomy): domain Bacteria; kingdom Pseudomonadati; phylum Pseudomonadota; class Betaproteobacteria; species Betaproteobacteria bacterium. The sequence continues at coordinate 256,503 of JADKJR010000005.1, read as the reverse complement.
AGAATTACAGCGGGCACCTTGGCAATGGCGGAACGGTGCAGAGTCTTACACCCGTGCAGACGATTCCCGTCGGCAGTAACATTTCGGCGACCTCAGCGGGTTTTGACCACAGTTGCGCGGTGGTCAACGGCGGAGTCCGGTGCTGGGGATACAACGGCTCTGGCCAACTCGGCGACAACAGTACGACGACAAGCTTGGTGCCCGTGCACGCGGCCGCGCTCACCGGCAATGTGAGTGACGTATCGGCGGGTGGCTCCCACACGTGCGCCATCGTCAATGGCGGAGTGCAGTGCTGGGGACAGAATGACTATGGTCAGCTCGGCAATGGCACCTATTTGTCGAGTCTCGTACCCGTTCAGGCCATTCCCGCCGGCAGCAATGTCACGGCAATTTCTGCTGGCTTTATCCATAGTTGCGCGGTGGTCAGTGGCGGCGTCTTGTGCTGGGGAGATAACACCTATGGACAACTTGCGGATAGTTACAGTGGCCCGACGTTACGGCACGATCGCGCACTCATTCTCGAAATACCTGCGATTCAGACCGTGACCTTTGCGCCGGAGTCACCCGTTGCTGTCGGCACCTCGCCCATCACGTTGACCGCCACCGCCTCCAGCGGTCTGACGACCTTCACATATTTCACGGCTAGTCCCGCGAGTATCTGTACGGTCAGCGGCAATCAACTCACCATTGTTGGATTTGGCATCTGCGAAGTCACGGCAATGCAGGCTGGCGATGCCAACTACGCTAGCGCTTCCGCCAATGCCAGCGTAGCCATCGGTAACGTGTTTTCGCGTAAGACGCATGGCACGGCGGGAACCTTTGATCTGCCAATCAACACCGCGCTCGTCTCTCCCACCGTCACGGTGGAGTCGCGTGCAATTGGCAATGGGCACACGATCGTATTTCAGTTTATCGATATCGTGACAACGCCGGGAACCGTTAGCGTGACACCAATGGGCATGGCGACAGCCACAGCGCTGAACAATGAAGTCCTGGTTACGCTCACCAATCTCCCCGACAACCAGCGTGTCACGGTGACACTCGTCAATGTGAATGGCTCGCTCAATCCGCCGCCTGTATCACTGGGTTTGCTGGTGGGTGACGTCAACGATTCAGGGTCGGTCGATGCGAGTGACGTCAACCGTGTCAAAGACCGGTCAGGTCAGTCTGTGTCTTGGGCGAATTTCAAGTATGACCTGAACGCCTCTGGCGTAATCGGTGCGGCCGACATTGCGGCAGTTAAGGCGAGGAAGGGGTTGACGCTGCCGACATCAGTGCAGTGACAGCCCCATTTGAAACGACCGCCCGCCGCTCTATTTCTTGCGAATGTCATGAGCGCCATGGCACAGCGTATCTGTCGTCGTTAGTAGTACCCGCCATAAGGCAACGGCCGGCGCAAAATACGCCCTTGGCGTTTCCTTGGCTCCCATCAGAAATCCTTGTATGAAATATTTCATCTTCATTCCTCCCGTAATTTCGTTATACCAAAAGTTGAAATTGCTGACATTACGCTTGAACTATTGGGACATCGCAATGTGGAATCCGCGTTCTCAGTGCGGGACGCTCTGCCTTGTTCCAAAATGCATCTGATCCAAAATAATCTCTTAGGCGCCAAGTGGTGGCGTGCGTTCATTTAATTTCAAATAAATCACGAACGCAGCGCCACCCAGACGAGTAAAGATCGCCAGTTCCAGACGACCACATCAGATTACAGCTGCGCCCCGGGCTTCAAACTATTCTCAATCCAATTCAAAACATCCACGACACGCCAACGCGGCAGGTCGCCGATCTTGGCTGGTTTAATAAACGTCTTCGCCTTAACCATCCTTTCAATTTTCCGTTTCGAGACACAAAGCAGTTTTGCGACTTCTTCTTTTGTCATAACAACCTTTTCCATAATTTACTCCGATATCAAAACGGGAATCCCGTGACATCTATAGCCGGACAGGCGTTAGTATTTGATATTTATAGAATAAATCTCGTTTTGGTGATCTTTTACGGTTACGGCGAGTCTTTTTCTTGGTTGGCTGACGGATCATTATTGTGCGCCATGTCGAGGGCGGCTTTTACGTCACGGACGCGAGCATGGTTGTATCTTTCCAACATGGCTAACGTGCGGTGTTGGGTGACCACTTGCACTTGATCAATTCGTAAACCTTTCTCGAAAAGACGCGACGTCCCTCATGCCGACAAAGTTGAAACCACAAGTGCAGGCCGAGCTTCTTGCTGACCTTATTCAAAAGCGTGGAAATATAGTCTGGCGAGCGATGAAAACCTTGTCCTTGCCCGGCACTTTTACAATCGTCGCGAGCAGGGAAAGTGCCACTTGCGTCAGCGGAATCGACGTCACGATTCCGTGCTTACCCAGGATCCCCGTCAAGACACCATTTTCGCGATCCACCTGCTGCCAGGTAATACTGAGAAGCCGCGTGCGGCGAATCGTCGTTTCGATTCCGAAGCGAATGATGGTTGCGACATCCTCTGGGACAGCCGCACAGAGCTTTTCAAGCTCATCCACCTCTATGCGTTTGTCGCGCGGCACTGGCAGTGGCGGTCGGCTCACATCGAGGACCGGATTGCGCAGACCATCCATGCCCCATTCGGTTCGCGCCTTTTCAAAAACCTGGCTAAAGACGGTCATATCCAAGCGAATGGTATTTGCCCCGATCTTCGATTGCAGGCGCGCTTCCCTAAAATTGCGAACGTCCTTGCTGGTGACCTCCGCAAGGGTCTTCTTCGTGAATGGCTCACGCTGAAGGCGCTTGATACGATTCATTTCAACCTCGGCCATTTTTTCCGGGCGGCGAATTCAGCGCTGTAGCCGGACATCGCCTGGTGTAGCGTCATCCGATGCGCCTCGGTCTTCGGCGAGTACTCGCCGCGCGCCAGGGCCGCGCTGGTTTGCAGTACCCAGTCAACGGACTCCCGCTCGGAACCAAAGGTTTTGGATTTGGATACGCCGTCGCGGCTGACGCGCGCTTCGAAGCGGGTACCCCGTTTGCCCGCGATGGGGCGGATGTTTGATTTAGTTTTCATGGACTCTATAGCCAGAGTCCAACGGCGGCCCACTGCGACACAAAACGACCTTAATACCGCATGGGCGTATTTGGGGAAGTTTTGGGGAAATGCGAGGTTTTCACTTGCGTGAAAACCTCAAACCCCGCGCCAGTATTCGATCTCGCGGAATCGCTTGCGAGTTTCAAAGAGGATTATGAGTCCTCTGCTCTAACCAACTGAGCTAACGGCCCGGTGTGACGTTGCAGCAGGCAAGATTATAGCGAAGTAACCATCGCGCAATCGGGCTATCATGGCCGCAAAACAACAAGTACCGCCATGTCCAACCACTACCTCACTCCGCTGTTGGCGCCGAAATCCGTGGCAATCATCGGCGCTTCCGAGCGTGAGGGCGCTTTGGGGCGTTTCGTGTTCGAAAACATGCGGCGCGGGCCTTTCAAGGGCGCTCTATTCGCTGTAAACCCTCGACATACGCTGGTGTTCGGCGAGAAGTGCTATGCCACACTCGCGGAATTGCCAGAGGTGCCGGACCTGATCGTGATCGCAACGCCGGCCCGAACAGTGGCGGACCTGATACGTGGCGCAGGCGTTGTGGGCGTTCGACACGCCGTGGTGTTGTCAGCGGGATTCAGCGAGATCGGTGACGAAGGGCGCATTCGCTCGACAAAGGTGAAGGCGGAGTTGGCGCGCTACGGGATTCGCATGGTCGGGCCGAATTGCCTGGGGGTGATTCGCCCTTCGATTGGACTGAATGCCACGTTCGCCAATGCGCCGGCGCGAGCGGGTTCACTGGCGCTGGTATCGCAATCAGGCGCGGTGTGCACGGCAATTCTGGATTGGGCCGCGAGTATCGAAATCGGTTTTTCCAGCGTAATTTCCACGGGCGGCGCGCTTGATCTGGATTTCGGTGAACTGCTTGATTTTCTTGTGCACGATGTCGAGACCAAAAGCATTTTGCTCTACGTCGAAGGTATTCGCGACGCGCGCGGATTTCTCTCCGCCCTGCGCGCGGCCTCCCGTGTGAAGCCTGTCGTCGTTTTCAAGGCAGGCCGTCATGCCGCCGGCACGCAGGCGGTCACCAGCCACACGGGCGCATTGGCCGGCAGTGACGCGGTATTCGATGCGGCGCTCGCGCGCGCCGGGGTCGTGCGCGTCAGGAGTTCGTTACAACTTTTTGCGGCGGCGCGCATTTTGTCCGCGGCCAAACGTCCGCTCGGACCGCGTTTGGCGATCATCACCAACGGTGGCGGGCCGGGCGTGGTCGCGGCGGATTGCGTCACGGATAACGAGCTTGAGCTTGCCAAGCTTTCGGTCGACACGATCCGGAAGCTTGACGCCGTTTTACCCCCGCATTGGTCGAAATCCAATCCTGTCGATATCATCGGCGATGCCACACCTGCGCGGTTTTCCGCCGCCGCCGATGCAATACTCGATGACGCGAATGTGGATGCGGTACTGACCTTGTTTTGCCCGCAAAGTATCACCCGGCCGGAGGATGCGGCGGCGGCCACTATCAACGCCGCATCGCGTCACGCGAAACCGATGTTCACTGCCTGGCTGGGCGGCGCGTCGGTACAGTCGGCCCGGGCGTTACTGGATAGCGCGAATATCGCCAACTTCCTGACGCCCGAAAATGCGGTTGAAGCGTTTTCATATCTCACCCGATTTCGCAAGCATCAGGCGATGTTGCTGGAATCGGTCTCCGCGTTTTCTTCCATGAGTTTTCATGAAGTCTCACAGGCGGTTGCGAAGGCAAAGAGTATTCGCGAGGGCGCGTTGAAAGAGAAGCGAACGACGCTGAGCGAAGCGGAAGCCAAGGCGCTTCTCGCTGCGTTTCGATTACCGGTCAATGAAGGCCGCCTCGCCGCGACGCGTGAAGAAGCCATCGCGGCGGCGAAAGAGATGGGCTATCCGGTCGCGATGAAAATTCACTCACCGGATATCACCCACAAGTCCGATGCCGGCGGCGTACGATTGAATCTGGTGAATGGACGTCAGCTCGGCAACGCTTTCGACGACATGCTCGAGCAGGTCAGCGCGGCGCGGCCAGAGTCCCGGATTCTTGGCGTCAATATCCAACCGATGCTCAAGTTTCCGAACCAGCATGAGGTGTTGGTTGGTATCAAGCGTGATGTCGTGTTTGGACCGGTGATTGCGTTTGGCGCCGGCGGCACGGCGGTAGAAGAGATAAACGATATTGCGCTGGCGCTGCCACCGCTCAATCCCATGCTGGGTGAAGCGCTGATCCAGGCGACGCGCATGCGGAGCCTGCTTGATGGCTATCGCGATGTACCGGCGGTTGATCGCGTGGCATTGATCGACATTTTGCTGGGCGCTTCGATGATGGCGTGCCTGTTGCCGTGGATCGAGGAAATGGACCTGAACCCGGTGTTGACACATCCGCTTGGCGCGGCGATCGTCGATGCGCGTGTGGTCATCAATGCCAAGGCGCCACTGACGGATTTGCGCTACCGGCACATGGCCATTTTTCCCTACCCGATTGAGCTTGAGCACGAAATCCGCCTGAAAGATGGTGCCGCACTGTTACTGCGACCGATTCGTCCGGACGATGCCAATCGAGAACGTGCATTCGTTGCGGGTCTGTCGGACGAGTCGCGTTATTCACGATTCCAGCATGCGATTTCCGAGCTGTCGGCCGAGATGATCGCGCGTTTCACGCAACTGGACTATGGCCGCGAGATGGCGCTGGTTGCCATTGACGTCGGCTCCGACGAGATCGTCGGCGTGAGCCGGTATTTTCCCAATCCGGATCACGTCAGCGTGGAGTTCGCGGTTGCCATCGCCGATGCCTGGCAGGGGCGCGGTTTGGGCATGGCGCTCATGAAGTCTCTGGTTCGCTGCGCGCGCGAAGCCGGCTTCGAGGCGATGCAAGGCTCGGTCTTGGCGGGCAACGTGGGCATGCTGCGCTTGGTTGATCAGCTCGGCTTCGTCGCCGTGGAAAGCGATGACCCCAACAGCAACAATCGCGTTGCGTTACGCCTCGTCGGCACCTGAACCGACGATCGAATCGAGGTCGGCGGCAAAAAGACAAATGGGTGGCGCGTAGCGATATGTATCCCGCTTGCGTGCCGGTCCGTCAACGGCACACGAGGACAGGGATGCTCGAGTGAGTCAGTACCTTGGTGGTTTCGCTGCCCAGCAACAGCGCGGACAAGCCGCGGCGCCCGTGCGATGCCATGACAATGAGATCGCATTTGCGTTTTTTTGCTGCTGCAATGATGCCATCGTAGGTCAGTCCGCTTCGGACGAACAGTAGCTGTACCGAAAACTCCTTGGCTTTGGCGCGCTTTTCTGCCGCCGCCAGAATCTTGTCGGCACGGTCTTTCATTACCTTGTCCCATGCATCACCTGTTATCGGTTCCAGCACGTATCCATCGCCCGCGGGCGTTACCGGATAAGGCGGAATGACGGTCAGCACGGTCAGTGTGGCGCCTATTTCCTTTGCAAATGCGATGGCTTTGTCGACCGCTTTCATTGACAATTTTGAGCCATCGGTCGGTACCAGAATGTTCTTGAACATGAATTCACCTCGCCAATTGGTAATTCCAGAATAGGCCTCGCCGTCAGGCGTATCTTGACGCCAATCAAACGACATGAAAAAAACGGCCGGTAATACCGGCCGTTTTCGTGGCAACAAGACAAATTTCGCGATCAGCTATCGGTCTCAAGAAAGCTCTTGAGCTTCTCCGAACGCGAAGGATGACGCAACTTGCGCAACGCCTTGGCTTCAATCTGGCGAATGCGTTCGCGTGTGACATCAAACTGTTTGCCGACTTCCTCAAGGGTGTGATCGGTGTTCATTTCGATGCCGAAGCGCATACGCAGCACTTTTGCCTCGCGTGGCGTCAACGAATCCAGCACATCCTTGGTCACATCGCGCAGCGAGGTGTATTGAGCGGAATCATCAGGTGCCAGTGTCTGCATATCCTCGATGAAATCGCCCAGATGCGAATCGTCGTCGTCGCCGATCGGCGTCTCCATTGAAATCGGCTCTTTGCTGATTTTTAGGATCTTGCGGATCTTGTCTTCCGGCATCTCCATCTTCTTTGCCAAGGTTGCCGGGTCGGGCTCAAGCCCTGTTTCCTGGAGGATTTGACGAGAAATGCGGTTCATCTTGTTGATGGTCTCGATCATGTGCACCGGGATTCGAATGGTGCGCGCCTGATCGGCAATGGACCGAGTGATCGCCTGACGGATCCACCAAGTGGCGTACGTCGAGAATTTGTAGCCGCGGCGATATTCGAATTTATCCACCGCTTTCATCAGGCCGATATTGCCTTCCTGTATCAGGTCGAGGAACTGCAATCCACGATTGGTGTATTTCTTGGCAATCGAGATCACGAGGCGCAAGTTGGCCTCGATCATTTCGCGCTTGGCGCGACGTGCCTTGGCTTCGCCGGTACTCATCTGGCGCGCAATTTCCTTCAATTCCTTGACCGGAATGCCAACTTCCTTTTGCAGGCTGATCAGCGCTTCCTGCCTTTCGACAATCGACGGTTTGAATTTTGCCAAGGCAGCGCCATAGCCCTTGCCATGGGCAATTTCATCGGCGATCCACTTCACATTGGTTTCGTTGCCCGGAAAGGATTTGATGAAGTGCGGGCGCGGCATCCCGGAATTTTTGACGCACAACTCCTGAATATGGCGTTCGCTGCGGCGAATGGTATCGACCAGTCCGCGCAGGCCGTTGCAAAGGCTTTCAACCTGCTTGGCTGAGAAACGGATCTGCATAAGTTCGGCGGAAATTTCTTCCTGCAAATCCTTGTAGGCGCGCGAGCGATGCCCCTTGTCGGCCAGCGCCTTGCGCATCTTCTTGTGCAGTTTGCGGATCGAGTTGAAGCGAGCCAGCGAATCCTGTTTCAGTTGCTCCAGATTCGCGGCGGCGATTGAGCCGTCTTCGTCCTCTTCTTCTTCTTCGATTTCCTCGTCTTCGAGATCCTCGTCTGACAATTCCGCTTCGGATACCTGGTCCTCATTCGGATCCACCAGACCATCGATGACTTCGTCAATACGCAACTCGTCGCGCTCGACCTTGTCGGCCAATGCAAGAATTTCCTCGATTGTCGTCGGACAGGACGAAATCGCATAGATCATGTGCTTCAAGCCGTCTTCGATACGCTTGGCGATTTCAATCTCGCCCTCGCGTGTCAACAATTCCACCGATCCCATTTCGCGCATGTACATACGGACGGGGTCAGTGGTACGGCCAAACTCGGAATCGACGGATGAGAGCGCTTGCGCGGCTTCCTCTTCGGCGTCGTCATCGTCGGCAGCAGCGGGAGCCGCCTCGTTGAGCAGCAACGTTTCGGCATCGGGTGCGACGTCGTAAACCTGGATGCCCATGTCATTGAAGGTCGAGGTGATCGACTCAATTTGTTCGGCGTCCACCACGTCGGGGAGGTGGTCATTGATTTCGGCATATGTCAGAAATCCCCGTTCCTTGCCGAGCATGATCAGGCTCTTCAGGCGGGTTTTTTGCGCTTCAACGTCAACAGGAACCTTCGCATCGCGAGCGGCTTTGAAGCTGGTGACTGGGGACTCGTCGCTGTCGCGAGCGGTTTTGGGTTTGCGGGCCATGTCGTTTGATCCGTCGCTTGAATGAGCGGCTAGTGAGGAAAATTGCAGATTCTGAAAGGGGTACCCCGAACAATGCTTGCGCGCGAAAAATGCTCACCGCGCGTTGTTGTTGAACAGGGAACCGTACATTTTAACCGAATCCGGCTTTTTTCGAAAGCCGTTCAGGTACTTGGGGCCGGAAGACCGGTAATTCAAGGGGGCGGACACCCGGTGGTGGCCTGTTACCGGCCTGCGCTTGGCTAAGCGAAGTTAACTCAACCCCATGTCTCGCGCACGACGCAGGGTTTCGCTTTTTTTCTGTGCGGCAATCGCTTCATCGCGAAGGCGCGCCAAGGCCTCGTCAAACTCTGCGTCAAGATCAAAATCCGGGTGCGCGGTTTCCATGTCCGTGAGCAAAGGGTGACACGCGGCTCGCTCCAGTTCACTCTCATCCGCGGAACCGCGAAAATGCTCGATAACCTGCGCCTGGGTTACCTCGAAATCATGATCGCGCACAAAGGCGGCGACACGCGACGCAACACCAACCACGGATGGATCATCATCGGCAACCGTAATGTCAAAGCGGCCGGCCAACCCGGGCTTCAGAAGAATTCTGGCAATGATCTGCGCAGCCAGCCCGGCGGGAGAGGATTTGCGCCGCGGAACCGGGGCGCCCGGCTCGGGGCCGCGAAATCTGTTGCGTGAGAATCCGCGTTCACCCTTTGGCCGATCTGGCGCGTTGCCGGACTGTTTTGATGTCGCTTCCCGATGCTCGGCGGTGGATTGCGGGGCATTGGCCGATGCAATTGGAATCAAACGTTGTATTTCAACCAAGCCTAGTCCGATCAGGTCCGCCAGTTTTCGTTGCAGCATCATTGCCATTGCCGGAGCGGTGATTTGCGAAATGAGTGGTTTGACGTAGGTGAGGAAACGGGAGCGGCCTTCTTCATTGTCGAGATCGACTTGCGACGAAAGCTCATCGAACAGGTACGCAGATAGCGGCTTGGCAATCTTCAGTTCCGCAAGGAACGCCTCTTTGCCCAAGCGTCGAACAAAGGTATCCGGGTCGTCCTCGGCGGGAAGAAACAGGAAACGCACGTCCTTGCCATCCGCGAGCACAGGCAATGACTGTTCCAATGCCCGCCACGCGGCCTTGCGACCTGCCTTGTCGCCGTCAAAACTGAACACGAGGTTATCCGCCATCCGCAACAACTTTTGCACGTGGGTCGGCGTCGTCGCCGTGCCCAAGGTCGCCACGGCGTTTTCGACGCCAGCCTGGGCAAGGGCCACGACATCCATGTAGCCCTCAACGATAATCGCGGTTTGGGAATCCCGAATCGCCCGCCGCGCCTGAAACAGTCCATACAGTTCACGACCCTTTTCAAACAGCGGCGTCTCCGGCGAATTCAGATATTTCGGTTCACCCTGCCCGATGACACGACCGCCGAATCCAATGACATTTCCGCGCGCGTCCAGAATCGGAAACATGACGCGATCACGAAAGCGGTCGTACCGCTTGCCCTCATCGTTATCGATAACGAGGCCGCATTCATTCAATGCCGAGGCGGTGTAATCCTCGACGGCTCCTTTCAGTCCCTGCCAATCGTCTGGTGAATAGCCAAGGCCAAATTTGGCGGCAATTTCTCCCGAAACGCCGCGACTTTTAAAGTAATCGATGGCTTTCGGGGTACGTTTCAACTCGCGACGGTAGAAGTTCATCGCTGCGAGCATCACTTCGCCGAGACTCGCCGCTTCCTTGGCGCGCTCAAGGGATTCTTCCCGATTTGCCTCCACAGGCAAAGTCATGCCGACGTTTTCCGAAAGCTCCTGAACGGCATCGCGAAAGCCCATCCCGGAGTACTCCATCAGGAACGATATGGCGGTGCCATGCACGCCGCATCCGAAGCAGTGATAGAACTGTTTGGTGGGTGACACCGAAAAGCTCGGGGTTTTTTCGTTGTGAAACGGGCAGCAGGCAGAATAGTTCTGACCGGCCTTCTTGAGCTTCACGTGTTTGTCTATCACGTCGACAATATCGACGCGGGCGAGCAATTGTTGGATAAAATCCTGCGGAATCATGGCCTATTGATTATACGGCTCACGCAAAAACAAAGCCCCGCAGCGCGGGGCCCGTTGCAACGCGAAAGCACGGCAATCATCCAAGCCGCGCTTTAACCAACCCGGAAAGCCGGCCCATGTCCGCGCGTCCGGCGACTTTAGGCCGTAACGCATTCATGACCTTGCCCATATCCTTGGCGGATGTTGCGCCGGTTTCGGCAATTACGCCGGTCAGAATGGCATCCACGTCGGCATCCGATAGCTGTGCTGGCATGTAAGCCGACAAGACGTTGACTTCGAATTCTTCCCTGGCGACGAGATCTAGGCGATTGCCTGCCGTGTATTGTTCAATCGAATCCTTGCGTTGTTTCAGCATTTTCTCGATGATCGCCAGCACCAGATCATCGGTCAGCTCAATGCGTTCATCGACCTCTTTCTGTTTGAGCGCCGCTTGCAGCAAACGAATTGCCCCCAGTTTTTCAGATTCGCGCGCTTTCATTGCAGCCTTCATGTCTTCCGTGATTTTTTCGCGCAATGTCATTTGATATCTCCAGAAAGGAAAAAAGGCAGGGGACGTTTGTCACCTGCCTTGAAATAATTCTAAACGTCCGGGCTGATTAGTACAGCTTCGGCGGCAGCATTTGGCTGCGCAGCCGCTTGAAACGGCGCTTCACGGCGGCGGCATGCTTGCGCTTGCGCTCAGCGGTAGGCTTTTCATAGAACTCACGGGCACGAAGCTCCGTCAGCAGACCGGTCTTTTCAATGGCACGCTTGAAGCGGCGCAACGCCACATCGAACGGCTCATTTTCTTTCAATCGAACTAACATTCAAATTACCTTTCTAGTTATGCCCAGCCAATCCCTGAGGAATTGTGGGTCTGAAGTTGTAAAACTGCCCTCCGCAGGACGGAGAGCCCAATATAATAACGACTTAGGCACTTTTTGCCAAGTGCGTCGATCTTCGCTTCGCCTACTCTAGTGCCCTCAATGCTGATCCTCGGTCTGGAAACATCGTGTGATGAAACCGGCGTCGCGCTCTACGATAGTGACGCGGGCCTATTGGCGCATCAGTTGTACTCCCAAGTCGAGATGCACGCCGCGTATGGCGGAGTCGTACCAGAGTTAGCGTCGCGCGATCATATCCAGCGGTTAATCCCGCTAATTCAAATTGCGCTTAATGAGAGCGGGCGCTCACTTAATGACATTGGTGCGATCGCTGTCACACAGGGTCCAGGGTTGGGTGGGGCACTGTTGGTTGGCGCCAGTTTGGCCGCCGGACTGGGGGCGGCGCTACAAAGGCCGGTGATACACGTTCACCATCTAGAGGGCCATCTTTTGTCACCTTTGTTGACCAAACCGCGGCCGGATTTTCCGTTCGTCGCACTGTTGGTATCAGGCGGGCACACCCAATTGATGGCGGTGGAAGGTGTCGGCAGGTATCGCTTGCTTGGAGAAACCGTCGACGATGCGGCCGGCGAGGCGTTCGACAAAACCGCCTCGTTGCTGGGGCTGAGCTATCCCGGTGGGCCTGCCTTGAGCAAACTGGCCGAGTCAGGGGATGCAGGCCGATACAAATTGCCACGTCCGATGCTTACCAGCGGCGACCTTGATTTCAGCTTCAGTGGACTTAAGACCGCGGTATTGACACTGAAAGCAAAACTCGCGAAGAGTGCCAACCTTGATGATCGATGCCGCGCTGATATCGCCGCTGGATTCCAAGCGGCCGCAGTCGATGTCCTGGTGGCAAAATCTCTTTCCGCATTGAAATCAACTGGCATGTCGCGGCTGGTCGTCTCCGGCGGAGTAGGTGCGAATCGGCGCTTGCGGGAGCATCTAAGTCGGCAGGCCGCGCAGCGAGGGGCAACGGTGTTTTATCCTCCGCTCGACTTGTGTACGGATAATGGCGCGATGATTGCGTTTGCCGCGGCGCTGCACATTCAGGCGGATCCGGGATTACTTGGCCGCCAACCTTCCTCGTTTAATATCAGACCGCGCTGGGCGCTATCGGAAGTTGAGCTCTCGAGTTCTTAAGCTTTTCAGGGGGAGCGCCGATAGTCTCGCTCGGCGGTCTCAACTTTATCCTCTGCCTTCTTTACGGCCTCTTCCAGCACAGAAATTCTAGCGTAATACGCCGGTTTGCGACTGACGGCATTGGCACCCGTTGCCGCACCGTTCTGCCCACGGCCGACAACGATCTGCACCTCGTCCTGCAATGGCGCACGCCCTTCTTCCAACGTGGCTTTGGCCGCCTCGAGTTCAACCTTGGCGGCATCAAGCGCTTCCCGTAGCGCGTTGCGCTGAATCTCGCGCTCACTGTCGCGGGATTTCATCTCGGGCGACTTCTGCAATACACCTTGCGGCGCATTTTTTGGCGCATCCATGATGTTTGCGGACGGGTCGCTATTCACTAACTGCGCAGTCTCGCCTTTCTTGGGCGCCTTGTCGGAATAGGTAACTTTTCCGTCCTTATCGGTATATTTCCACAAAGCCTGCGCATGTCCCTGTGTGGCAACTGCCAGTAATATGGCGCCAATCACAGCCATTGCTGCAGGCATCAGGCGCTCACGTCGTTGCATATTCATGCTCCTTGCTGGACGCGGTCTGTGCGGGCGAACAAACCACGCATTCCACATCACGTTTGAAATTTACGGATTGCCAGGTCATCGTGCGCGCGTCGAGCATGAGTAACCGGCCCATTAACGATTCTCCAATGTTTGCTACGAGGCGAATTGCTTCTGCTGCCTGCATCGTGCCGATGATGCCGACCAACGGCGCGAAGACACCCATGGTGGCACAACGTTCGTGTTCTGCATTCGTTTGATCCGGGAAAAGGCAATGGTAACAAGGGCTATTTTCCATGCGCAGATCGAAGCTGGTGATTTGTCCATCGAATCGAATGGCTGCACCTGAAACCAGCGGCTTTCGGTGCCGAACGCAGGCTTGATTGATGGCATGTCGTGTCGCAAAGTTATCCGAGCAGTCAAGCACCACATGCGCCCCCGCCACGTGCTGTTCCAGCGTGTTGCCAGTCAGCCTTTCCGGAATCACTTCGACAGCGATTTCCGAGTTAATTGCCTTGATGCCAGCTGCCGCAGACTTGGCCTTATTCTGACCGATCGTCTCCTCACGATGGATGATCTGGCGCTGCAAATTGGTGAGGTCCACGATGTCGCCATCGGCGATGCTGATATGCGCTACGCCTGCCGATGCGAGATATAGCAGCGCTGCCGAGCCCAAGCCACCAGCACCAATGACCAGCGCGCGGGATTCCGCCAGCTTCTGCTGCCCTTCCACGCCGAACTCGTTTAGCAGGATATGTCGGCTGTACCGCAGGAGGTCATTGTCGTTCAAAGGCACCACCTCACCTCGTGTCCCCACAGAAGGCGGCGACAGCAGCGCCACGGCATGATCACTTCTTGGGTTCGATTGCCTTTGGCACGGCCTTCGTCACCGCATTGCCTGCGTTGGCGACGAGTGCACGCGGACTCGACGCAACTGGCAGCCCCTTCAATTGATTGAGTGCCTGCTGAAGGACAAAGTCGATTGGCTTTCCATCGCTGCCATTTAGCGCGGTGTATTCAACCGGCTTCTGTTCAGCCTCTGGGGCCGAAGATTTTGAGCCCTTTATAACAGCGGCATTGACACTCGCGCCGGCTGTTTTGCCGTCCGCGCCAGGAAGGCCGCTGATTGGCATGTTCTTCAGGTTCTTGTCCGGCGGAACAATGTCCGGTGGCATGTTTAGCTTTTCCAACTTTGTTTTCAACGCGTCAGCTGCTTTCTTTTCGTCGTCACCCACCAAGTGACGCTCAAGATCGGCTTCTCGCATGGACATACGCTGCGACCCATCATCCACGGCAACGTCTGGCGCAATACCCTTGGCCTGTATTGAACGGCCATTGGGCGTGTAGTACCGCGCCGTCGTCAGCTTGATTGCACTATTGTTCCCCAGAGGCAGAATCGTCTGGACTGAGCCTTTGCCGAAAGTTTGCGAACCCATCACGCTCGCGCGCTTGTGATCCTGCAGCGCACCCGCAACGATTTCCGACGCTGACGCCGTACCGTTGTTCACGAGCACGATCAGCGGTACATTCTTGATGGACAATGGCAGCTTTGCAAGATAGTCCTCGCGACTCGCATTACGCAGATAATTTTCCTTGCGCGCATGCAGTCGCATCTTTGCGTCCTCAACACGACCGTCGGTGTACACCACTAGTGCGTCCTTTGGCAGGAAAGCGGCGGACACCGCAACGGCGGCATTGAGCAATCCACCCGGATCGTTGCGCAAATCAAGTATCAGACCCTTGAGGCTGCCACCATTTTGTTTGTACACATCATTGACTGCGCGGACCAGTTTTTCACCGGTTGCCTCTTCAAATTGGGTAAGGCGAATTACTGCATATCCGGGGTCCAGAGTGCGCGAACGTACGCTCTGAATTTCAATCTTGGCTCGCTTGACGTTGAACACCAATTCCTTGGCTTCGCCGCGACGCAGGATTGTCAGGACGGCTTCGGTTCCAGCCTCGCCGCGCATGCGCTTGACCGCCTCCGTCAATGAAAGCCCTCGCAAACTGGTCTCATCGACTTTAATGATGAAGTCACCGGATTTGATTCCCGCCCGATATGCAGGGGTATCATCAATGGGTGAAATGACCTTGACAAAACCATCTTCCACGCCCACTTCGATACCAAGGCCACCGAACGTGCCGGTAGTGGTGGTTTGCATTTCTTTGTAGGCGTCTGCATCAAGAAACGCCGAATGCGGATCCAGGCCCGTCAACATGCCGTTGATGGCTTCCTTGATCAGCCGCTTGTCGTCCACCGCTTCAACGTAGTCGCTCTTGATGCGTCCGAACACCTCCGACAGCATGCGAACTTCCTCGATAGGCAGGTTTAGCGTCGTGCTTTGCCGCTCGGCCACGGCCGAAAAATTGAGGCTGAGCAGCACCCCGGCAATACCACCCATGCCGACCAGTCCCGCCGCTTTCATACGATTGCTCAACGTGTTGCTCATCCTGACCTCAATGGTTTACATGCTTGCCAACGAAAAACGCACGGCACCGCCTATTTTCCGACCCACCTCATCGGGTCAAATGGCTTGCCTTCATGGCGTAATTCAAAATATACACCCGATTCCAAAGCGCCGCCCGAAGAGCCGACGGACGCGACGGTTTCACCGCTTTGCGTCGCATCACCGACATTTTTCAGCAGGCTTTCGTTGTTGCCATACAAACTCATGTAGCCACTGCCGTGATCGACAATCAGCAAATTGCCAAATCCCCGCAGCCAATCCGCGTACACCACCTGCCCATCGGCGACGGCATGCACGGCATGCCCGTTATCAGCCTTGATGAACAGACCTTTCCATGTTACGCCGCCATCCTCCCTTGGGCTGCCAAAGCGTCCCCGAAGTTCCCCTCGCACCGGCAACTTTAATTTGCCCTTCAATGTCTGAAAGGCGCGCCCTGCGAATGAGCCATCGGCCACGTTTTCAACGGCCTCACCTTTGCGCGGAATGCCGCCCGGCTTGCCGTCGTTCCGTCGTTCCTCGCGATTCCTGGCAATAGCTTTGGCCAGTTGTTCGATCAACTTGCCCAAGCGATCTTCATCCCGTTTAAGGCGCCCGATCTCGCGGCGTCCCTTGGATATGTCTGCCTTGATACGTACAAACATCTTTTGCCTTGCCAGGCGTTCAGCCTGCAGTGTGCCGCGGGCCTTCCGCTGTTCGTTTGCGTTGGCCGCCAGATCTTGCTGCTTCTGACGGGTCGCAAGCTCAAGCTCTGCCAGGCTGGCGGCGCTTTTTCTCAGCCGGCCGATCAGCACCGCACGCATTTTTGAGACATAGCCGAAATAGTGCATCTGCCGCTCGACCTCCGAGACATCCTTGCCCTCAAGCAGAAGGCGAAGTCCGTCGGTGTTGCCATGCATGTACTGGTGACGAACCATGCGATCAAGCAACTCCTGTTGCTGTGCCGCATCCGCGCGTATGCCCTCGATGCGCCGATTCAGGTCTGCCAGGCTTTGCGAAATCTGTGCTTGCTCGAGGCCCAACGCCACCAGATTTCGATTTACCTCGCTGATTGCTTTTTCCGAGGTTTTTAGTGCGTCCGCCGCTTCGGAACGCGATTCTTCGCTTTTGACGAGATCGCTTTGGAGCTTTTGGATGCGTTCACGCAGTTGTCGCAGTTCCTGCTGCTTGTCTGCTTGCGCGACGCCGGATACAAAGGCGAGCGCAAACGCAAGGGTCGCCCCGATCTTCCGGATCGAAACATTGCCCTGCTGCACGTCGATTGGTTTGATATCAGCCATTCCGGCGGCGGGAAATATTCATCCCGACATGCCGATGACGCTCAAGTTTTGCCTGCCACACCTGACGCGCGCCCCTGGGCGGCCACGGCCGCCTGTGCTTTCGCAACTTCTGCCTGATCTCCCAGGTAGTAACTGCGCATCGGTTTGAGTTCGTCGGTCAGCTCATACACGAGCGGCACCGCCGTCGGAATATTGAGTCCCACAATTTGTTCGTCCGAAACATGATCGAGGTGCTTGATGAGTGCGCGCAGACTGTTCCCATGCGCCGCGACGATGACATTCCGGCCGGCGCGAATCTGCGGCGCAATTTCCATTTGCCAATAGGGCACGACGCGGTTAACCGTATCCTTGAGGCATTCGGTCAATGGTAATTCTTCCGGCAGCAGCGATGCATATCGCAAGTCTTTTGAGGGATGGCGGTCGTCGTCAGTGGACAAGGCCGGAGGTGGAACATCGTAGCTTCGCCGCCAGGCAAGAACTTGTTGTTCACCAAACTTGGCGGCGGTTTCGGCTTTGTTGAGGCCCTGCAGGGCTCCATAGTGCCGCTCGTTGAGACGCCAATGCTTGACCACCGGGATCCAGCGCCGGTCGAGCTCCTCCTGTGCGATCCATAGCGTGCGGATGGCGCGAGTCAACAGAGAGGTGTAGGCCAGATCAAAGTCCAGCCGTTCCTGTTTGAGCAGCCGCCCTGCATGGATGGCCTCTTGAATACCTTTTTCAGTCAAATCAATATCTGTCCAGCCGGTGAAGCGGTTGTCCAGATTCCAGGCGCTTTCGCCGTGGCGCATCAAAACGAGTTTTTTCATGGGATAAGTGCTTAGGGGTTGATTTCAAGGAATTTATCCCGCATTTCTTCGCTGGGTGGAAATTGCGGAAAAACGGGGATTTTGCGACAACTTGTTGGTAAAATATCAGGTTTTCGACGAACGCTTTATGCGGCGCCATTTCCTGCGCCGCCGTTCACAATCTTCGCCACTTTCAGAATTGCGGTTCATGTACGAATTCATTTCACAAAATATCATGCTGGTGCTGCTATTCATCCTGAGTGGCGTGATGCTGGTCTGGCCGACAATCGGCAAAATGATGGGCGGCTCACGGGAAATCGGTACATTGGAAGCAACGCGCCTCATGAACACCGGCAATGCGCTGGTACTTGATGTTCGGGACAATAGTGAGTTTAACGGGGGACGCATCCCCAAATCGAAGAATATTCCGCTCGCGGAAATCGATAAGCGCCTGGACGAGATCAACAAGTTCAAAGACAAGCCGGTAATTGTTACCTGCCGAACCACCAATCGCTCGGGTTCGGCGGCGCGCCTCCTGAAGCAGCGCGGATTTGCGGACGTCTATCAACTTGCCGGTGGCTTCGGTGCATGGCAGCAGGCCAGCCTGCCGGTCGAAAAATAACTACCATGGCCAAAGTCACCATGTACTCGACAGGGGTGTGCCCGTACTGCCAGATGGCCGAGCGATTGCTTGCATCGAAAGGCGTGACGGACATCGAGAAAATTCGCATTGACCTCGATCCGGTGAAGCGCGATGAAATGATGGAGAAGACCGGCCGCCGTACCGTGCCACAGATTTACATTGGCGAAAAACATGTGGGCGGTTTTGATGACCTGTCAGCGCTGGACCGGGCAGGCGGCCTCGTCCCTTTGTTGGCCGCATAGTTTCTTGAATCACCCGTTACCAGTTAGAAGAAAACTTACCAAGGAAAAGAGATGACTGACGCAACCGAACAGAACCAGCCCGTTTATTCCATCGAAAAAATATACGTTAAAGACCTGTCGCTGGAAATTCCCAATGCGCCGCAGATTTTCCTGGAGCGTGAAGCGCCGAACGTCGATGTGCAACTTCACCATACTTCGATGAAAGTCGATGAAGGCGTGTTCCAGACCGAACTGACGCTGACGGTTACCGCAAAGATAGGCGAAAAAACCATGTTCCTGGTCGAAGCCAATCAGGCCGGCATTTTCGCGATTCGCAATGTGCCGGATTCCGACCTTGATCCGATTCTCGGAATTGGCAATCCGAACATCCTGTACCCGTATGTTCGTGAGACGGTGTCTGATGCCATCGTACGCGCCGGTTTCCCGCCCGTATTGCTGAACCCGGTGAATTTTGAAGCGCTCTATCAGGCGCAAAAACAGCACGAGGCGCAGCAAGCCGCCGGAGCCCCGGCGACGCCTGCCGTTGCGCCTGCCGTTACGCACTAGGTTGACAAATTCGGCCCGCGTATCAGGCTGATTCGCTGCAATTGATGCACAATATCGTCATGAGCACATTCATGACAATTCGAAGCGCCGCCACATGCTTGGCGGCGTTTTGTTTGGTACCAACGGAGATGTTTGCCCAGGCGCCCGTCATGCCGCCGCCAGTGGCAGCCACGGCTGCCGCGCTCTATATCGCCATTGGGGACAAGCCTGCGATCCTCTATGACGGTCTCTCCAATAAAGCCGACAAGATATTCGTGCTGTCGCGCCACTATCCGCTGGAAGTACTCGTCAAACTGGATAAATGGACCAAGGTCCGCGATGCGGACGGCGCCATTGGCTGGGTGGAAAATGGGGCGCTCGGCGACAGGCGCTACGTGCAGGTCACGGCAAAATCCGCCGAAATTCGCGCGAAACCTTCCCTCGCTGCGTTAGTGGTATTTGAAGCGCAACGCAGCGTTCTGCTGGAATTGACCGGCCCCGCTGCCGATGGCTGGATACCCGTCCGTCATCGCGATGGCCAGAGTGGGTTTGTGCGCAGCGTTCAAGTCTGGGGCGGCTGACGTGGTGCGCGTGCGGTGAAGATTGCTGTGCTGGGGGCTGGCGCGTGGGGTACGGCATTGGCCATTTCATTTTCCGGCCGGCATGCCGTATCGCTTTGGGGCCGTGATCCCGCGCAGTTGGAGGTGCTCGCGCGTGAACGCCGCAATCGCCGCTATCTCCCCGATGTGGCGCTACCCGAAACTCTGAATATCGTCCCACAATTGGCGGCGGCGTTATCGGGCGTGGATCTCGTCCTGATTGTCACTCCCACGGGTAGCCTGACAGAAGTATTGACTCTCGCGAAACCCGCCCATGCACCGATTCTGTGGGCATGCAAGGGTTTTGACAGGGCGAGCGGAAAACTTCCCCATGAGATCGTCGCCGAACTGATGCCGCCGGGTACCCTGTATGGCGCGCTAAGCGGCCCAAGTTTCGCGTTGGAAGTCGCCCGGGGCCTGCCGTGTGCGCTGACGCTGGCCGCGAATGATTTCGCCTTTGCGCAAAGCATGGCAGCAGAACTGAATGGCCCGGCGTTGCGAATTTACTCGAGCGATGACCTGATAGGTGTTGAACTGGGCGGTGCGCTCAAGAATGTGATGGCGATTGCGGCCGGCATTTGTGACGGGATGAAACTTGGGACGAATGCGCGCGCCGCGCTTATCACGCGCGGACTTGCCGAGATGGTGCGACTCGGTGTGGCAATGGGCGGCAAGGCGGAAACCTTCATGGGGCTGACCGGGCTGGGCGACCTTGTACTCACGGCGACCGGCGATCTTTCACGCAATCGCACGGTGGGCATCAAACTCGCGGAAGGCAAGACGCTCGATGTCATTCTCGCCGAACTCGGCCATGTCGCCGAGGGCGTGAACTCCGCGCAGACCGCGCTGAAGCTTGCGGTGTCGCATCAAGTCGACATGCCGATCACCGCTGCCGTGAATGCGGTATTGTTTGAAAACGCCAACCCGCGCGAAACCGTCAAGCGCCTGCTATCGCGTGAAGCCCGTACCGAAGTTCGCTAGATTCATTAAGAAAAACTTCTCCACATTTTCCCAAGGAGCCTCCACATCATGCCCAAAAAATCCGTTGCCAAATCGGCGGCCAAAACCCCCAAGGAATCGAAGCCTCCCGCTGCGGCCAGGAAGGCCGTCGCGCACGCGGCCGCGGCGATCGCGCATCCGCGGTTGTCGGCCGCACAGAAAGCTGACGTACTGGTCGAGGCGCTGCCGTATATCCAGCGTTTCTGGGATAAAAACATCGTCATCAAGTACGGTGGCAACGCGATGACGGAGACATCGTTGCAGGAAGATTTCGCCGAAGACATCACGCTCCTGAAACTGATTGGCATGAACCCGGTCGTGGTACACGGCGGCGGGCCGCAGATCAACCGTATCCTCGAGAAAATCGGCAAGCAGGGACAATTCATTCAGGGAATGCGTGTCACTGACGACGAAACGCTCGACGTCGTGGAAATGGTGCTGGGTGGACTGGTCAATCAGGAAATCGTTACCCTCATCAACAAGGCGGGCGGCAAGGCGGTCGGCCTGACGGGCAAGGACGGCAACTTCATCCACGCCCGCAAGATGACCATTCCATCGAAGGAAGACAAGCGCAAGAAAATTGACCTTGGCCTTGTTGGCGAGGTCGTGAAGATCGATACCGGCATCATCGACCTGCTCGATACCGAAGATTTCATTCCGGTTATTGCCCCGCTCGGCGTTGACGAGAAGGGGACGGCATACAACATCAATGCCGATATTGTCGCGGGCAAAATAGCGATCGCATTGCAGGCCGAAAAACTCATCCTGCTTACCAACACCGCGGGTGTGCTGGACAAAAAAGGCAAGATCCTCACCGGCCTGACGGCGGCCAAGGTGGCCGAACTCATTGCGGATGGCACCATTTCCGGCGGAATGTTGCCGAAAGTGGATTGCGCGCTCGATGCCGTGAAGAATGGCGTGAAGACGGCACATATCATCGATGGTCGTGTACCACATGCATTGCTGCTGGAGGTGCTGACCAGCGAAGGTGTTGGCACGTTGATTCGCGGCGCAAGTGCGAATCGCGGGCAGGGCCGGTAGCAGAAATATTCAATAAAAGGTGAAACTCTAGCATCGGCGGGCTTTACAGGCGATAAATGCCTGAAGAGGCGCGCCAGTGCTTGCGTTTACATATTCCTATTTTTGATATGCCAGGTGAGATGTCAATTCTCTGGCTAAGGCTAGCGCGGTCCGCAACGAAGTACCAGATTCGTTATTGTTTGAGGAAAACATGATTTATTCTCTTGGCGCCTTCACGCCGCAACTCCAGGGCAACAATTACATCGCCGCCAATGCGGCGGTGGTGGGAAACGTGGTGCTGGGCAAAAATACCAGCGTCTGGTGGAGCGTGGTAATTCGCGGTGATAACGACCGCATCACACTGGGTGAAAACGTCAACATCCAGGATGGTTCGGTATTGCACTCGGATGAAGGCGTACCGCTGCTGCTGGAAAATGACGTGAGCGTCGGCCATTTGGCGATGTTGCATGGCTGTACGGTGAAAGAAGGCTCGCTCATCGGCATCAAAGCCGTCGTGCTGAATCGCGCCGTCATTGGCCGCGAATGCCTGATCGGCGCGAATTCCCTGGTTCCCGAAGGCAAAGTGATCCCCGATCGTTCATTGGTGCTCGGTTCGCCGGGCCGGGTCATCCGCCAGCTTCAGGACGATGAAGTAAAAATGATCCGCTGGATATCGCAACATTACGTCGCGAACGCCGAGCGCTATCTGCGCGAGCTGAAACCAGCAGACGCTTGGTGATCGCTTGACCACGGCTTAATCACGGCATAGCCACCGCTAAACTTCCGCCCGGCAACCGAGAATTGGGCGACAATTTCAACATGTCGTCACCGATCATTGGCAATGTATCCGCCACAGAACCCTCGATAGCCAACGCCGGGAACCGGGTCGGCCGCGGAGCGTTGGCCGTATACACGATGGCCATCATCTATGCCAGCCTGAATCCCTTTTTCGGCTGGCGAACACCAGAGTCGTTCGGCCTGTTTGTATGGCCACGTTACCTGAACGGGTTCGACGTGGCGCTGAATGTACTTGCCTATCTGCCCTTTGGCGGCATGCTCGCGGCGATGCAAATGCGTACACCGCGCTGGCGTGACCGAACCGATGAACCCCTCAGGGTCCTGGCATGGACCGTCCTTGCGGGGTTTGTGTTATCGGCCACGATGGAGAGCCTGCAGACGATGTTGCCCGTACGCGTGGCATCACCGCTGGATCTCATCGCCAATGCCGCCGGTACATTTATGGGTGCCAGCATTCTGGTCAGCCGATGGGGGCGGGCGCAATTGGCCAGGGTCTTGCGCTGGCGGTATCGTCACTTTGCGCGAGGTGACGCATGCAGTTGGGGCCTGCTGCTGCTCGGGGCGTGGTTTTTTGCACAATTGAATCCGGTCATCCCATTTTTTGAAGCAGGTCACATTGCAAATCCATTCGACGTGGCAACCGCGCAGACGCCATATGATCCACTGATACTGTTGCCACAGGCCGTGGGGATTACCCTGAATGTATGTGGATTTGCGCTCTTCCTGTCGTTATGGCTTCAGCCCGGCAAACGCGTGATCCTGAACGTGGTGCTGATTCTTGCGCTGGGCTTGTTTACCAAGGTGTCCACCGCATCGTTGATGTTGAAAGCGCCGCAAATGGTAGGTTGGCTGGCGCCGGCCACGGTGATCGGACTCAGTGGTGGATTGTTACTTTTCGCCTATTTTTCACGCCTGGGCTATCGATGGCGGGCTTTTTGCGCGACGCTATTCATTTTCGCCGGCGGACTGATGGCGAAGATGACGAGCATTTACGGTGCCTTCGATGAAACAATGCGATTGCTCAACTGGCCGCATGGACACTTGATCAGTTTTGCCAGCCTGACGCGCTGGATCCACGAAATCTGGCCACTCCTTGCATTTCTGCTGGCGGCATGGATTTTCGTGAAACACCGCGAATCCCAATAGATAATGTTGACTTCCCCTTTTTGGAAACGATGATGGGCTACTACAAGCACCACGTATTTTTTTGTGTGAATCAGCGCAAAGACGGAAGCCAATGCTGCAATCAGCACGACGCGGAAGGTGTGCGCGGATATGCAAAAGATTGCATCAAGAAACTGAAGATGAATGGACAAGGAAAGGTGCGTATCAATTCATCCGGCTGTCTCGATCGATGTTCGGAGGGGCCGGTAATAGTGGTGTATCCCGATGATGTCTGGTACACCTATGTCGACAAGACTGATATCGACGAGATCGTCTCCGAACACTTGCAGAATGGCCGCATAGTTGAACGGCTGAAAATATAATCTCTCGATAATGACACGTCCCGTGCACGTTTCAAAATCCCTGATTGCCGGCAGCGCAGGCACCATCGAAGTCGCAGCAAATATTCCGGAGGCGGCCAGATTGTGTGCCGTCGCGGTGGTCGCCCATCCGCATCCCCTGTTTGGGGGCACCATGGACAACAAGGTTGTCACCAGCATGGCACGCGCATGCACGGACGCCGGTGCGGCGACATGGCGGTTCAATTTTCGCGGTGTCGGCAGGACTGAGGGTACGCATGATGAGGGGCGTGGCGAGACTGACGACATGCTGATGGTCATCCGGCATGCGTGCGCGCTCAATCCCGGGCTGCCTTTGTGGCTCTCCGGGTTTTCCTTTGGCGGCGCGATAACGCTCGCCGCCAGCGCGGGAGTCAAGGCGGTGGAGATGATCCTCGTGGCACCGTCGCTCAAGCGCATTACCCAGTGGCAAGACCCGCCCGCGAGCGGCACCATACCAGAAAGTACGTTGATTATTCATGGCGAACAGGACGACACCGTTCCACTGATCGACTCACTCGACTGGGCGCGTCCGCGTAATATCCCTGTCGTGGTGGTGCCTGGTGCGGATCATTTTTTTCATCAGCGACTGCATATCATCAAACAAATCGCGGCACGCTGGCTGCCCGGCACAAAATGACGGCGTGACCAGGCAATAGTGTGAGCAAGTTCACAGTTTGGCCCGCTTGCCTGCTTCATACTAAATGTCGTAATTCCCGCTTGTTGTCGAACAAGTCCGTCGAACATTCCGTCGAACGAATCCTCAAGGCCCCGTGCTAAACGTCATTCCCCTGTTCAGCAATCTCACGCCCGCGCAACTTGACCGCATTGGCGCGCACATGACCATGCGTACGGTCGAGAAGGGAGAAATAATACTTCGCCAGGATGAAGTTGCCGAAACCATTTTTATCATCCTCGCCGGCCAGGTAAAGGTCTACCTGACCGATATGCCGGATACGGACCGGGAAGTCATTGTGAGCACCCTTGGAGCAGGCGAATTCTTCGGCGAGATTTCGATGTTCGATATGCGGCCGCGTACCGCCAACGTGGAAGCGCTGGAGCGCACGCATTTGCATACCCTGTCCTACGAGAGTTTTGCGAAAGCCATTGAACAATCGCCTGACGTTGCGCGCAAGGTAATGGCCAGCATGGCTGCGCGTCTGCGGCATGCTGACCGCCAGATCGGGACGCTCGCGCTGATGAATATCTCCAGCCGTGTCTCACGCACGTTGCTGGAGTTGGCCATCATGTCCCACGGTCATCGCGTCGTGGGCAAACAATTCACGCAGAAGGATCTGGCCGGCATGATTGGTGCCTCACGAGAAATGGTCAACCGTACCTTGAAGTCGCTAACCGAACAGGGTTACATCGCGGTACAGCGCAAGTCCATCACGATCCTGAATGAGAATCTTCCGGTGGGGTATTAGTGTCGGATGCAATACCGTCCCTTGCTTCGCCATGTCAGCGGTACTTGACACTGCATCCGTATGGCTGGGTCGTTGCCGTTGAAACTGGTTTTCCGGCTTTCGATTCGTCCACGGCGGCAACCAGGTAATTCCGCGCGGTTTTAATGTCGTCGATACTCGTGGAGCGTTTGTCGTCGATGGCGCCTGCGTAGACCAGCATGCCCGCCGGATTGATCACATACATGTGCGGCGTGGTCTTGGCGGCGTACTCCATTCCGGTCTTGCCGTCGGCGTCAATCAGGTAGGCATCGGGTGAGGCTTTTTTTTCAGCCAGATAGCGCTTGAGTTTGTCGGCGCTTTCGTAGTCCTGATGGCCGGGATGCGTGGAGTTTATCGACAACCACACTATGTCCTGGCCGTCATATTTGCTTTGCAAACCAGGCATGTTTCCGCTGTCGTAGTGCTTCATCACGAAGGGACAATGCGGGTTGTGCCATTCCAGAACCACGTGCTTGCCCCTGAAATCAGCCAGTTTCACCTGCTTCCCATTGAGATCGGCCATTGTGAAAGCCGGGGCGGGTTGTCCAACCGATGCAGCGGCGAAGGCAACGCTTGAAGATGCGGCCAGCACGGTGAGTATTGCCGTCAAAATTTGCCTTTTCATACTGCGCTCCCGATGATTTTGTTGAACCAGATTCGAATACGCTTCGAATCGCCCAAACGAAAATAGTTTCCGTCATTTCATCCTTTTCAATGAAAACGGCTTTGCGAATTTCTCCACAAAGCCGTCCACGGGTCTTCAAGCAACGATACGTTTAATGCATGCGGCCCTTGAGCTCGGAATCGACTGCCCCGAGAAACTCTTCGGTCGTAAGGTACGGGTGATCAGGACGAATCAGAATTGCCAAATCCTTGGTCATCCGGCCCGATTCCACAACATCCACGCAGACCTTCTCCAGCAACTCGGCAAATTTCACCACTTCCGGCGTGCTGTCCATCTTGCCGCGGAAAATCAGGCCGCGCGTCCAAGCGTAGATGGACGCGATCGGATTGGTCGAGGTCGGTTTTCCCTGCTGATGCATGCGGTAGTGCCGCGTGACAGTGCCGTGTGCCGCCTCGGCTTCCACGGTCTTGCCGTCCGGCGACATCAATACCGACGTCATCAGGCCCAGCGATCCGTAGCCTTGCGCAACGGTATCGGATTGCACATCACCGTCATAATTCTTGCAGGCCCACAAGTAGCCACCGGTCCACTTCATGTTGGCGGCGACCATGTCGTCGATCAGGCGATGTTCATACGTCAATTTGGCGGCTTCATATTTGCCGGCGAATTCCGCGTCGTAGATTTCCTGGAAAAGATTCTTGAAACGGCCGTCGTACACTTTCAGGATAGTGTTCTTGGTCGAAAGATAAACCGAATAGTTGCGTTCGAGGCCGTAGGTCAGGCAGGCACGGGCAAAGCCCTTGATGGAGTCATCAAGGTTATACATCGCCAAAGCAATTCCGGCGCCGGGTGACTTGAACACTTCGCGCTCAATGGACGGGCTGCCGTCTGCCGGCTTGAATGACATTGTCAGGGTGCCTGGACCGGGGAATTGAAAATCGGTGGCGCGATACTGGTCGCCAAACCCATGACGGGCCACGACAACGGGCTTGTCCCAGTGGCTTACCAGTCGCGGCACGTTTTTGCAAATAATCGGCTCACGGAAAATCGTGCCATCGAGAATGTTGCGGATGGTACCGTTCGGGCTTTTCCACATCTGCTTCAGATTGAATTCCTTGACGCGCGCCTCATCGGGAGTGATGGTCGCGCATTTCACCGCGACGCCATATTTCAAGGTCGCCATCGCCGAATCGACAGTCACTTTATCGTCGGTCGCGTCGCGATGCTCCATGCCCAGGTCGAAATATTTGAGATCGACGTCGAGGTACGGAAGGATGAGTTTTTCACGAATCATCTGCCAGATGATGCGGGTCATCTCGTCGCCGTCCATTTCAACAATGGGGTTTTTGACTTTGATTTTGGCCATGGAGAATCCTGTGGGAAGAAAGAGGTGGAAGAGGTGGAGCAGGTTGCGGCGGTGCAGCAAACTCAAATTATAGCAAAGTGGGAAACGTCGGGATATGTGTGGGGAATACGAAAGTCCAATGCTGGCGCGGAGTTTCAGGCTTTTTTGGCCGGAGAGGCGCGCGCAGAATAGGGTTTTTGGTGGCGCGCTATCGGCAATCAGAACAGGCCGAAATCGCAAGGATGGATCGCGATTTCGCTTGCTCGCTTGTCTGATCGGAATGGCAGGAATGGCGGGAAGGGTAGTGAACCCGGTACTTCATTTGCCGGGGAAGCGCTGATCCAAATGGCGGATGGTCAGCGGTTCGGGGCGAAAAATGTCGGCGAAATCGGGTCGCGAATGGCTGGGCAATTGCCGATTTCCATGAATCTCTGCCCGGCCTTGGCAAATACGACAGGCTTGGCTAGAACGCCTCTCGCATGATGTTCTTGAAGTTCAAGACTCCGTCGACAGTGTACGTAAAGTCCGCCTGATCGTAGCTGTTGAAAGTGAGCGTACCGCTGCCCACTTCGGCAACAGTGAGGGAAGACATCGGCCCCACGCCACTGTTGGGGGCCGCGCGGGTTGCAAAGATCCAGCCGCTATATCGGTTCGGTGTTTGCCAGCTACCCATTTGCAGGGTGTACCAAGTCGGCTTGCCCGTTGCGTCGTATACAAACCAGGCGGCAAATAGCGTATTACGTTTGGCGTGCAGGCTGATGCCCCAGCCTGATTCAGCCGGGTTCCACCACAGGTCGGTGAAGTCATATGCGGGGAAACCGGACATGCGGGCAGGGATGTCTTCAGCGACAGTAAATTGTGCCGTACCCACAGGCGAGAACATCGCCGTCTTGCGATCCAGGAATAGTACGTCAACGGTGTAACTGCCTTGCGGAAATCTGCCGAGGACCACATCGGCAGAAGTCGTGGAAACGTCGTCCGCGGGCGGCGCGGGGCCGGCGTCGGGCGCATTGTCGAATGAACGCATTGTCACGGTCAATTTGTTGTTCACCATCGTCACTGACTCGCGTCCGAGCGCAAATGGGGTTACCGTCGTCACACGAAGCCTGGCCACGGTGTCGCGGCTCAAAAGGGTTTGCGGCAACACGGAAAGCTGTTGTGCCATGCTGCCAATTGCCGGTGTAATCAACGCCCCAAACAGAATGAGGCAGCGGATTTGTCTAGTCAGGTTCATGGTTGGTTCCAGTCCCATTAAGTATTGATGACATCATAAATTTGGATTTCGATCGCTAACCGCGAACGCAAGCCTGCAAGAGCTCCCGGCCGCGAAAAAGCAACTTCGCCTGCGCCATCTCACGGTCGTACGTTGCTCGCACCTCCGCAGCGCACACGAGGCGATCACCGTCGCTGGCCTGGGCGCACTCGCGCAGTGCCTCCTTGAAAGCGCCACCGGCTTCGCGGATGGCGGTCTGATACTTTTGTGGGGGTTTAACGTCCGCGACCGCCCCTTTTTCCAGCGATTCTTCATCGTTCGTGGATGGGCTCGCAGGCGCGCTCGCGGGTGCGGCGTGCGCGATGCTGGTCGCCGCCAAAAGCGCCATCACCAGCAGGGCGGCGGGAATATTCCGTGCTTGACTTGAAGCAAAACGATTCATGGTTGCACCTTTTTCAGGGTGGAAAACACCGGTAACACCTTTGCGTTGGCGAAGCCGATTGCGCATGATGCTATTTCCGCATTTTTCGCTTGCCGAATCTGTGGGGTGAACACCGAGATGCGTGTAGGCACTCGCCTACTATTGACTGGGGAAAAATCGGGAAGGGCCCATCATTGAACCTCCGTTCGCGACAGCGTTTGTGAACGCGCTGGAATTTCTGAACTTCCCTTTAATCGGACCGGGTAGATCCGCGCATGATGTCCAGCAAACCTGTACGCACGATGCCACTCCGTGCCAGGGCCCCACAAAATGACCAATCCGGATCAGCAAGGCATCAATACCATCGCGCGCATGGCCGCTCTTGCAGATGGTGATAACAGTGTTCGCGGCGACGCGGAAGTAAGGTGCGGTGGCGGCGCTGACCACAGCGGAAATGAAAGGCCCCGCCCATAAACTCGCCGTGGTGTGTGACGCCGATGGCGTGCAGGATGATGCCGAGTGCGCTTTCTGGGCAATTTGCGCACCAAGCTCGCGCTCAGCCCGTCCGCCGCGGTAGGGGGGACGGCCTGGCCACCAACGCCGAAGAGCTCGCTGACGCCCCCTGTTTCGGGACTTCTTCGGTTTGAGCCCGCCGTACTCGTCAGTACCTTGAGCGCCGAAGTACAGTACAGAGTGATCCTGAACTACGCCATCATTAATAGCGCCCTGGCCAGGCGCGGCTGCACGTGCAGCCATAAAATTCAGCGGCCGTACTAAGAAAATTCGAACACCAAGTTGCCAGGAGAAGCGAAAAGCACGCAGGGCAAATATCTGGCTGCGATGCGTGAGAAGGCACGTGCATTCTATGTTGCGCAGATACAAGAAGGATTGCGGCGATGGTGCGATCAATGCGCAGCCGGCACTGCGCGCTAGGTGCCACTTACTTTCAGCAGGTTGACGACCTTGGTCAGGCCGACGATGTGACTGGCAATTCCTTCGGCGCGCTGTTTGCGAATGTCTGTGGATACTTCCCCCTTCAGCGTTACTTCAGCCTTGACGGTGTTGACCTCAATACCGAGCGCGCTCAGTCCGGGATCCTTCAGCAGGTCAGCCTTGATGGATGCCGTAATGGCCGAATCGTCAACAATCGTACCGACCTGGTCAACCTTGGTGAAAACCGCGTTGCCGGCTTTGTCGAAGGCCGCGCCAGTACTACTGGAAATCGACTCACCCACGCCCGCGACGGCAGCACCAGCCTGATCCACCTTTTTTTCAACCTTGTCGCCCGCGGCGACGATGCTGGCGTTGGTCTTGTCGATGGCGCTATCGAGCTTCTGCCCGACGGTCTGGCCTGACTCCGTGTATTTACTGCAACCCGAGGCGATCAGGAAAGCTCCGAGGATCATTGCAACGATTGCCGAACGGGGATGAAAACAGCTATTCATGATCTGCTCCTGACAGTGTGTTGAGGCATTTGCGTTGAGACGATGTGTCGAGACGCTACATTGCGCCAGTATGCATGGCGGTACGTTCACGCGTAATGGCCACAGAGCCGATTCGTGCGTAGGACGAATCCGCTACTTGACCCGCCTGGATGTCGGCGTTTGCCTGACAGACGGTTGGGATATGCACTGATAGGACGCATCCGCGCACCGATGCAATATAAGGGGCAAGTTCGCAACCCCCCTTTGTCAACCCTCTTTATCAATCACACAGATCGGAGAACTACCATGAAGAAGCTCATCCTCACCTTGGCTACCCTGTGCAGCCTTGCCAGCATTGCCGTATTCACCACCGGCTGCAACACCATGGAAGGCGCGGGCAAGGATATCGAACGCGCGGGAGAAAAATCGAAAGCAGTGCACAGAAACACAAATAAGCATCCATGGCGATTTGGATCCAGGCCGCGCATCGTCGCGGCTTTTTACGGCCCGAATGCGTGGTGGCCATAAAAAAATGGCGAGCCCCCAAGGGCTCGCCAAAGATGAGGCCGATTAAGGCCTCACAGGGAGACAAACTGGCCGGAACTACTTGTTGAAACGCAATTTCGCGTCTTTCACGCAAGATTCCTTGGTATCGCCACTGAAGGTGTCGCACTTTTCAATGGCGACCTTGTAGTTGGCAGTACTCTTTGCGTCGGATGCGTCGGCGCGGGCTTCGCTGATTTTTGTACCGGCCTTGGCATCTGCCTGGGCACGGACTTCAACCGCTTTCGCTTCCTTGATGCAGACATCCTTGGCATTGCCGGCGAGGGCATCGCACTTGGTCTTGGCGAGATCGTATTCGGCGGTCGCGACATCTTTGCGACCGTCATATATTGCCTTCGGGGTGTTCTTGAATTCGCCGTCGGTTTTCGCGACGGCGTAAGCCATTTGAACCTTGGCTTCGGCGACGCACACGTCCTTGGCATTGCCGGCCAGCGACGCGCAGGCGGCTTTCGCGTTCTTGTATGACATTTCGGCGCTTTGTGTGGCGGCCTTGTGTTCTTCCTTGGTGATGGCGGCATATGCGGTCATACCGGTCGCGCAGAGCGCGATGGCGAGCAGGGTGTTGACGGGTTTCATGTTCATGAGATTTCCTTAAATTGGGGGATGTACAAACAGATCGTGCAAATGTGTTGCACGTTCTGAAAAGAGCGTTTGTGCAGCCGGCCTCGGCACGATACGGCCAAAATGACCGGCGGCTATATTACGAATTGCTTAATGCTTGGACGGCCGCTCAGGATTGGCCGACTTGTGATCCTTCGCCCAGCGGTCGAGTTCCTCTTCGGTACGTTCCTTGGTGTAGCCGTATTGTTCCTGGATCGTGCCAACGAGTTGGTCACGCTTGCCGGCGATGACATCGAGCTGATCGTCAGTGAGCTTGCCCCACTGTTCTTTCACTTTGCCCTTCATTTGTTTCCAGTTGCCTTCGATTTGATCCCAGTTCATGGCAGACTCCTTTGGTAAGTGTGTAAGTGGGCTTTTGCCCGATTGAAAATTCGTTGCGTCCGATTGACTCGCGACGGTCACGGTTGACTAGCCACGAAACACGCGTCCATCTTCGATGCGCACACGATCACCGTTGCGAAAATCGCGCGGGCCGTCCTGCGAGTAAGTCACCTGGGTGCCGTTGTCGAGGCGTACCCGCACGATGATGCGATCGCCGGTGTTCTGATTCTTTTCGACTTCATTGCCGATCACGGCGCCGCCCGCCGCACCGACAACGGTTGCCGCGGTATTTCCGCGACCACTACCGACTTGATGTCCGAGTACGCCGCCGATGATGCCGCCGACGATGGCGCCACCACCCGTGCTACCGCCGCGGCCTTCTCCATAGCCCACGTCTTCCACATAGCCATACTGGACACTGCGTTGCGAAACGTGGCGGGTGTAGTTGGGGCTGCTGTCACCGCGCGTCGCGCAAGCGCCCAGCATCAGGGTCGTTGCGATCATCGCGGAAATGGTGAGTTGCTTCATCTTGATTCATCCTTGGTGGGTTGATGTCGATTCGGAGGCTGCCGGTCAACCGGCAGGCCATGCCCGAATGTGGTTCGTGTGACGAGGCAGTGCCGGCGCCACGGCGCTAGTACCAGTCCATTTCTTCCTTGCCCATGGCCTGGGCATCGAATCCGTTGTCCATCAGGTACGCCGTCGCGGCAGCGGCCAATTCCATCAATGACACTGCAACGACCAGTTTCCCGATCAGCGTAACCATGGGGTCTGCCGTGATCACCAGCGCCGCAATCGCAGCGAACAGCGTGATGCCAGCGAAGATCGCCAGATACTGCATGTTCTTCATGTTGTGCCCTTGCGGATGGATGAGTCCATGCAGCCATCGTAAGGCGTGATGTCAGGCGCCGTTATCGGACGAGCATCTGATTTGATGTAGGACTATTGCGGACGCGATATGCAGTCCGGCAGCCATGCAGTCACGGGCAAACTCCAGCGCTGGCGCGGCGTTTCCGCCATTTGTGCTTGAAACGCCGCGCCAGTGCTGGAGTTTTGGTGGCTTTCAGCCCTCCGGATGGTCGCCGAGAGACGCCGATTTCCGGCGATCCATGACGGCCGCGTTGGGCGTGCTGTCCACCAGCGGAAAGGTCGCGGTGAGCGTGGTCCCGCATCCTGCGTCGCCGCGGATATCGAACGACCCGCCGAGTGCGACGATGCGTTCGCGCATGCCAAGTAAACCGTGCGAGATGGCGCGATGCTGCTTGGTGGCGTCAAGGCCAACGCCATCGTCACCGAGAAGCAGCGTCCAGTGCGAGCCATTGCGCGCCAGCGCGATCGTCACGTGTTTGGCCTTGGCGTACTTCATGACATTGGTCAGCGCTTCCTGGCAAATGCGATACAGGGCCGTGGACTGCGCGGAAGTCAGTTCCAGCTCGCCCTCCGGCAGCGAAATCACGCACTCACAACCGGCACGCTCGGAAAACTGCTCGGTCATCGAACGCAACGCGGCTTCGAAACCAAGATTGTCGAGCAGGGTCGGCCGCAAATTCTCAATGAGGCGGCGAATGAATTTAACGGCGCTATCGATGGACACGAGCGCCCGCTGCAGGCGGGCGACTGATTTTTCATCGCTGCGCTTGGCGGCTGCGTCGCGGCCCATGATGATGTCCATCTTGATGGCGGACAAGGTGCCGCCGAGTTCGTCATGCAGGTCGCGGGCAATCGTGCGGCGCTCATCTTCCTGCACACGCAGCAGATGCACGGATAGCGCGCGCAGCTCCGTGGTGCGCAGCTCTGCCTCGGCGACGGACACTGCCCGGCGTTCGCTTTGCCGCACCACCTCTGCCGCCTCGCGCTCGCCCTCTCGCATAGCCGCTTCCGCCGCCTCGCGTTCATCGCTTCGCACCACCTCTGCCGCCTCGCGCTCATCGTGCCGCACGACCTCCGCCGCCTCGCGCTCACCCTGCTGCACCAGGTCCGCTTTATCTCGAACCGCCTCGCGGGCCATGCCGCGCATGATGGTCACTGAACTCGCCAATATCATCAAGGCGTTGATGAAGAGGATCACTGCAAAGCCCCAGCGCACCGCCAGCTGGATGTCGGCGCCATCGCGCGTTCGGTGCACACGCAACTTGTCTTCCTCGACCAGAAAGAGCGAGATTTCTCGCGCGATCTCCTCCATCATTTTCTTGCCCCGATCGCTGTTCACCAGGGCAAGCGCGGCATCCCGGCGTCCCATATGCTGAACGGCGATGGTTTCGTTTTGCAGGTTGATTCTTGCGTTCGCCAACGCAAGCACATGCTCGACCCGCTTTTGTTGAGCAGGGTTGTCCGCGGTTTGTTCGCGCAACCGGGCGAGTTTCGAGGTGATCTGGCCATCGTTGTCGTTTAGCCGTTCCAGGTAGTCTTCCCGCTGCGTGTACAGGAACCCCCGTTGCGCGCTCTCGTCGCTGTACAAAAGCGATTGCACACTCAGGATCTCCGTCATCAGATCGCGCGAATGCTCGGCCCATCCCCGCGCTTCCTCGAGTTTGGCAATCCCGCGGTCCACCGCCAGCAAGGCGGCGAGGTTGACAAGTAACGCCAGCGCCAGTAGTGCCAGACCCAGACGTGACAGCAGTTTTTCGTAGAGGGCGTCAAACAGGCGGCGTAGCATGAGTGGGAACCTTGTTGGGTGGCGGAAAAGAACGTTGCAAACGTATGGCAGGAAATGACGGGGAGCGGGAATAAGGCTTATGCGCAGCCAAGCCGCGCGGTGGCGAGCAATTTGACTATACACCGCAGCTTCCGCTGCAAAGGACAGCGAAACACAAACGGCGCGAAGTGTCCTCACCTCAAGTCCGTGTCCATGAATCGCGACCGTCAGTGAAGTTTATAGGCCCGGATTGCGTCAGCGCTTCGGACATTTGCCGAATGCGCTGTCAGACAAATGCTGACAAGCGTATCGATGGATCATCCTGGCCTGCGACCCGAAAGCTCGCCCCCGTAACACAAAAGGCGACCGACATCAGTCAGTGGCCGAGCTGTGTTGGCCACGTCCGCAATCGTCCTACATCACGTCACTCGCTTGTCCGATAACGCGCGACCCGCACGCGTCCTAAGATGGCCTTGTCGAACAATTGATCGCGTAAGCAAACGGCGGTGCCATCGTACGCAGAGTACGCGGGGCACCCGATAAAGGGATGCAAAAATGAAACCACTCGCCGCAGTCTTCGCCGCAATTACGTTCCTCGCCGTCCTGCTGGGATTCATGATCGATGTGATTCCCATCCTCGCCCTGTGCGGGAAGATCGCCGCTGGCGTTGCGCTGGTTGGATTTGCGATCACCTCGATAGTCGCCATGGAAGAAGCCACGAAAGAAGAACCGGCCCCGTCTTTTGAATTCGACGCGGACGCTGCTCACGCTTAAAACCCCATTTAGCCCGATGTGCCGGTGACCGTCCGGCACGTGCGTGGCAGAAGATTTTGCAAAAAGTCCCGGTCGCGCATCGGTAACCCACCCCAAGGAAGACGGAGCTAAAAATGGTTCGCATGGAGTATCAAGTCAAGTTGCAGTACGAAGCGCAAGGCCCATGCGATTTCGTGTTTAACATCTGTGCCGCGCGGACACGCTCGCAGCGGGTGCTGCATGAAACGTTGACGGTGGAAGGCGCCACGCCGTCGTACGCGTTCACCGATCCCATGACCGCCAATCGCATCAATCGGATGTATACCGATGGCGGACCGCTGACGGTTCGCTACCGCGGCAGTGTCGAACTCGATCACGTCTTTGGCGATCCCGCGACGATCGAAGAGCGATCGATTCGTACGTTGCCGTCAGAAGTGCTTCCATATGTTCTGCCCAGCCGCTACTGCCCGTCCGACAAAATGCGCAGTCTCGCCATGGCGATGTTTGGCAATATCCCGCCAGGTTACGGACGTGTCGCGGCGATTTGCGAATGGGTCACGCAGCATGTTCGCTTCAAGTCCGGTGCGTCCGATGCGACCACCTGCGCGCTGCAAACTTTTGATTCGCGGGTGGGCGTTTGCCGTGACTACGCGCATCTGATGATCGCCATTTGCCGTGCACTGAATATACCGGCGCGCTACGTCACGGGCGTCGACTACGGCGCGGACCCCGCGCTTGGCCCCACCGATTTTCACGCCTACGTCGAAGTGTTTCTCGGCCAGCGCTGGTATCTGTTTGACGCAACCGGCATGACGCCCGTGATGGGCCTGATTCGCATCGGCACGGGTCGCGATGCCGCGGACGTTTCATTTGCGACACTGTTCGGCAATATACGATGCGCGCGGCCCGTGTTGGGAATCGAAATGATCTCCCGCGACGAAGCGGAATTCGAACCTGCGGCGAGCATGCAAAAGGCGGTCTCGACCGCCAACGGCAGCTTGTATTACCATGCGCCGCAGGCTGTGCCTGAGACCCCGCGGGTATCCCTGCCAATGCCATTGCCAATACCCGGCCCGTGGGCGATCCGGCCCGCAACAAATATTCCCCACGCACCGCACTTTGCCTGACCACGCTCGCGCTACGGATCAGGCGCCCCGGTGCCTGTGCCCGCGGCGCGCCCCGTGCCCGGCGAAACTTCCGCGCTAGTTCTTCACCTCGCCGCTTGCTGGCTGCTTGTCCTTTTCCGGCCGGCGCAGCAAGAGTGAAGGGTTGTCTTTCACCTTGCTGGTAAACCCGCTGACATCGTTCAACACCTTCTTCGCCTGGTCTTCGATGGCCGAGAATTTCTCGACCACGCGGGGCAACTGATCGACCACGGTGGCAAGGCTGCTCTTTTCCGACGCGATGACCGGCACCTCTCCCGCTGGGGTGGTGGCGAGCAGCAATTCGGCTTTGGGATTTCCGCCATTGAGTTCAATGAACATGGCGCCGGTGACACCTTTCAGTTTGAGCGTCGCCCGGGTATCGGTCTTGACCGGCGCATCCTTGCGGACGCTGACATTGACCAGGACCAGTCGCGGGTCGGCCGGATCCAGCACCATCGACTTGACGTTGCCCACGTCGACGCCACGGTACTTGACCGACTCGCCCAGTGCCAGGCCGCTCACGGATTCGGTGAAGCGGACGTCGTAACGCACATCATCGCGCCGCTCTGAACCGGCCAGCCAGACGAAAGCCGTCGCGATACCGGCTGCCAGCAAGATGATGAATAGTCCCGCGATGAAATAGCGTTTATCCGTTTCCATATGTTGTCCTTTGTATCCTTTGTATCCTTTGTACCTATCGCTTTACGTTGGCGGTGGCGGCGCGTTCAGCCTTTGCCACCTTCGCCAACATTGGCGCCGGTGTAACTGCGGCGGTTCTTGAGGCCATCGCTGCTTTCGCGGCGGTCACGCGCGCGCCCGACAGGAACGCGTGAACCCCCGGCTGTTTGGCGCGCAACATTCTTGCCGGTGTATCCACGGTGATTTTTCCATCGGCCAGCACCGCCACCCGATCGCAGACGCTGAACAGGGTATTGAGATCGTGGGTCACCACGACCACAGTCACTCCCAGCGTTTCGTTCAATAGCCGGATGAGTTGATCGATGCCGTCGGCAGCCGTCGGGTCGAGACCGGAAGTGGGCTCGTCCAGCAGTAGCACGCGTGGATCGAGCGCCAATGCACGGGCCAGCGCGGCACGCTTGATCATGCCACCGGAAAGGGCAGACGGAAATTTCGCGCGGGCGTCGGCATCAAGCCCGGCGAGCGCAAGTTTCACCGCGGCCAGCGCTTCTTGTTCGATCTCTGTCAGCAGCGTATGTTCACGCATCGGCAGCATGACGTTTTCTGCGACAGTCAGCGAGGTGAAAAGCGCGCCCTGCTGGAACAGCATGCCCATGAAGGCTGCGCGTTCCGCGGGCAACAGACTCTCCACCGTCCGCCCACCCGCCAGTACCTTGCCCGCCTGCGGCGTGTGCAACCCGGCCAGCGTGCGCAGCAACACTGATTTTCCGGAACCCGATCCGCCGGCGATGCCGAGCACTTCGCCGGCCACGATATCGAGATCAAGCTTGTCGTGTACCGTCTGCTTGCCAAAGCGATTGACGATGCCGCGCGCGGACATGATGTGGCCATTCCCGTTCGCGTTCTTCATATTCCGACCTTCTCGAAGAAGATCGAGAACAGGGCGTCCAGCACGATGACCAGGAAAATGGATTTCACCACTGCACGCGTGGTTTCCACCCCGACGCTCTCGGCCGAACCCGTGACCTTGAGGCCGTGCATGCAGCCGACCACGGTGATGATCACTGCAAACACCGGCGCCTTGATCAGGCCGGCGAACAGGTCGCTGCTGTCGATGGCTTCGCGTACCCGCGGCAGATATTGTGCGAACGAGACATCGAGCAATGTGTACGAAATCACCGCGCCGCCGAGCAGGCCCATGGCATCCGCGAAGAAAGTCAGCAACGGCAATGTGAGGAAGAGCGCAATCAGACGCGGCGCGACCAGCAGTTGCATCGGGTCGAGGCCCATGACTTTCAATGCGTCGATCTCTTCGCCCGCCTGCATCACGCCGATCTCGGCGGCAAACGCCGCGCCCGAGCGCCCGGCAACCAGAATGGCCGTGATCAGCACCGCCATCTCGCGCAGCACCGACACCGACACCAGATTGATGGTGAGATCCTGCCCGCCATAGGGCCGCAACTGCGCGACACCCTGATAAGCGATGACAATGCTGATCATCACCGCCAGCAGTCCCACGATCGGCAACGCCTTCACGCCGGTCTCCATGATGTGGTGCGCGATTGCCGGCATCCGCACGCTGGCCGGGTGCCGCAGCAATTGGCCGATCGACGCGGCGGCGCGACCCGTGAAATCGACAAATTCGACGAGGTCACGCAGCGTTGCCGCACCCGCGCGGCCGAGGCCGATGATGAATGTACGCAGGGCATTGACGCGACGCGTCACGTCAGGCGGCGCGCGGTCCAGACCGGCGATGAGCTTGACGAGCTTGCGATGTTCCGCGCTGAGGCCGACCAATGTGTCGCCACGCTCCTGCCACGCGCAGAGCAACAGCGCGCCTGCCGTGTCGAGCGCGGTCAGGGCGGAGAGATCGATGCGATGCTTGCCGGTACTGGCGGCGGTCGAGAAGGTGCGCCGAGCGTCTGCCGTGGTCGCGGCATCGAGGCTGCCGGCTAACGCGGCGCGGCCTTCGTCCAACGTGACGGTGAGGCGAGACGACGGTGATCGTGTAGTGATTGAAGACATGGACAAGTGGAAATCGGTGCTTCGTGCACTCGCGGCAAATGGACCTGGCTCAGCCTAACAGGCCCTTCCAAACGCGTTTGTAGGCGCGCGTTCCGCGCGCGTGTAGGACAAACACATTACCGTGCGCATCTGGCCGAGATCAAAAGTAAAACACTAGAACTGGCGCGGCGTTTCAGGCGTTAATCGTCTGGAAAGCCCGCCAGATGGTGAGTTTGGCTGTCGAGAACTTCCGCGCAGCACGACTGCTGGAAACGTCCCGCCTTGTGAGGCACCCGGAACCACTGCATGGCCGTTGTGTACGCCACCGCACAGCACATCACCTATAAAAGCGGTACAAGTACTTACTTTCCCGCTACGGGTCGAATGATCGACTTCCACACCCGACGCGTCGGGGTGCAATCCGTTTTGGCGGCAAACCATGGACTTGCCCCGCGGTCAGGCAGAGCAAAACCGCGTCATCAAGAAGGGTGTCGATTGGACAAAAGGCGTCACGCATGACCTACTGCATTGGCGTAATGCTTGAAAGCGGGATTGTTTTCGCCTCGGACTCGCGTACCAACGCCGGCGTGGACAATATTGCCAAGTTCTGCAAGATGACGGTATTCGAGCGTCCGGGCGATCGCGTCATCGTATTGCTGAGTTCCGGCAATCTCGCCGGCACACAGGCCGTGATTGGCGTGTTGAACCAGCGTTGCGCGGCCAGCGACTCGCCGCCGAACCTGTGGAGCGCACAGACA
This sequence comes from Betaproteobacteria bacterium, assembly GCA_016720925.1. Classification (NCBI taxonomy): domain Bacteria; kingdom Pseudomonadati; phylum Pseudomonadota; class Betaproteobacteria; species Betaproteobacteria bacterium. The sequence goes on along the minus strand of JADKJR010000005.1, from coordinate 216,522 downwards.
ATGTTCGACGTCGCGATGCTGGTCGCGGACGCGATGCGCGATATCGAGCGGCGCGATGGTGAATACCTCGAGCGCAGCGAGATCAGTTTCAATGCCTCGTTTATCGTCGGTGGACAGATCCGCGGCGAGCCAATGCGGCTGTTCCGCATCTATGCCGAGGGAAATTTCATCGAGGCCGGCATCGATACCCCTTATTTGCAGACCGGTGAAACCAAGTATGGCAAGCCGATTATCGACCGCGTTATTTCGCGCGCCACACTCCTTGCGGACGCCGTGAAGTGCGTGCTGGTGTCATTCGATTCGACCATGCGCAGCAACTTGTCGGTGGGCATGCCGATCGACCTTATTTGCTACGAACTGGATTCCCTTGAAGTGCGGAAGCGTCGCCGCTTCGACCATGGAGACGCCTATTTCACCGCCCTCAGCCGCGAGTGGGGTGAAGGGACACGCCAGGTGTTTCGGCACTTGCCCGAACTTGCCTGGTAGGCGACCGTGACGATCGACATCTTTCACACTAACGATATTTTCACCCGTTACATTGCCGGCCACGCGCGATCCTCACCGCCAGATTCAGGAGACTCATGATGCAAATACGTGTTGGCTTTGAAATGATTTATGACTGCCCGCAGCCCACGCCCATGATTCTGAATCTGAACGTCCACTCGACACGGGTCTCCGACCTCGTCGGTAGCGACGAGTTGATGATTGATCCTCGGGTGCCTAGATCGGGCTATCGCGACAGCTTCGGCAATTGGTGTACACGCATCGTGGCGCCGGAAGGCCGCACACGCGTCTCGGCGGATGCGATCCTCAACGATAGCGGCATCCCCGACGTGGTCATGCCTCAGGCAAAACAGATTCCGGTGCCGGACTTGCCCGAGGAAACCTTGCTGTTCCTGCTCGGCAGCCGGTATTGCGAAACCGATCGCCTGTCCGAAATTGCGTGGAATCTGTTTGGGCAAACACCAAATGGATGGGACCGCGTCCAGGCGATCTGCGATTATGTCCACCGGCATATCACCTTCGGGTATGAAAATGCGCGCATGACGCGTTCAGCGCTTGAGGCCTATTACGACAGAACCGGCGTGTGTCGCGACTATGCGCACCTGGCAGTGGCGTTCTGCCGGTGCATGAATATTCCGGCACGTTACTGCACCGGCTACCTCGGTGATATCGGCATGCCCCCACCCTATGGCACGATGGACTTCGCCGCGTGGTTTGAGGCGTATCTTGATGGCTGCTGGTACACCTTCGACGCGCGCAATAACACGCCGCGCATCGGCCGGGTGTTGATCGCACGCGGCCGCGACGCGAGCGACGTCGCAATCAGCACCACGTTTGGCCCGAATAAACTGGCGAGCTTCAGGGTGTGGACGGACGAAGTGCTGGCAGGGTAAGTGCGGGTTGCATGCGGAGCAATTCAGTCCGCGTGCCGTGGCCAGTTCATGGTCGCGGCGTCGCGGCGTCACTGCGCAAATGCGTATCCCGTCTGATCCTGTTTGGCCTGGTACATCGCCGTATCCGCGCGCTCAATCAACGCCTCCACCGTGGTGCCGTCCCGCGGGAAGATCGCAATTCCAATACTGGCCCTGACGCTCGGGCTGACAGTACCCTCACCGGCAATGACGTCGCAAGGAACCTGAATTGACTTGATGATCTTCTCGGCGACCTGTGTAACATCCCGCACGTCTCCCGTCTCCATGAGCAGGTACAGGAACTCGTCGCCGCCCATGCGGCTCATCGTGTCCGCACGGCGAGTATGTTCCTTCAGGCGTCCTGCAATCGTTTGCAGGACGCTGTCGCCGACCGCATGCCCGTACGAATCATTGACTTCCTTGAATTTGTCCAGATCCACGAACATCACGGCCAGATTCCAGCCGTGGCGCGTTGCCTGCGCGAGAGCATGTTCCAGGCGATCATTGAACAGGGCGCGATTCGGCAACCCCGTCAACTCATCGTGGAAGGCCGCGTGCCAGGCCGCGTCTTTCTGTTCGGTCACCTCGGCCAATTGACGTTCGAGGTCGTGGCGTTCGGTGATCTCGGCGGCCAGCGCCAGATTCACCACCGCCAGTTCGTCGGACGCGACTTGCACCTTGTCTTCAATGACCTCGCTTTTTTCGAGGGCAATTTCAATGCCGGGCAGGCGTTCGCCGTCCGCGAGCTCCTGCTTGAGATCCAGATTGACTGTCGAGAGCTCCACGGCACACTCTTCCACCAGGTCCTTGACGCGTTCGCTTTGACCCAGCACTTTCGTCAGCGCCTTGGCGGGCGCGTTGTCATTTGGCAGCTCTTTACCTTGATCGATTTTCATATGCCTGCATTGGTTCGTGAATGGGGGGCATGGAAGTGTTTGCGGCAATTATGCGGTGAGGATGCCTGCATGCTCCACGACCGTGTACGTACAGGTCTGTGCGGCGGCGCACAGTGTATGCCGGGACCCGTCCATCGAATTTTCGTGTGGGTACGCTTGCTGCGACGACTAGCCATGAATTTCCGATGTGAGCGGTACAGACATCCGCACCTCTCGCACGACTACTCCCACGGATCGCGTTACTTGAAGGTGTACTCCGCCACGACCCTGTTGCGCCGAATCGAGAGATTGTGCGGGGTCATGCCCGGGATGTCCGGCAGCAACTTGCGCATCGGCTTGTAAAGCGCGCGCCCGGTGCGATAGTCAAAACATAACAAACCGCTATTTCGGGCACACCCACCTGAAGGTTGTTGGCGTCCAATGGCTGCGCTGGCAGGCGTGTCGTATGTTTGGTGCTCGGCACGTGCGCGGCGCGACAGTTCCTTTGCCGGCTGCAGGCCCTTTGCTGCTTGCTGGATCATCTCCGGGGTGATGGTGATGGGCATGTTGTTCCGCGGCGGCGCCTCGGCAATGGCATTCGTTGCCGCTGCCATCAGCGCCAGGGCGAGCAGGAACGGGGCAAGCCATGATACGGGCAGAAATTTTGTGCACATGATGCCGCTCCTTGTCCGGCTTCGCGATGCATAAGCGCAAGTGGGAAACCTATGTGCTCACGATAGCAATAGAGGCTGCTAACGCGCGTAGGTGCAAACCCTCACCCGCACTACAGGGTTTCGGCGAAGGACAAAAGAGCGGAGGTGCACAAACCGATTTGCCACGCCATTGCGCAGATGTCCTACCTCCTTAGTGCCCGTTGTCCGATACGGGCGCGCCTTGAAATCCCGAATCATGCAAACACGATGTCTGTAACGCGCTTTCCAATCACTTTCCACCAACCGAGGTCAACATGAAGCACACCAAGAAAATGAAGAAATTCTCCACCGCTGTCGCGTTGCTGGGCTGCGCGGTATCCGCGGGCGCCATGGCGCAAAGTAGCGGGTACGACAGGTCATCCGGTCTTTCCTACAATCCGTCCTGGTATGTCGCGCCGAGCATCAGCGCGAGTCATCCCGACGCAAAGTTCGGCAGCGATCATCACGGTGAGGGCTTGGGCCTGCGTGTCGGCAAGGCCATCTCACCGTCCTGGGATATTCAGTTCGGGCCGACCTATTCACGCCAGCGTTTCGCCGGCACGCGCTATCAGCAGAACACCCTGGGTGTCGATGCTCTGTACATGTTCTCGCGCGAGCGTTTCCGTCCGTTTGTGCTGGTCGGCGCCGGCGCGGAATACGACAAGGTTAACCGCGGCAATTTCCGGGCCGACGATACGTCGCCTTATGTGAACGCGGGCGTTGGCTTCCAATATGCCTTCGGCGAACAGTGGGGCATGCAGGCCGATGTGCGGCGCGCGCACAGCTATCTGCGCGGTAACGAATTCGGATTTGATCGGGCCAACACTAATACGCTTACGGTTGGTTTGACTTACACCTTTGGCAAGCGCAGGGCACTGGCACCCGCCGTCAGCTTGGCGCCCACTCCAGTGGTGCCGATGCAAACCGCCGTTGTGCCGGCGCCGCCGCCCGTTGTGCCCACACCCGTGCCGACACCCGCGCCGCCGCGTTTCGAGCGCTATACGCTGTCGTCAACCGAGCTGTTTGAGTTCGACAGCGCGGTACTGCGGATGCCGCAACCCAAACTGGATGAAACGGTCGACGTGATGAGCAGCAATGCCCAGGTAACCAACGTCACCATTACCGGCCACACCGATCGTATCGGCAGTCCACAATACAATCAGAAACTGTCCGAGCGTCGTGCCGATGCGGTCAAGGGTTATTTGACCACCAAGGGTATTGCGGCAAGTCGCTTGAATACCGTCGGCAAGGGCGAGAGCACGCCGGTTGTCACGTGCACGAACAAGAAGCGTTCTGACCTCATCATCTGCCTGGAGCCGAATCGGCGCGTTGAAGTCGAGCAAATCGTTATCGAGCGCCGCATACCCTGACGCGGGCGCAATCGTCGAGAAGCCAGCCTGACGGCTGGTTTTTCCACTTTCAAATACAGGATGAGAATCCTGCTCACCGGGAAATTGCCAAATGCCAAATTACGAAGTGGATGAAAAATCAGATCGCCTGACCCGCGAAAAAGGGCAGCGCGATGAGCCAGGACCGCATCATGTACCAACAGGTTTTTCCGACCGATTTGCGCTCACCGTCACCAAATTGCTTCGATTCGGCGCAGACCTTTTGTTTGCGAAACGCTACGGCCACCGCGCGATTGTCCTTGAAACGGTCGCGGCGGTACCCGGCATGGTTGGTGCGACGATCCAGCATCTCAACAGCCTGCGCCGCATGGTCGATGACGAAGGCTGGATCCGCACCCTGATGGAAGAAGCCGAGAATGAGCGCATGCACCTGATGACCTTCGTTGCGATCGCCAGGCCAACGGTGTTTGAGCGACTGGTCGTCCTTTTTGCGCAGTGGATTTTCTACGCCGGCTTCTTCCTCTTGTATCTGGTTTCGTCACGAACGGCGCACCGTGTCGTCGGCTATTTCGAGGAAGAGGCGGTCCTCAGCTATACGCTGTATCTTGCGGAAATCGACGCGGGCCGCGTGGCCAACGTTCCCGCCCCCGCCATTGCAAAGCGCTATTGGAAGTTGCCTGCTGAGGCGACGCTGCGCGATGTGGTGCTCGTGGTGCGCGCCGATGAAGCGCATCACCGTGACGTCAATCATGGATTTGCCAGCGAATTGGCGGGCGATGCGGTAAATCACGCGCATGACGCTTCGTATACCCAGCACGATGATAGATTCCTGTCCGCGCAACCCGCTGCAAGCGAACCAAGTAGCGCGGTGCCCCTCGGGCGCACGCTGTAAGGCCCACACCTACGTCAGGATGCGGTTGCTGCTGATATCCGGCGTACGCGCGCTCCAGCATCATGGGTACTCAAATTCTGCCATGAGCACCCTATGAACTCCATATCCTGCCTCGCCGCCAACGCGCAAAAATCGAGTTGCCTGTTGTCGGAACTGCGCCACCGCCCTTTCGACGATCTTGGCGTGACACAACATCTGTATGCAATGTTGCAGGGTATGCGCGAGTCCGGCCACCTGAATTTGCCGCCGCCAACAATTGTTCGTTCACGCTTGGGCTAAATGCGCGCTGATCGGTGTCAGTGTGCGTCGGAAAACGTGCTTCCCTTGAGCGTTGTCGACCACCGGTGCACACAAGTGTCATTCCTACAGCAGATCCGGCAAATCTCCTACGTCGCTTGCTGACTCAAAGCGGCACAATTTCTTCCATTCCATTCTTTGGATCAACCATGGACCCGCTCAATTTCGTACCCGTTTTTGACCTGGCGCATGCACCGCCCACGCCCTGTCAGAATTGGTCGTTGCCACACGGAAAGTGTCACACGCGTGATTGGCGGGTCGTCAAAGTGGCATTCACGTCAGCCAATCACATTCACAGCACCACCCCTTAAAGGAGAAACACATGGGCATAGGAACCATACTGTTGATCATTCTGATCCTGATGCTGATCGGCGCTATTCCAAGCTGGCCACATAGCAAGGGCTGGGGCTATGGACCCAGCGGCGGATTGGGGTTAGTGGTCATCATCCTGATCATCCTGTTGTTGATGGGAAGACTTTGACGCGAGGCACGGGCGGAGGCACAGGCGTTATGGTCAAGCGGGCGCAAACACGCTCCTTCGCGGCGTTGTTTGCCCTCCTGATGCTGGCGCTGACTGCCTGTGCCGAGGTTGCCACGTTGCCTGTCTCCGCCGGCTTCGGACCGCAGCCCACGCTGCCTCCTCCCCAGCGGTCGCTGATTCCCACCGTAAATATCGCGCCCGCCATCGGTTGGCCGTCTGGCATGAAGCCATCGGCGGCGCCCGGCACGAGTGTGGCTGCGTTCGCCAGCGGGCTAAACCACCCGCGGTGGCTGTTAGTGCTGCCCAACGGCGATGTGCTGGTGGCCGAGGCCAATGCTCCGCCCAAACCCGAAGACACGAAAGGGTTGAAGGGTTGGTTGATGGGCCTTGTGATGAAGAAAGCGGGCGCGGCGGTGCCCAGCGCCAACCGTATCACGCTATTGCGCGATACCAAAGGTGGTGGCGTGGCGGACCAGCGCTCGGTGTTTCTCGATGGCCTGCACTCACCGTTCGGCATGGCGCTCGTCGGCAATGACCTGTATGTGGCCAATTCCGATGCGATACTGCGATTTCCCTATGCCAACGGCGACATTCGTATCACGGTGCCCGGTGTCAAGGTGGTTGACTTGCCCGCCGGACCGATTAACCATCACTGGACCAAAAATCTCATCGCGAACAAGGACGGCACCAAGCTCTACGTGACGGTGGGCTCGAACAGCAACGTGGGCGAACGCGGCATGGCGGCGGAAGCCGGGCGCGCCGCCATCTGGGAGGTGGACACCACCAACGGCACGCATCACGTCTTTGCGTCGGGCCTGCGCAACCCGAATGGCCTTGCGTGGGAACCCTTCAGCGGCGCGCTGTGGACCGTGGTGAATGAGCGCGACGAACTCGGCAGCGACCTGGTTCCCGACTACATGACGTCGGTACGCGATGGCGGTTTTTACGGTTGGCCCTACAGTTATTTTGGCCAGCACATTGACGAGCGGGTGACGCCCCGGCGGCCCGATCTGGTGGCCAGCGCGATCGTACCGGACTATGCGCTAGGTCCGCATACCGCCTCGCTGGGCCTGGCTGCTTCAACGGGCACTACGTTGCCCGGCATGTTCGCCAACGGCATGTTCATCGGCCAGCATGGCTCGTGGAACCGCCGGCCGCACAGCGGCTACAAGGTGATCTTCGTGCCCTTCGAAAGCGGCAAGCCTTCCAGTGACACGCCGGTCGATGTGCTGACAGGATTTCTCAGTGATGACGGCAATGCCTTCGGCCGGCCGGTCGGTGTGGCGCTAGACAAGCGGGGCGCATTGCTGGTGGCCGATGACGTCGGCAATGTGATCTGGCGCGTGAGCGCGCAGCCTTGATCACGCAACAATGAACACACCGGGATGAATGCGCCGAGATGAACTGGATTCGCAAAGCCACCCTGGCAATCAGGCGTGTGCTGACCGGTGCGACGGTCACCCGCGCTGCAACGACGAACATCAACACGCCCGGCGACGCCACGGAACGGGCTGCAACTGCGCCGATGCGGCAAGAGTCGACAATACTGATTGGTGGCGGCGCGGGGATCGAATCGGGCGCGTTCCCGCCTGCCAGCGTCGTGCAATCCACCGACCTGGCGTTCGATACAGAGATGAGTCTACCCACCACCGCGGCACCGGTCTTTGTCGAATTGCCGCCGATCGATTGGCCGGCAGATGCGCAGCAAGCGCCATTGCCCCTTGCCCTTGTTGACGAGAAGCCCAGGGTGACGTTCGGGATCGGACCCGGCGAATTCACGCATGGCGTATACACATACTTCTTGCAAACACGACGCTACAAGCTTTTCACGCCGCCCGGCCACGCCGGTCGTCAATTGCCATTGGTCGTCATGCTGCACGGCTGCAATCAGGATCCCGATGATTTCGCCCGCGGCACAGGCATGAACGACCGCGCGAGAGAGCAGGGCTTCTTCGTGCTGTACCCGGAGCAATCGCCATTCGCCAACGCATCGCGATGCTGGAACTGGTTCATGCGAGAACATCAGCAGCGCGGCGGTGGCGAACCTGCGTTGCTGGCCAGCATGACGCAACAGATGATTGAAGAACATGATATCGACCCAAGCCGCGTCTACATCGCCGGCCTGTCGGCGGGCGGCGCCATGGCTGCAATCGTCGCAACGGCATACCCGGAACTATTTTCGGCCGCCGGTGTTCACTCCGGACTGGCGCCTGGTGCGGCGAGCAATGTATTTGAAGCGCTTTCGGCGATGAAAAGCGGTAGCGCCGCGCCGTATGGAAGTGAAGGAAGTGAAATTGCAAACGCCGTCGCGGCCAATGTTGGGGCCATGCCTACTATCGTGTTCCACGGTGATCTGGACCATACTGTTCACTCCCGAAATGGCGAGCAGGTGATCGAGGCAGCGCTTGGTCGTTCGGCCATGGCGGGCGCGGTGGACGCGGCAGGCAATATAGGCGATCGCCAAATATCCGCATTGCTGGCGGATAACCCACAGATGGAGCATGGCGAGTCGGCGCGTGGACAGCGTTACACCCGTTTCACCCATCACGACGTGCAGGGCCACATTGCGGCCGAGTACTGGCAGTTGCATGGCGCGGGACACGCGTGGTCTGGCGGCAACGCCGAGGGTTCATACACGGATCCCAGCGGGCCCGACGCGACACGTGAAATGTTACGATTTTTTTTCGCGCATCCGGCCCCCGCGGAGAGTCTCGCCATGCAAAACGCCGCTGAATAGAGACATGCGGACAAATTGCCTGTAGGAGCCGTCCGACGTGCCTTGCGGGGTTTCGCCGCTATCCGCGGCCCAGCCTGCGCACTATTCTCAATGCAGTTACTCAATTGTGAACCAGGAGAAAGCCGTGCGAGCTGTAGTTTGCAATCCGTCCACGTGGTCGATGTGGTCCACTTGGCTGCGCGTTTCGATGGCGGCCCCTGCGGCAATGATTGCCGGCCTGTCGGGTTGCGCATCGCTACCGCAATTGTCGCCCGACATGCTGCCGTCCTCGACGCAAGCCGCCAAAATGGAAGGCGCGCACGGTCCCTTGTCGTTCCGCCAGAGCAAAGCCATTCTGGCGGGCCTCAGCAATCGTAGCGAGGAAACCGGGATCTTCGAACGCCATCTGGCCGTTGAAGAGGCGATCGCCGGCAGTCCCCTGATGGTGAGCAACAAGACCACGCTTTTTCAGGACGGCGAGTCAACCTACGCGGCCATGTTCAAGACCATCGCCGCTGCCAAGGACAATATCAATATCGAAACCTACATCATCGAAGACGATGAAATGGGCAAGAAATTCTCCGATGCGCTGATCGAGAAGCAGAATAAGGGTGTACCGGTTGTGATGATCTATGACAGCGTCGGGTCGCTGAATACGCCCAGGGAATTCTTCCAGCGCCTCAAGGACAGTGGCATCAAGGTACTGGAATTCAATCCCATCAATCCGCTTGAGGGCAAGAAAGGCTGGCAAGTAAACCAGCGCGACCACCGGAAACTTTTGATCGTTGACGGTCAGAGTGCGTTTCTCGGTGGTGTGAACATCAGCAGTGTTTACTCCAGCGGGTCGTCAGGAAAACTCACGCCGGACGGCAAGAAGGAAATCAAGACACCGTGGCGCGATACCCATCTGCTGGTGGAGGGCCCGGTGGTGGCCGAGTTCCAGAAACTGTTCATGGAAACCTGGAACAAGCAGAAGGGGGAAGCCCTGCCAGACAGGAAATACTTTCCGCCACCGATGCAAAAAGGCAAGGAAGTGGTTCGTGCGATCGGCAGCTCCTCCGACGCGGGTGGCGGCCAGATGTATAACACCTGGTCTCGGCCATCAACAGCGCGGAAACATCGGTATACCTCACCAACGCCTACTTTGCGCCGGACAAGCACATCATGGATGCGCTCAAGGACGCAGTGGGCCGCGGAGTCGATGTCAAGATTATCCTGCCCAGCAAATCAGACTCGGCGCTGGTTTACTTCGCCGGTCGCTCGTTCTACAGCGAGCTGCTTGGTGCCGGCGTGAAAATTTTTGAACGGCGTGAATTGCTGCTGCATGCCAAGACCGCGCTGATCGACGGCGTATGGTCGACCATCGGGTCAACCAATCTCGATTGGCGGAGTTTCCTGCATAACGACGAAATCAATGCGGTTGTACTCAGTCCGGATTTCGGCACGCAGATGAATACGATGTTCGACAAAGACCTGGCCGAGTCAGAACAAATCACGCTTGAATCATGGCGTGATCGCTCGCTGGTCATGCGTGTCAAGGAACAAGCAGCGCGAATCTGGATCTACTGGCTTTAGGAATGCGAAATGAAGTTCTATCGGGATAGGCAAGACATGGTCAATAGCGGAACGGAAGAAAACTTGATGCAACCCCAGCGCGCATCGGCGGCCCCTGGTGTTCTGTTGATGCTGGTGGCAATAGGTTTCTGGCTCATGATCGGTCTCACGGCCGCCGCGGCGATACCTGCCGCCAGCGTGGGCACCGGCAATGGGTTGGCCATGCACGCGCGCCACGATGCATTGCGGGACCAGCTGGCCACGAACGTTTTTAATCGCCCCTTGATACTTGAGTCCAGCCAAACGTCCAACGACGTGAAAGGCGATATTTTTGCCGTGGTCCCGTACCTTCCTCATCGAGAAAGTAAGCGCGGCACTTTCCGCCCCTCAGGGCTGGTGCGAAATCCTCATCCTGCATTTGAATACCAAGTATTGCGGCATCGCGGGCGAACAGCAGGGAACGAATCTGCTGATGAACGTGGGGAAAAAAATCGACCAGCCATTGGACCAATCGTATCGCCTCACCTTTGCATGGCTGCTTACCGACCGGAAACCCGACTATCTGCGCGTGCTGTTAAGCGCCGATACCGGCCCGCTGAGTACGCACGACTATCGCATTTTGCTCGAAGCGGTACCAGTGGAAAATGGCACGACATTCCTGCGTCTTTCCTATTCATACGGATTTGGCCTGACGGGAAAGCTGGCGATGCTGGCGTATCTGGGTACTGCCGGGCGCAACAAGGTCGGCTTTTCGATATCGGGTACCGGGACGGACGGCCAGCCGACATATATTGATGGCATGCGCGGGCAGCAGGAACGCAATACGATGCGCTACTACCTCGCCATTGAGTCGTTTCTGGGCGCACCTCCCACGCCGGACGGCATGCAGTTCGAGAAACGCATCAACGACTGGTTCAATGCGAGCGAGCGCTATCCCCGGCAGCTGCATGAATTGGACCTCGCTGAATACCTGGGGATGAAACGCAAGGAATACCGCCGGCAGCAAATGGGTGAAAAGGCCGCCGCACCTGGTTAAGTACGACACTAGCCATATCGGCTATTCAGAAACCACGTGTGCATCATTCCCTTGCCCTTGACGTCGATCGTGCCGCGCTCGGTGAGCGCAAATGGTTCACCCAACCGTTGCCGCGTGGCATCCGTTACCTGGATTCTTCCGGGCACGCCGTGAGATTCCATGCGGCTCGCGGTATTGACCACATCGCCCCATAAGTCGTACAGGAATTTGCGCTTGCCAATCACACCGGCCACCGCGGAGCCGGTGTCCATGCCGATGCGCACCGTCAACTTGTAGGGGTTTTCCGCATTGAAACGGGCCATGGCGTCCATCATGTCCAGCGCCATGTGTGCCGCACGGCTTGTGTGATCGGCCACGGGTACCGGTATTCCCGCGGCGACCATATAGGAATCGCCGATGGTCTTGATTTTCTCGAGGCCGCGTTCATCGGCGATGCGGTCAAACCGGGAAAAAATGTCGTTTAGTACACCGAGCAGGACCTCGACGCTCACCCCTTCTGAAAATTTCGTGAACTCGACGATGTCCGCAAACAATACCGTGACCTCCGAAAAGGTATCGGCAATCACTTCGGTCAAGCCATCGGCGGTGACTTCGGGGCGTTCTTTCAGGCGGTCGGCAATGGATCGGGGAAGTACATTCAACAGGAGCAGTTCCGACACTTTCTGTTCCGACAAAACGCGCTCGTAAAGATTTCTGGTTTCCAGGTGCAACAGGCGAACTTCCAGCATGTTGTGCACGCGCAATTTCACCTCGGCAAGGTCGAATGGCTTGCTGATGAAATCCTTCGCGCCAGCGTCCAGTGCGCGCAGTTTGTGTTGCGGCTGCGCGGTAAGCACCAGGACCGGAAGATACCCGTCTGTTTCAATCTCCTTCAGACCTTCCATCACCTCGAATCCATCCATGCCGGGCATCTGCAGGTCGAGCAGGATCAGGTCGTAGCGGTTCTGCGCGTGAAGCGCGCAGACCTCGCGGGGATCCATGGTGGACGTGACGCAAGCATAGCCGGCGCCGCGCAGCGTGTGGATCAGCAGCATGACATTCGCCTCCTGATCATCGACGATGAGGATTCTGGCGTTGAGAACGTCGGTGGGACGGATCATTTGCGTTACCGCGGATTATTGGTGCGGGGCGGCGTTCTTTTCGGCGAATTCCAGCGCCACATTCAGCGCACCCATGAATTCGTTGACGTTGATCGGCTTGGTGAGATAGCGGAAAAAACCTGCCTGCAAACCCTTCTTGATGTCACCAGGCATGGCATTGGCGCTGATGGCCAGCACCGGGATATGCGCGGTACGGGGATCCTCGCGCAGAATTTTCAACGCCTGAATACCGCTGATTCCGGGCAGGTTGATGTCCATCAGGATCACCTCCGGCTGGTGTTCGCGCGCAAGCTCGATGCCCAGATTCCCATCCGTGGCGGTCAACAGGTGCAATTCGGGACGGCGCGCGATGAGTTGCTCGACCAGCGTCAGGTTGGCCGGATTGTCCTCGACATAGAGCAGGGTATGTCGCGGTGCATCCTGCGGTATTCGCGGCGGGGTAACCGTCGTGGACAGGGCTCTCTCCACCACAAGTTGCGGCGCCGTCGCCGTGCTTAGTTCAAACCAGAACACGCTTCCCTTCCCGACCGCGCTGTCCACGCCGATTACGCCGCCCATCAACTCAACCAGCCGCTTGCTGACAACCAGGCCGATGCCGGTGCCTTCCTCCGTGCTGCTTTCTTGCCCGAGACGGTTGAACGGCTGAAACAGCTGCATCAATTTTTCGGGAGCTAACCCGGCACCGGAGTCGCGGACACTGATCCGTGTGCGAGCCGGCGTACTCACGGAGCAGTCCACTACCACCGTTCCGTCCGGAAGGTTGTACTTGACCGCGTTGAACAGCAGATTGATCAGCACCTGTTTCAGCCGGGTCCGGTCGGCATGCACAAAACTCGGATGGTCGAACCCGGGAAAGGTCAGTTTGATGCCGCGCTTTTGCCCTTGCGGCTCCATCATCGCCTGGCATTCAAACATCACCTCTTCCAGCGACACGGGTTCTGCCGACAGCGACAGCTTTCCGGACTCGATGACGGCCAGATCGAGGATCTCGTTGATCAGCTCCAGCAAATACCAGCCCGCATGCAGAATCTGGTCAATGCTCGCTTTCTGCGAGGGCGTTGCCGGAGGTGTGTCGGAATCCATCAGCTGGGCGAAACCGAGGATCGCGTTCAGCGGTGAGCGCAACTCGTGGCTCATGCTGGACAGAAAATCCGATTTGGCAAGGTTGGCCTTTTCCGCCACGAACTTCGCATTCTCCAGTTGAACGTTCGTTTCCTGCAGGGCCTGGTCGAGGAGTTTGCGTTCCGATACGTCGCGCGCGGCGGCGAATACACCCTGGAGCCGACGGTCGCGATCGTAGAACGTGGTCGCGTTGAAGGAAACCACCGTCTCCTTGCTGTCCCTCGCCCTTGCGGTGAGTTCATAGTCCGTGACCTTCTTTTTGCTCAGCACCAGCTTGATGCTCGCCTCGGCCTGGTCCGGGTCGGTGAAGTAGCCCTTGAACGGCGCCCCGATCAGCTCGTCGCGCGTGCAGCCGGTGAGCGCCTCCATCTGCTTGTTGACGTCGGTGATGATGCCCTGACGGATCGGTGGTCATGATCGCGTCGATGTTGGATTCGATGAGCGAGCGTGTGTAAAACTGCTGGTCGCGCAGCCGCTGATCGAGCCGCTTCTGTTCCGCTTCGACCTGCTTGCGCGCGGTGTTGTCGGTGCCGATCAGCAGGTAGCCGATGATGGCGTCCTGCGCGTCGCGCAGCGCCGTGACGGATACGATGGCCGGAAAGCGGCTACCGTCCTTGCGGATGTAGGTCAGTTCGTAAATATCTTCAATCCCGCGCGAGGCCTTGAACACCAATGCCTCGAAGCCAGGCGTGATTGGCGTCCCGAGCTCAATACTCAATGCCTTGGCGCGCGCGATCACTTCCTGCGGATCCGAAATGTCGGCCGGGGTGATCTTGTTCATCACGTCGGCGGCGGCGTAGCCCAGCATGCGCTCGGCGCCGACGTTGAAGATCTGGATGACGCCCTTCTCATCGGTGGCGATGCTGGAGAAATTGGCGCTGTTGAAAATCGCGCTCTGCAAGGCGCCGGCCTTGAGCAGAGCCTCTTCCGCCTGCTTGCGCGCGGTGTTGTCGGTACCGATCAGCAGGTAGCCGATGATGGCGTCCTGGGCGTCGCGCAGCGCCGTGACCGAGACCACCGCCGGAAAGCGGCTGCCGTCCTTGCGGATGTAGGTCAGCTCGTAAATGTCCTCGATGCCGCGCGAAGCCTTGAACACCAGCGCCTCGAAGCCCGGCGTAATCGGCGTTCCCAGCTCAACACTCAATGCCTTGGCCCGCGCGATCACTTCCTGTGGATCAGAAATATCGGCCGGCGTGATCTTGTTCATCACGTCGGCGGCGGCAAAGCCCAGCATGCGTTCCGCGCCGACGTTGAAGATCTGGATGACGCCCTTGGCGTCGGTGGCGATGCTGGAGAAGTTGGCGCTGTTGAAAATCGCGCTCTGCAGGGCGCCGGCCTTGAGCAGCGCTTCTTCGGCCTGCTTGCGCGCGGTGTTGTCGGTGCCGATCAGCAGGTAGCCGATGATGGCGTCCTGCGCGTCGCGCAGCGCCGTGACCGACACCACCGCCGGGAAGCGGCTGCCATCCTTGCGGATGTAGGTCAGCTCGTAAATATCCTCGATGCCGCGCGAAGCCTTGAACACCAAGGCCTCGAAGCCCGGCGTGATCGGTGTTGAAAGTTCTACGCTCAGGGCGCTGGCGCGCGCGATCACTTCCTGCGGGTCGGAGATGTCGGCGGGCGTGATCTTGTTCATCACGTCGGCGGCGGCGTAGCCCAGCATTCGCTCCGCGCCAACGTTGAAAATCTGGATCACGCCCTTGGCGTCGGTGGCGATACTGGAAAAGTTGGCGCTGTTGAAAATCGCGCTCTGCAGCGCGCCGGCCTTGAGCAGCGCTTCCTCCGCCTGCTTGCGGGCGGTGTTGTCGGTACCGATCAGCAGGTAGCCGATGATGGCGTCCTGCGCGTCCCGCAGCGCCGTGACCGACACCACGGCGGGGAAGCGGCTGCCGTCCTTTCGGATGTAGGTCAGCTCGTAAATGTCTTCAATGCCGCGCGCGGCCTTGAACACCAGCGCCTCGAAGCCCGGCTGAATCGGCGTGGATAGTTCAAGACTCAACGCCTTCGCGCGGGCCACGACTTCCTGCGGGTCCGAAATGTCGGCGGGCGTAATCTTGTTCATCACGTCGGCGGCCGCATAGCCCAGCATGCGCTCCGCGCCAACGTTGAAGATCTGGATGACACCTTTCTCGTCGGTGGCGATGCTCGAGAAATTGACGCTGTTGAAAATCGCGTTCTGCAACGCGCCGGTTTTCAACAGCGCCTCCTGGCGCCGGACCTCGGTGATGGCCTCCGCCATGCCCGCCATGGTGCCGGCAGGGTTGGAAAGAGCGGGATCGGGATCGCGGGTTGTTGCGGGCATTGCCTACCTCTTTTAGTGCGCGTAGTCGTCAGGTGTATCGCGAGGCCGGAGACGTGGGCAGCAACTCACCCGACTGGCCGTTCATCCCCGGTTGTGCAAGAAGCGTATTGCTTCACGTGCAGGCACCGTGGCAATTTGTGTTTGATGATGAAAGACGAATTGAGCGCCCATTGCCATCATAGTGAGACGCCTGTTGGTATCTGTACGTTGCCGTACATATGGTGGGGATATTTCGTGGTGCCATTCATGGTGCATTGAGTAATGCGGTGAATTCGGCTGGCCCTGCCATCTTTGACAGCAAACACAAGCACTGGCGCGGCTTGTAGCGGCAAAATGTCCCAAACGCCGCTCCAGTGCTTGTGTTTGTCAAGTGGGGGCGTCTGTCTATTTCTGTTCGGCACCTACGTGTCCTGGCGGTTGCCAGAGTTCTTCCCGGCGAATTCCAGCGCCACATCCAGCGCGGCCATGAATTCATTGACGTTGATCGGTTTGGTGAGATAACGGATGAATCCCGCCTGCAAACCTTTCTGGATATCGCCTGGCATCGCATTGGCACTGATCGCCAGCACGGGAATGTGCGCCGTACGCGGATCTTCGCGCAGAATTTTCAGCGCATCGATGCCGCTAATACCCGGCAGATTGATGTCCATCAGGATAAGCTCAGGTTGGTTGGTGCGCGCGCACTGGACGCCGAGCTCGCCGCTAATCGCCGTCAGCAGGCGCATATCGGAGCGGCGCGCAATGAGCTGCTCGACCAATTTCAGGTTGGCGGGGTTGTCCTCGACATAAAGCAGTGTGTGCACGGGCGCTCCTGGCGGGCTTTGTGCCGGCGCGATCGCGACGGACTTGGCATGATCGACCGCCAGCCGGGGCAATGCCGCCGAGCCCAGCTCGAACCAGAACACACTTCCGGTGCCGACGGTGCTTTCCACCCCGATTACGCCGCCCATCAGCTCGACGATTCGCTTGTTCATCACCAGGCCAATGCCGGTGCCCTCCTCGGCGCTGGTTTCCTGCCCGAGCCGGTTAAACGGCTGAAAGAGTTGCGCCAGTTTTTCCGGGGCCAATCCCGAGCCGGTATCGCGGATGCTGATGCGCATGCGTGCCGGCGTCATCATGACGCAGTCAATCGAGACGGTTCCGTCCCGGTGGTTGTACTTGATCGCGTTGGACAGAAAGTTGATGAGTACCTGCTTCAGCCGAGTCCGATCGGCATGCACAAAGCAAGGCGTGTCGACTTGGGAAAAGTCAAGTTTGACGCCGCGCCGTTGCGCTTGCGGTTCGATCATGGCGTGACATTCGCCCATGACGTCGGCCAGCGCCACCGGCTCGAGCGATAGCGACAGCCTGCCGGATTCAATCGCCGCCAGATCGAGAATCTCGTTGATCAATTCCAGCAGGTACCAACCCGCCTGAAGAATCTGGTCGATGCTCGACTTTTGTGTTGGCGTGGGCGGCGGAGCATCGGAGTCCATCAATTGGGCGAAACCGAGGATCGCGTTGAGCGGGGAGCGAAGCTCATGGCTCATGTTGGACAGGAAATCCGATTTGGCGAGATTGGCCTTTTCCGCCATGGACTTTGCGCTTTGCAACTCCAGGTTCCTGTCCTGAAGCGCCTGATTGAGGAAGGCACGCTCCACCTCAACCTGTTTGCGCGTGGTGATATCACGCAAGATGCCGGTGAAGTAACGTTTGCCGCCCAGCTGCATTTCGCTGACGGCAATTTCCAGTGGAAAAACACTGCCGTCCTTGCGCTGGCCCATGACCTCGCG
Source organism: Betaproteobacteria bacterium (assembly GCA_016720925.1). Taxonomy (NCBI): domain Bacteria; kingdom Pseudomonadati; phylum Pseudomonadota; class Betaproteobacteria; species Betaproteobacteria bacterium. The sequence goes on along the minus strand of JADKJR010000005.1, from coordinate 198,922 downwards.
TCCGAGCCCGACGGCACGCGCCTCATCGCTCGCCAGGTAGTAGTCGAGTGAATCATTGCGCTGGTCCTGATTGAGTTCAGGTATCAGCCGGCTGAAATCCTGTCCGATGAGTTCTGCTTCGGTGTAAGCGAACATTCGTTCGACCGCCGGGTTGGCTTTTTCGATGATTCCGCCACCGGCACGAATGGTGATGATGGCGTCAGCCACCGTGTTAAGGATGGCCTGAATCTGCGCGGCGCTGTCGCGCAACGCGTGCTGCACCGCATATTCCTTCGTGACGTCGCGGAATATCAATACCGCACCGACCACCCGGCCGTCGCGGTCGCGAATGGGCGCGCAACTATCGGCGATCGGGCACTCGCTGCCATCGCGGGCTATTAGCACCGTGTGGTTGGCGAGGCCCTGTATGGTGCCATCGGCCAGGGTCTGCGCGATCGGAATGGTGGCAGGTGCGCGGGTTTCCTGGTTGATGATGCGAAACACTTCATCGACCGGGTGCCCGGTCGCTTCCGCGAGCGTCCAGCCGGTGAGCGCTTCCGCGAGCGGATTCATTAACGTCATGCGTCCCTCGGCATCGGTGGCGATCACGGCGTCGCCGATGCAGTTGAGGGTGACGGCGAGCTTTTCCTCGCTGATCTGCAGCGTGGCATTGGCCTGTTGCAGTTGTTTGTTCGTCTGCGCTTCCACCTCAAGCAAACGCATTGTTTGCACATGCACCAGATTCTTGAGCCGCTGCTTTGATTCGCGATGGACGAGGAAGGCAAATGAAACGGCCAATAGAAGTGTAAACAGGCTGGCGCCAACAAGGGCGACAAATAGCAGTCGCAGATTCGATTGGAACTCCTCGTCGTGCACCTTCCGCGCGCCTTCCTCGATCTGGACGAAGCCCTTCATCTCGGCGCGTATTGAATCCATGGTGCGTTTGCCCTGACCGCTGGCTACCATTGCGAGCGCGGCAGCCACGTCATGGTTGCGACGCAGTTCGATGACCTGTGCCAATTCCGCCAATTTGGCACTGATCAATGGCGCCACGGCATCTAGGTGATTCTGGGCGGCGGGGATAAGGGTATCTTCACGTAATTTCTTCAAATGCCCGACGATACTGCCCTGCACCGCCAGATACTGCTCCAGAAAGGCTTCGTCACCCGTCAGTAAAAAACCGCGCTGACCGGTTTCGGCGTCCTTCAAGGCGGAAAACACGTCATCCGCGCTATTCAAGATGTTGGAGCCTCGTTTGCGCGCCTCGGCGGCTTGCTCCATTTGTCCAAAGGCCCAGAAAGAGGTCACCACCACCAGTGCGGCCAGCAAGGCTGCACTCGCCAGCGACGCAAAAATCTTGTGAGATGATTTCAACGAAAACTCACTCTCTTACCAACGCAACGCATTGGTAGCCCCGATATCGCCAACACTCGCCGGCATGCGGGTCGCAGGGTCGGCCAATTGATCATCGCGGGATCGCGGAATGTTGCGGACATGGCCGACCTCTGTTGAAGCGCGAGTGGATCTGGCGGATCGCGCGGCCAAGGGTGCAAGCGGCACCTCACATACTTATACGCTCTTCCTGCGCACGGTAGCGGCATTTCTTTCCGACCGGCGCTGGCGGCGAATCGATTGCGCGGATGAATTCTTCAGCAGCCAATCTGCATGATGGTGGTCCGGGCTGCCGGGTTCCGTACGCTATCGCACATAGGGCGGAGATTTTCTGCGAGGCACCACGTGCGGCGGGCCGCTTCGAAGGCGTTATTGTGCTGTCAGCATTTGACTACAACCAAATTCGCAAAGGTCCTACAAACGGTTAGGCACGCGCCGATGCATGAATCGGATAAGCCCGGGTAACGTGTGTTCATTGGCATGGCGCGGCGTCCCCGTCACAAGAACAACTCGCTTGACGCCATTCCGATAACGAGCAAACGGCTCGACCCTGTCAACGCCGTTCACCCGCAGTATCCGTGTTTTGGAAGGTTTCTTATGTCCACACCGCATGTGTCATACATCCATCAAGCTCGACAAGTCCCGCAAATCCCGCAATCCCCGAAGCAAAACCACCTCCTCGCCGCATTGCCGGCTGCGGAGTTTGCGCGCCTGCTTCCCGATCTGGAGCTTGTCTCGATGCCGCTTGGCGAAGTCTTGTACGAATCCGGCGGGCGCCTGCAGCATGTGTATTTTCCGACCACCTGTATCGTCTCATTGCTCTATGTGATGGAGGACGGTGCATCGGCTGAAATCGCCGTCGTCGGCAATGAAGGCATCCTTGGCATTGCGCTGTTCATGGGCGGTGAAACCACGCCTAGCCGCGCGGTCGTTCAGAGCGCGGGCTTTGGCTATCGTTTGAAAGCACATGTGCTGAAAGAGGAATTCAACCGCGCGGGGCCGCTGCTGCATCTGCTGCTGCGCTACACCCAGGCGCTGATCACGCAAATGGCGCAGACGGCGGTGTGCAATCGGCACCACTCGGTGGAGCAGCAGTTATGCCGTTGGCTGCTGCGCAGTCTCGATCGCCTGTCCAGCCATGAGCTGACGATGACCCAGGAATTGATCGCCAGCATGATCGGCGTGCGGCGCGAAGGAATCACTGAGGCTGCGGGAAACCTGCAGCGCGCCGGCCTGATTCGCTACAGCCGCGGCCATATTGAAGTACTCGACCGGCCGAAACTGGAACGAAAGGCTTGCGAATGCTACGGTGTGGTCAAGAAAGAGTTTGATCGACTGCTCTCGGATATACCGGGCGGCGATCCGTTCCGGACGCTTGGGCACGCCCGTTGCTAATCTTGCGGCAAATTGCGCTGTCGGCGCGATGCGCGGCGTCAGCCACGACCCCTGTAATTACCTAACTAATCCCCGTTCGCCCTCCCGTATCAAAGGGCTTCTCGTACAAGGGCCCTTCGATACCTCAGGGCGAACGGCACGACCTCGACCCGGCTGACAGGCTTGCGGCCGGTGCCTCATTTTCTCCTTATGTACGCTGGTGCACGGACTGGCCTGCAAGGATGCGGATAATCAGCGAATGGCTGGAGCTTGGCCGCAGCGAAGGCGGAATTCGAGGAAATGAACCAGAAGTACGAAGTCGGAGTGAATGACCTGAATGCCGTGCACACAACAGGGGTCGCGCGGCGATCGGCTGCGACAGCGTGTCCACGGGTACGGCACACACCATGAATCACCCGCCTGTTTCCAATCTCCTGCTTGAGACACTGCCGCGCAAAGATCGCCAACAGTTGCTGGCCAGTTGCGAGCAGGTCGAACTGACCCTTGCCGACATTCTCTACGAACCCGCCACACGTATTCGGCACGTTTACTTTCCCGTTGACAGCTTCATTTCGCTGGTGATTCCCGTGAATAGCCACGCGAGCCTGGAAGTGGAACTGGTTGGCAATGAAGGCATGGTCGGCGTTCCCCTTATGCTGGGTGTCGATGTTTCGCCGCTGCGGGCAGTCGTGCAAGGCGCCGGTATGGCGCTGCGAATGACGGCTGCGTCGTTTCTGCGCGAAATCGAATCCAGCCTGGCGTTGCGGCGCAAGTTGCACCGCTACCTCTACGTGTTGCTCGCCCAACTGGCGCAAACGGCCGCATGCAACCGGTTCCACGTACTGGATGCGCGCCTCGCCCGATGGCTGCTGATGACGCACGATTGCGCGCACTCGAACGAGTTTCACCTTACCCATGAAGTCCTCGCGCAAATGCTTGGTGTGCGCCGCGTCGGCGTGACCAACGCCGCCGGGTTATTGCAAGCGCAAAAACTGGTCCGCTACAGTCGCGGCAACATCACGGTACTCGACCGCGCCGGCCTGGAAGCGGCTTCCTGCGGGTGTTATCGGACCGTGAAAGATACTTACGAGAGCATCCTCGGGTAACACCGCCCGATCTCGGCCAACGCGCTATTGCGCGAAAACAATAACTATGTATCCCACCGCACCGACCGGCTCTTGGTGATTGTCTAGGCTCTGGCTGTCAATTGAAGGTCCGCCTCGAATTGCAAGCATGCTGTAAATGCCGTTACCTCAATGACGCTCCGCCGTTACGTTCAATGAAAAAGGAAATCACCATGAATCTCAACGTAAGCATTGGTCCGCTGGTCTCTCTCATCGCCGGCATTCTCATTCTCGTCATGCCCAAGCTGCTGAACTACATTGTGGCTTTTTATCTGATCGTCATCGGCCTGCTCGGACTCTTCGGCACAGGCAGTCTTCACCTGCGATAGATAGCGTCTCTCGAAAGTCGATGTTGTCCCGCCGCGCTGCCATCTGAGCGGCCATCTGTGCGGCAGCGTACAGACCGCATGCGCGCCACCGCGTAGCCTGAATCCCGACACGAACAGGAACATGCCGTTGTGTCAGAAAAGTGTTCCGCATTTTTTCAACTTGGAGAGTACGACTATGAAAACATTCAAACGCATTACCGCTTTTATGGCGGCCATTACGATGATGTTCATGCTGGGTTGCGCGTCAACGTCAAAGCACGAAGGCACCGGCGAGTATGTCGATGACACCGTGATTACCACCAAGGTCAAAGCCAAGATCCTCGAAGAACCCGGTCTGAAATCGGCCGAGATCAATGTCGAAACGTTCAAAGGCGTAGTTCAGTTGAGCGGCTTTGTGAGTTCGCAGGCGAATGTTGACAGGGCCGTGGCGCTTGCGCGCACGGTGCGTGGCGTGAGTTCGGTCAAGAACGACATGCGGGTCAAGTAAGGCAAGGGCAGGAAAGTAACCGGTACCACGCGATACCCGGGACAACCCGCAATGGAAAATCCCGGGTTTGACATCTAAAAGCATCCTTTATGTCCAGCGCCGCATGAACATACGGTGCTGGACGTAGTATTAACAATTCCACCAAGAATCGGCGATCAGACCTTTACCTCATCCAGGAGAGCGTCGTCGGCACCTCCGCCGCAACCTGCCTGATCAACTTTCAAGTTAGTGGCAGGCATTTCCCCGAAGCGAAACGCTGGATTTTCCAAACCGCCGGCGATGCGCTCTCATTGACAGGCGCTTGAACAGGCACGCCAAATCTGCGCGTCAGCCATTTCGCTTGCGATTGTTACAGTGTTCCGCCGTTTTTCGCCAGCTCGCTTACGCGCCTTTCAGGTGTTCGACTACACCATTCTGCGCGTCGGCTGACAGCGGCGCGATGCGATTCCCCGTAGCCTTCAATTGTCAGTGTGTCAGAAAGAATTATTCAAACAGCCCCACTGATTTTCCACGCGTTGCCGAACACATGGAACTTGTCGTATCGGTTCGAAATCATGTCCGTGTCCGCGTTGTCAAAAAAATTACGCAGTGAATCGTGCGGCCTGAATGTGAGGTGGTGAACTTCACGGCCATCCCGCCGCGCGGTTACCTGCGCCGCTTCATACAAAGCTTGAAATCCAATCCTTCATTTCGCGACCTAAAGATGTTGAAAACAAGGCTTCACGCTTCGTTGCCGCCTCCAGTCGACTTGCCAGTCCTGGATGCGCCTCGCCTTGCGTCGCGCCGTGCCGTGCTGGAAGGGCCGGACGTGGAAGGACCGAAGGGTGCATTGCTCATCGAGGCGGCGGCCAATTCTGCATGGCACCGGCCGGTCTACATCAGCGTGCACGCAAAATTTGCCATTGCCCTCATTGTCGGCATCACGTGGTTCACTTTTTCACTTTGGTTGGCAATTCCGTGGATGCGCGATCTGGCCAGATTGAGCGATTGGGCGATCGCGATATTTGCGGTCGGTGGCATCGCGCTCGTGCCCGGTTTCATGAACGCCTTCCTTATCTCCAGCCTGCTGATGGACCGGCGACCAGCACGTAGTCGGTTGGCGAAGTATCCGGGAGTCACGATCCTTGTCGCCGCATACAACGAAGCGGGATCAATTGCGGACACGATCCATTCGATCGAACGCCAGCATTATCCCGGCCTTTTCGAAGTGATTGTCATCGACGATGGCTCGGCTGACGCGACCGCAGAAGCGGTTGCCACGCTGAAGTTTCCATGGCTCACGCTATTGCGCCAGGGGAAGAATGGCGGCAAGTCGGCGGCGCTCAATCGCGGTCTCGCCGCCTCCCGATACGAACTGGTGGTCACACTGGACGCGGATTCATATCTGTATGCCGATGCGCTGACGAACCTCGTGGAGCGCTACACCGCCGATCCCGCGAGTACGCGCGCCGTCGCCGGCGCGATGCTGGTTCGCAACTCGCGAACGAACTGGGTGACGCGAATGCAGGAATGGGACTATTTCCATGGCATCGCCGCGACCAAGCGCGTGCAGTCGCTTTATCAGGGCACGCTGGTCGCGCAAGGCGCATTCTCGATCTACGATCGGCAGACCTTGCGTGACATAGGCGGCTGGGAGGACTGTATAGGCGAGGATATCGTGCTTACCTGGGCAATTCTTGAGGCCGGATGGCGCGTCGGACACGCGGAAGATGCCCTTTGCTTTACCAATGCGCCTGATGGACTGCGGCAGTTTCTGCGCCAACGGCAGCGATGGTCGCGAGGAATGATCGAGGCGTTTCGTCGCCATCCGCGCATCCTGTTTGTGCCGCGGCTGTCGACCGCGTTCATCTGGTGGAACCTGTTTTTCCCGTGGCTCGATCTGGCCTTCACGCTCTGCTTCATCCCCGGCATCGTTATCGCAATTTTCGGCATCTACTGGATTGCCGGCCCGATGACGCTGATCCTGTTGCCGCTCTCATTGTTGATGAACGGCGTCATGTATCGTGTCGGCGCGCGGATGTTCAATGCGGAAGGGTTGCAAGTTCGCTACAACCCGATGGGATTCGCGCTGTATGCGCTTGGCTACAGCCTGATCCTGCAACCCGCCTGCGTCGTCGGCTATATGTCCGAGCTGTTCGGGCTGCGCAAGACGTGGGGTACGAAATGATTGGCCGCCACGACAGCCGCGCCGGGCAAATTGCCTTTGTCATTGCCCTCGTCTCATGGTCAGGCGCCGGCCAGGCGCAAGATACGGCACGGGATGCGGCACAGGATGCAAGGTATTTCGCGTTGGTGACGGACGTCGCCGTTTCGGCGGACACCGATGGCCTGCACGCGATCCGCACGCGCGTGGGTGGCTTCTATCCCTACGCCAGTCCCTGGCGTTTCGCCGGTGCGGAAGCGCAGTCAGTGCATTACACACAGGGTAAATATCGCCAGGACGTTGCTGCCATTCTCGGCGTCTATCGCGACCAGCGCCGCGACACGCTTGCCGGCGTCGATGCGGAAGTTGGTGTCGCGCGCGTCGCGGGGCACTTGCGACCGATCGGGGATGCAACGTTGAGACTGTCCACCACACTCGGGACCGCCGTTGACATGATCGCATCAGCCGACCTTGTGGAAACGCCAAAGGCACTGAAACGCGGCATTGGCTACACGTTTGTTGCGACCAACGCCGAACATCAATTCGGCGAGCGATTGACCGCGACCGCACTGGTGGGCTGGCAACCTTTCAGCGATGGCAACGCGCGGACGCACTTGCGCGCGCGCCTGATCTGGCTTGCGATACCCGAGGCCGGGATCACGTTGCAACTTCGCTACCGGCAGTATTCGACGCGCGAAGCCGACGTCGGCGGTGCGTACTTCAATCCGGAAGACTATCGGCAGTGGCTCGCAGTGACCGCAATCCGCAAGCGTTACGCGGGATGGATCTACAGCGGCGCGCTCGGCGCGGGGCAAGAGTATTCGACAGGGTCCGGTTCACATGCGTCATACCTGGCCGAAGCGCGTGGCGAAGGGCCGATCGCCGGGGACATCCGACTCGTGTTGCGTGCGAGCTACTCTCGCTCTGCTGGCTTCATCGACAGTCCCGACTACGCGTATCGGCTCGTTGGCGGGACGCTTGTCCTGCCTTTCCGCTAACCATTGACCATTGCGCAACCGGATTTCTACTCGTGGTAGCTCATGCCGGACGTGCCAATTTGATACCGATTCGCATTCAAGCAATGGTGCCGCAACGCGAACGATCCGGGAGATAGACAGTACCGCTCTGTGCGCTGGCAGACAGACGCTGGACTTCGCACTCGATAGCCTTTCATTTTCAGGGCGACACCGGCCCAATCAACACAACTGAAGGAAGACAATGAACAAATTATCCCGTTACCAGTGGTCCCGGATGCTCGGCGCGATGGGTTGTGCCGCCGTTATTGTTGCCGGCTGCGCGAGCGTTCCGCCGCCGACGGAACAAATGGCGGTCTCAAAGTCCGCCATTGCCAATGCGGTCAGTGCCGGCGGCAACGAGTATGCGTCCGTCGAGATGCGTAGCGCGCAGGACAAGATGGACCGCGCCAAGCGCGCCATGGACAAGGAAGAGTACGAGAGTGCGCGCCGGCTGGCCGAAGAGGCGCAGGCCGATGCGAGGCTCGCCGAGAAGCTTGCGCATTCCGCCAAGGCCCGGCAAGCGGCAAACGTCACCCGGGAAGACAGTCGCGTATTGCGCGAAGAGATCAACCGCAAGAACAATTGAACGCAACTCTAGGAATCCATCATGAAAAATCATCGTTATCTCGCCATGTCACTCATCGCAGCCGCAGTGCTGGCAGGCTGCAGTTCTTTACCCGCAAGTAATTCCCTGCTCGACCAGGCGCGCAGCGATTACAGCGATGCGCAGGCCAATCCGCAAGTCACTTCGCTGGCGGCCGGGGAACTCAGGCAGGCGAGCGACTCGCTGGATCGGGCCAATCACGCCTGGAGCAAGCACGAAGACAATTCGCGCGTCGACCACTTGGCCTATGTGGCGAAACAGCAGGTCGCGATTGCGCAGGCGACGGCCAGTCAGAAAGCGGCTGAAATGGCCGTGGCAAACGCCAGCGTGGAGCGCGACCGCGTGCGCCTTGACGCACGGACACGGGAGGCCGATGCCGCGCAGCGCAACGCGGATTATGCGCAGCGCCAGTCGGAAGCGTCCCAGCGGAGTGCCGAAGTGTCACAGCGCAGCGCAGAAGCGTCACAACGCCAGTCGGAAGCATCACAACGTAGCGCGCAGGCCTCTCAACTTCAGTCAGAAGCCTCGCAGCGTAACGCGGACGCCTTGCAACGCCAGTCCGATGCGTCGCTGCGTAGCGCGGAAGCCTCACAGCGCCAGGCTGATGCAGAGAGACAGGCAGCGAACGATGCCCAACAGAATGCCGAGGTGGCCCGCCAGCAAACCCAGGGCGCCGAAAACCGTGCGCGCCAGTTGGAAGCGCAACTCGTGGCACTGGAGGCAAAGAAAACCAATCGCGGCATGGTCATCACGCTCGGCGATGTGCTGTTCGACACCAATCAGGCACAACTCAAATCCGGCGGCATGCGCAACGTGCAGAAGCTTGCCGATTTTTTCAAACAATATCCGCAGCGCAAAGTCATGATCGAGGGCTTCACCGACAGCACTGGCAGCAATAGCCTTAACCAGGCGCTCTCGGACAATCGGGCGGGTGCCGTGCGCACCGCCCTGCTGGATATGGGCATTGGCACGGAACGCATTACGTCGCGCGGATACGGCGAATCCTATCCGGTCGCGGGTAACGATACCGCGGCGGGCCGGCAGTTGAACCGGCGCGTGGAGATCATCGTCTCCGACGAAGGCGGAGTTGTCGTTCCGCGCTGAGCGGCCGCGTTGGCAAACACCCGTCGCGAATCAGTTGCGATATGAACGTGACGGGACTTTAGACGGGGCTGTTGACGGAGCTTAAGCGCAACGAGCCATGCAAATTTCCAGACGGCATGACGCGGGGGCCGGGGTTACGCAGTGATGGGAAGATCAACCGAGAGCGCCGTGACGCGGGGAGCGTATTATTGTTTGTTCTGGTCCTGCCGCTAGCCGGCGCAGTTCCGAGCCGTGCCGTGCCGGTTAAGGTCATTGCATTGTTGCGGACAGGACGCGAACCACGCGCTCGCTCAATGCTGTCTGACTACGAACAGGCGGTCGCATGAATAATTTGCTGATCACCGGTAAATCGAAGGCTGCAAACGCGCTTGCCGGTGCGTGGATCCGCTTCCGCGACCGTGGCTTCCCGCAGAAATACGCATCGGACGAGCAGCCGCTGCGATCGGAGCTCCTGAGCGCCAGCCAGATGGAGCAGCATGGCAAGACCCTGGCGAACTCGCACCGCCTGACGCCGGCGCGCGCGCGCGCCCAGCTCCTGACGCGACTGGCCGCGAACGAAAATATCCTGATTGATGTCTGCAATTTGCTTACCGAGGCGGTCACCGCGAACCGACGAATCACGCCCGCGGGTGAGTGGCTCCTCGATAATTTTTATCTGATCGAAGAGCAGATTCGCACGGCCAAGAGGCACTTCCCAAAGGGTTACAGCCGGGAACTGCCTCGCCTGGCGCGCGGACCGTCGATGGGGCTTCCGCGTGTGTACGACATCGCGCTGGAGACGATCTCGCACGGCGATGGACGCCTCGATCCGGAAAGTCTCAGTCGATTCGTATCCGCCTACCAGACGGTCACCGCACTCAGGCTGGGTGAATTGTGGGCCATTCCCATCATGTTGCGTCTGGCGCTGATCGAGAATCTGCGGCGCGTGGCCACCCGCGTGGCCGCCGGGATGATCGACCGGAATCTGGCCGACTCGTGGGCGGACCAGATGACGGAGGTTGCCGAAAAAGATCCGAAAAGCCTGATTCTGGTGATCTCGGATATGGCGCGGTCGAGCCCGCCGATGAGCACCGGGTTCGTGTCGGAGTTTGCGCGGCGGTTGCAGGGGCAAAGCCCCGCGCTGGCCCTGCCGCTGACATGGATTGAGCAACTGCTGTCCGAATCGCATCTGACGATAGAGCAACTGGTCCAGTCGGAATCCCAGCGGCAGGCGTCGGCCCAAGTCTCGATCAGCAACAGCATCGCCAGTTTGCGTTTTCTGGGCGCGATGGACTGGCGCGAGTTCGTCGAAACGATGAGCATGGTCGAACAGACGCTGCGCGAGGATCCCGGCGGCGTCTATGGCAGGATGGATTTTGCGACGCGCGATCGATATCGCCACGCCATCGAGAAAACCGCGAAAAAGAGCAGCCTGTCCGAGCGCGAAGTGGCGCGGAAAGCCATTGAGCTTGCGTACCAGGGTGCGGCAGGCGCGACGGATGTAGCGGGTGGTGAGGGCCACGATGACGGCAGGCGCAATCGCGCCGCGCATGTCGGCTACTACCTGATTGACAAAGGCCTGCCCCAGCTGGAACAGACAGTGGGCGCGCGCATTTCCACCGTGGAAGCGTTGCGGCGATCCGGCCGCAAGTCGCCATTGTTCCCCTACCTGGGATTAATTGCGCTGATCACCCTGCTGCTTTCCGGCAGGCTGATGATGCAAGCGTACGGCAATAGCATCCCTGATTGGGAATTGGCCTTGATCGGCATCCTTTCGTTGCTGTCCGCCAGCCAGCTCGGCGTGGCACTGACAAATTGGTTCGCCACCTTGTTGGTGACACCGCATCCGCTGCCGCGACTGGATTTTTCCCTCGGCATACCGTCGGCGTCGCGTACCCTGGTGATCATCCCCACCATGCTTACCAGTGCGACAGGCATCGATGATCTGGTTGAAGCACTGGAGGTGCGTTTCCTCGCCAATCGCGACGAAAACCTTCACTTCGGCCTGCTGACCGATTTCCGCGACGCATCGGAGGAAATCCTCCCCGAGGATGAAACCTTATTGCAACTGGCGAGTGAACGGATCACTGCGCTGAATGAAAAATACGGCACTCGCGCGGACGGCAACACCGGGAAGGATAGCTTTTTCCTGTTCCATCGCCCGCGCCGCTGGAACGCGCGCGAGCGACTGTGGATGGGTTATGAACGCAAGCGGGGGAAGCTGGCTGATTTGAATTCGCTTCTGCGCGGGGGCTCGCAAGATTGCTTTTCGCGCATTGTCGGCGGCCCTGCCATCCTCGGAAATGTGAAGTACGTAATTACCCTCGATACCGATACGCAATTGCCGCGTGATTCTGCCCGGCAGTTTGTCGGCACGCTGGCGCACCCGCTGAATCGCGCGGTCTACGACGAAACCCGGCAGCGAATCACCGAGGGCTATGCGATCCTGCAGCCGCGGGTGGCGGTGAGCCTGCCGGGCACCAATCACTCGCGGTATGCGCGATTGTTTGGCAGCGAGCCGGGCATCGATCCGTACACGCGCGCCGTCTCCGATGTCTATCAGGACGTGTTCGGCGAAGGCTCGTTCATTGGAAAAGGCATATATGACGTCGATGCCTTCGAGCAAACGCTCAAGGGTCGATTCCCCGAAAACCGGATACTCAGCCACGATCTGCTGGAGGGCTGTTATGCACGCGCCGCGCTGGTGAGCGATGTGCAGTTATACGAAGAATATCCGACCCGTTACAGCGCGGATGTGAGCCGCCGCCATCGCTGGATTCGCGGCGACTGGCAGATCGCCTCGTGGCTGCTGTCGCGCGTTCCCGACAACGGCGCAAACGCGCGGGCCGGCCGTGAACAAAACCCGCTCTCGACGCTGTCTCAATGGAAAATATTCGATAACCTGCGACGCAGCCTGGCGCCCGCGGCATTGACGCTGCTATTGCTACTGGGCTGGACGAACTTTTCACCCGTCTGGTTCTGGACCCTGGTGGTGATCGGCATCATCCTGATTCCACCCTTGATGGCGTCGATGCTTGATTTGTTTCGCAAGCCAGACGACGTGATGCTGGGTCAGCATCTCGCCGCGGGATTGCGCGCGGCAGGCGGGCAGTTCGCGCAAGCGGCATTTGCGCTTGCGTGTCTGCCGTATGAGGCGTGCTTCAGTCTGGATGCAATCATTCGCACCCAATGGCGGATACTGGTCTCGAAAAGAAGGTTGCTGGAATGGGCGCCATCAGGTGATGCGGGCAGCGCAGGCAACGCGGATCACAGTGATCGCGCCGGGCTGATCGTCAGCTACCGGACGATGTGGACAGCGCCCGCGCTCGCCATCGCGATGGCAGTTTATCTGGCCGTGTCCGCGCCCGCGACGCTGTCGGTGGCGTGGCCGATTCTGTTCCTGTGGATTGCCGCACCCGCCATCGCCTGGTGGATGAGTCGGCCGCTGACGCGCCGCGAAGCGCGCCTGACGGCTACGCAAATGACTTTTCTGCAGAAGAATTCGCGCAAGACGTGGGCATTTTTTGAAACCTTCGTCGGTCCGGACGATCATTGGCTGCCACCGGATAACTACCAGGAGCACCCGGTCGGCGTCGTGGCGCATCGCACGTCCCCAACCAACATGGGGCTGTCGCTGCTGGCCAATCTGGCGGCGTACGACTTCGGCTACATTGCCGCCGGACCACTCATCGATCGTACAACGAATGCCTTCGCGACGATGACGGACCTGACGCAGTACCAGGGGCACTTCTACAACTGGTACGACACGCAATCGCTGCTGCCGCTGGCCCCGCTCTACATTTCGTCGGTGGATAGCGGCAACCTCGCGGGCCATTTGCTTACGTTGCGACCGGGGCTGCTGGCGCTGCCTGATGACAAGATCTTCGGCGCGCGTTTGTTTGACGGCCTGCTCGACACGCTGCGCGTGCTCGCGGACGCGGCGGCCGATGCGCCGACGGCTGCTCGAATCCTGATTGATCAACTGGGGGACGATCTCGAGTCGGCAAGCGACTTCCCGCCGGCCACGCTCGCGGCGACGCATGCCCGGCTGGCAAAGTTGGCAACCACCGCGGCGGAAATAGCGGCCGGCTTGAATGAAGTCACCGATGCAGCGGCAGTAAACGATGTGCAATGGTGGGCGCAGGCACTGGACCGCCAATGCCGGAGCGTCATGGAAGAATTGGACTTGCTTGCCCCGTGGCTGGCGCTGCCCGCGGCACCCGGCGGATTGCGTAACTACCTGGAGTCCATCGAGATTCCAACCCTGCACGAACTGGCGACCTTCGAGGCATTGTGGCTACCCGCCGTTGAGCAGCAAATGGCGCTTCAGACTACGACCGAGGAGCGCGAGTGGTTGCATGAATTGCGTCGGCACATTGTTGCTGCAAGCCGCCACGCCGAGGAACGGATTGCGGCAATCGATAGCCTGGTACGGCAAGCGAGTGAACTGGCGGTAATGGAATATGACTTCCTGTACGACAAGGCACGCCACCTGCTCGCCATCGGCTACAGCGTCAGCGAGCGTCGCCAGGATTCGAGCTACTACGACATGCTGGCGTCGGAAGCCAGGCTGTGCAGTTTCGTTGCCATCGCGCAGGGACAACTGCCGCAGGAAACCTGGTTCTCTCTGGGGCGTCTGCTTACCACCGCCGGTGGCGAGCCGACACTGCTGTCGTGGAGCGGGTCGATGTTCGAGTACCTGATGCCTCTGCTGGTCATGCCGACGTACGAAAACACACTGCTCGACCGCACCTACCATGCCGCGGTGGCGCGACAGATCGAGTATGGAAGCCAGCGAGACGTCGCGTGGGGCATCTCGGAATGCGGGTACAACACCGTCGACGCCGCGCTCAATTATCAGTACCGCGCCTTTGGCGTGCCCGGCCTGGGGCTCAAGCGCGGCCTGGCCGAGGATCTGGTGATTACGCCATATGCCTCGGCGCTTGCGCTGATGGTTTCGCCCGAGCACGCGTGCGTCAATTTGCAGCGACTCGCCACCGAGGGACTGGCCGGAAAATTCGGCTTTTATGAAGCCGTCGACTACACCGCATCACGCCTGCCGCGCGGACAATCGAGCACCGTGATCCGCTCGTTCATGGCGCACCACCAGGGAATGATCTTCCTGTCGATGGCCTACCTGATCCTCGACCGTCCGATGCAGAGGCGCTTTGAATCGGATCCGATGTTCCAGGCGACCACCTTGTTACTGCAGGAGCGCGTGCCCAAAACCGGCGCATTCAAGCCGCATACCGACAAGTTCTCCTCCATTCGCGCGACAGCGGACAATCAGGAAATGCCGGTGCGGATCATCAGCGGCCCGGCCACGCCGGTACCCGAAGTTCAGTTGTTGTCCAACCGCCACTACCACGTGATGGTGACCAACGCGGGCGCCGGCTACAGTCGCTGGAAAGACCTCGCGGTGACTCGTTGGCGCGAAGACACGACCTGCGACAACTGGGGCACGTTCTGCTATATCCGCGACGTGGCCAGCAACGTGTTCTGGTCGAATACCCATCAGCCGACACTCAAGCGCGCGGAAAAGTACGAGGCGATTTTCTCGGAAGGACGCGCGGAATTTCGCCGTCGCGATCTCGACTACGACACCCATACCGAGATCGTCGTTTCGCCGGAAGACGACATCGAGTTGCGGCGCGTGCGCATCTGCAACCGCGCGCGGACCCGTCGCACCATCGAGGTCACGAGTTATGCCGAAGTGGTGCTCGCCGATCCGGCCGCGGACGAGCTGCATCCGGCATTCAGCAACCTGTTTGTGCAGACCGAGATCATCCAGGCGCGGCAGGCGATCCTGTGCACGCGCCGGCCGCGCTCCCTTGCCGAAAAGGCACCGTGGATGTTTCACCTGATGGCGGTCCATGGGGCGAATCTGGGCGAAGTTTCCTATGAGACGGACCGCATGCGATTTATCGGTCGCGGCAATACCGCTGCCTCGCCCCAGGCGATGAACGAACCGGTGGCGCTGTCCGGCAGTCAGGGCTCGGTCCTGGATCCGATCGTCGCCATTCGCTACCGCATCACGCTTGATCCGGAACAAGCGGCAACCATCGATATGGTCACCGGTGTCAGTGACAATCGCGATGCCGCCCTGAGCCTGATCGAGAAATACCAGGACCGGCGGCTCGCGGACCGGGTATTTGAATTGGCATGGACCCACAATCAGGTGGTGCTGCGCCAGATCAATGCCACCGAGGCCGACGCGCAACTCTATGCACGCCTCGCCAATTCGATCATCTACGCCAATCCGTCTCTGCGCGCCGATCCGAATGTCCTGCTGAAAAACCGGCGCGGGCAATCCGGTCTGTGGAGCTACGCCATTTCCGGCGAC
This sequence comes from Betaproteobacteria bacterium, assembly GCA_016720925.1. Lineage (NCBI taxonomy): Bacteria > Pseudomonadati > Pseudomonadota > Betaproteobacteria > Betaproteobacteria bacterium. Next base: position 183,048 of record JADKJR010000005.1, on the reverse strand, counting down.
CTGCCGATCGTGCTGCTGCAGATCAGCGACCTGGCGAATATCGATCTGGTGCGTCAACTGGTGCAGGCCCACGCCTACTGGCGCCTGAAGGGGCTGACTGTCGACCTGGTGATCTGGAATGAAGATCACGCCGGCTACCGGCAATTGCTGCAAGACCAGATCATGGGGCTGATCGCCGCGGGTGTCGAAGCACACGTGATGGATAAACCCGGCGGGATATTTGTCCGGCGGGCGGAACAGATATCGGACGAAGACCGTATCCTGGTCCAATCGGTGGCGCGGGCCATCATCGGCGACCGGCGGGGCACGCTGGCAGACCAGATCACGCGGCGCGGCCAGATGGAAGCGCGCGCGCCACATCTGAATCTGCCGCGCTTCAAGGCGACCCGGGCGCACCGCGGCGATCTGCCGGTAACGACCACGCCGGCCGTCGCCACGCCAGCCGATCTGCTTTTCGCAAATGGGCTCGGCGGCTTCACCGCCGATGGGCGCGAATACGTCATCACCACCACGCATTCGGAAAGGACGCCCGCGCCATGGGTAAATGTGCTGGCGAATCCGCAATTCGGAACCGTCATCTCCGAGAACGGCATGGCCTATACCTGGAGCGAGAATGCCCATGAATTTCGCCTGACACCGTGGCATAACGATCCGGTGAGCGATGCGAGCGGGGAGGCGTTTTACCTGCGTGATGAAGAGAGTGGCCATTTCTGGTCGCCGGCGCCGCTTCCCTGTCGTGGCGATTCGCCCTATGTGAGCCGCCACGGATTCGGCTACAGCATCTTCGAGCATGTGGAAGGCGGCCTTCGCTCGGAGTTGACAGTCTATGTGGCGCTCGACGCGGCCATCAAATTCTCGGTGTTGAAAGTGCGCAACGAATCCGGCCGTTCGCGCCGCCTCACCGCGACGGGCTTCGTGGAGTGGGTGCTGGGCGACCTCAAGCCGAAATCGACCATGCACGTGATTACCGAAATCGATCCGCTCAGTGGCGCGCTTTATGCGCGCAACGCCTACAACAGCGAATTCGCCAATCGTATTGCGTTCTTCGATGTTGACGATACCACCCGGACATTCAGCGGCGACCGTGCCGAATTTGTCGGACGCAACGGAACGCTCAAGAGGCCGTCCGCAATGGGCCGGGCACAGCTTTCCAACAAGGTCGGCGCCGCGCTGAACCCGTGCGCGGCCATCCAGGTGGGCATCGAGCTGGCGGACGGGGAAGAACATGTGTCCATTTTCAGGTTGGGCGCCGGGCGAAACCTCAACGACGCACGCGTGCTGCTGCAACGGTGCCGCGGTCCTGCGGCGGCACATGACGCGCTGGAAAAAGTCCGGCAATACTGGCAACACACGCTGGCCGCCGTGCAAGTGGAGACACCGGATCCGTCGCTGAACGTGCTGGCCAATGGCTGGCTTTTGTATCAAACCCTGGCGTGCCGCTTGTGGGCACGCAGCGGTTACTACCAGTCCGGCGGTGCGTTTGGTTTCCGCGACCAATTACAGGATGTGATGGCGCTCATTCATGCCCAACCGCAACTCCTGCGCGAGCACCTGCTGCTGTGCGCGGGCCGCCAGTTCTGGGAAGGTGATGTCCAGCATTGGTGGCATCCACCATCTGGCAGGGGCGTACGCACGCACTGTTCGGATGACTACCTCTGGCTGCCCCTGGCGGCCTGCCGCTACGTTCTCTGCACCGGAGACACCGGCGTGCTGAATGAATCCGTCCAATTCCTGAAAGGCCGGCAGGTAAACCCGGAGGACGACTCTTATTACGATTTGCCCGGCCGGGCCGAGGAAACCGCCAGCCTGTATCAGCACTGTGTACGCGCCATCCTGCGGGGACTCGCGTTCGGCGAGCATGGACTGCCGCTTATTGGCTCCGGTGACTGGAACGACGGCATGAACATGGTCGGTAAACTCGGCAAGGGTGAAAGCATCTGGCTGGGCTTCTTCCTTTGTGAAGTGCTGGTGCAGTTCGTCGAGGTCGCGCGCCTGCAGGGTGATGCCGCCTTCGCCGATCGTTGCCTGGACGAAAGGGCAAAGCTCGCGCGGAATATCGAACAGCATGGCTGGGACGGCGAATGGTACCGTCGCGCCTACTTCGATGATGGCACGCCGCTGGGATCGACCAGCAACGTGGAATGCCAGATTGATTCCATCGCGCAGAGCTGGTCCGTTCTATCGGGCGCGGGTGAGGCCGCGCGCGCGCGAACGGCCATGAATTCACTGGACAAGCGTCTGGTGCGTCGCGATGACGCGATCATCCAGCTGCTCGATCCACCCTTCGACAAGTCGGCGCTGGATCCTGGCTACATTCGCGGCTACGTCCCGGGCGTGAGGGAGAACGGCGGGCAATACACCCACGGCGCAATCTGGGCGGCGATGGCGTTTGCGGCGTTGGGCGACAGCCGGCGCGCCTGGGAGCTCACGTCCATGATCAACCCCTTGAACCACGCGAATACCAGCGAAGGCATGTCGACCTACAAAGTGGAACCATACGTCATGGCGGCCGACGTCTATGGTGTGACGCCGCATACCGGGCGCGGTGGATGGAGCTGGTACACGGGTTCGGCCGGCTGGATGTACCGGCTCATCATGGAGTCCATTCTCGGATTGAGGCTGGAAGTCGACCGGCTGCATTTCGTGCCGTGTATTCCCGCCGATTGGCAAACCTTCAAAATTCATTACCGGTATCGGGAAACGGTCTATCACATCACCGTTTTGCAGGCGCCGACCGGCGATGGTGAAAAGACAGGCGTGGGCAATGTCACGGTTGATGGCGTTGCGCAAACCGACAAGACGATTCTCCTGGTTGACGACCGGCAGGCGCATACGGTCGAGGTGAGTATTCATGCGGCGCTCAGCTAATCTTCAACGAGCGTCAATCGTACCTTCAAAGCGATGCGCGAGCCGTGCACCCTGCAGGGGTTGGGATGAGGGTAGTGCCTGGCAACCCGGATGCTTATTACTTCAATTGCTGGGCCAAAGAAAATTAGCCTATCCCGGCTTGCCATCCAGCCGCGCACGCGTTAGCACGCGCCAATAGCACACCGCGTAGAGGCCCAGTGCCGCCGCCCACAGCAGCGCCGATAACTGAACACTGGGCAAATACAGCGCAGGCGACACGATACCGGCAAAGACGCGGATGATGGCCGCACCCTGTATCAGCAGAAACATGGCAACTTCGAATCCATCGGCTGACAGCGGCCGCCCGGTGTGACCGCGAGCGGTGCGGGTCATCATGCCAAGGGTGAGTCCGCCGATCGCGCCGACAGTGAGCGCATGGGTGGCATATGAGCCGGCCAGCAGGTCCAGTGCAAACAGGGCGCGCAGCGCGAGGTGCATGACAATCCACAAATACGCGGCATGCAGTATCCACACCAGCGGGTTCACAAGCGTACGCCACGGTTTCCACAGTGCCAGGCGCACACCGTGCGCCAGCGCGGCGGCCAATGCGATCATGGCGACAATGGCCTGTGGCAGTTGCAACAGATCCGCAACGAAGAGCAGCATGACCGCGCCCAGCGCAAATTTTTCCAGCAGAGGTTTGCGCGTTGCGTTAGTGCCCGGCACGCCGTTATTGGTGAACATCGGGATCACCCGGCCGCCCATCACCACCATGATGAACAGCACCACGTCAAGCGCGAGTTGCAAGCCCAGCCGGGGCGAGACGGCGAAGAACTCCCGCAACGCCAGATGCACCGCGAGGATCAGCACACCGATCAGCACCAGTAACCCAACGAAAAAATAGTTGCGGACATTGCGTGAACGCAGCAGCGGGACGCCGATTGCCAACGCCACCGCCACCGGGAAGGCCGCGTTGACCACCGCTGCCGTCACGACGAACGGTGTCAGCATCAATACCCTGCCGCAAACCCATAGCGCCGCCAACGCCATCAATGGCGCGCCGCTGGGTGTCGACTGGTTCGTCCAGGCGCGCACGGCGGTCAGCAGAAAGCCCGCGATCACCGCGGTCGTGTAGCCGAAAAGCATTTCATGACCGTGCCATATCGGCCCCAGCAAGGTTGTGGCGGGAAGGTAGCCGGAATACTGCGCCGCCCAGAGCAAGACGCTGAAGGTGCCGAAGATGGTCGCAAGCAAATAGAACGGGCGAAAGCCCAAATTCCATAGCGCAAAACCAGCGGGCCCCTGCACCGGTGCTTTGGAGTTGGGTGGTGAGGAAATATGTATCAGCGGTTGGTTCATGTGGGGTCGTGGCAGTCGAGTGAATGGTGCGGGTGACAACACAGCAGGTGTCGTCGAAAAACAGCTTGCCAGCCATCATAGCCTGAGGCCGCGTGAATACAGCGACGGTGCTGCAATCACGATGCCTGTATGGCGCGGACAATTGCCCGATGCAGGCGCCATTCCTGCGCAGGGAGAGGTGCGCGCCATAGGAATGAAAATTTGAAACACGCCAACTGGCGCGGCATTTGGGGCATAAATAGCCCATGACGCGCGCCAGTGCTTGTGTTTCATTGAATAGCGAGAAGTCGCGAGCCCCAGGCAAACACCGCCGTCCCTGCCGCCTGACGTTCGTCAATTCGTCAGCAGACGACTACATCACGTTGCGTAAAAGACCTACACGCATGTAGGCGTCAACCGATTACCAAATGCGCTGCCGCCGCATAAGGTGTGATGGTTGGAGACGCATCGGTAAGTGAATCTCGTCAGGCGCATTTTTGTGAAATGAGCTTTGCGCGCTGCACCCGATGGCAGCAAGTCACCGCCCGCGCCAGACAACTCTCGCGGGACAACATTGAGCGCGCATTTTCGCGCGGCAATCTTTTAAAGGAATGACCATGAACTGGAAATTGAAAGCCGCACTCGGTGCGACAACTGTGTTACTCGCCACGCATGCCGTGGCACAGGTTACCTTTTATGAGCACGACGGATTCCGCGGGCGTGCATACACGACTGGCAAAACGGTCGGAAATTTCATGCAAGTCGGTTTCAACGATATGGCGTCTTCCGTCGTCGTCGATCGCGGGCGCTGGGAAGTCTGCACGGATGCGCGCTTCCAGGGCCAATGCGTGGTGCTGCGTCAAGGCAGTTATGACTCGCTGAGTGGCATGGGCTTGAACGACAAGGTTTCCTCGGTGCGTCCGGTGAATCAACAGGCGCGCTATGAGAACGAGGCGCCTGCGCCATTGCCGGCGCCGACTTACGCCTATCGTCAGCGTCCAAACGAACGGGTGTACGAAGCGCAGGTCACTTCCGTGCACGCGGTGGTCGGACCGCCCGAACAGCGTTGCTGGGTTGAGCGTCAACAAGTGACGGAAGAGCGGCGTGGCGATACGAATGTTGGTGGCGCCCTTCTCGGCGGCATCCTGGGCGGCGTGCTGGGCCATCAGGTTGGCGGCGGACGAGGTAATGATCTTGCCACCGCCGGCGGCGCCGTTGCAGGCGCGGTGATCGGTGGCAACTCCGGTCGCGGCAGCAGCGGGGCAACGTATGACAAGGATGTGCAGCGTTGCAGAACCGTTGCAAGCGGCGCACCCGCCTACTGGGACGTTACCTACAACTACCGGGGTTCGGAACATCGCATCCAGATGAGTTCGCCTCCCGGCAATACGGTCTCGGTCAATCGTAACGGTGAACCGCGTCAGTAAGTTGAATTGAATTCGACGCCGCCATCGCGGCGTCGAACGCATTTGAAGTGGTCGAACACAATGAATTGATTGGGTCTGTCCTCGCGAATGATCGCAAGGCGGCCATTGCTCCGGCCCGCACCGGTACCGGATATGCATCGGAACGGTTGTGCGGGTTTGTTGCCGTCGCACGACGTCATGTAGCTGTTTTTGGAACAAATAAAAAAAGGAATCAAATGAACATATTCAATAATTTTTCCAAAAGCCTGACGTGGTTTACGGCGCTGCTTCTCAGTGCCGTGGTCGCAGGCTGCGGCGGCGGTAGCGAAGGACGGGATCCGGTGCTGGGCACTGGCGGCATTGCAGTACTTTCACCAACGGTGACGGCAGTCGCGCCAGTCAACAATGCCACTGGCGTGGCGATCAACACCATCGTGACCGCCGCATTCAGCACCGACATGGCGGCCGCAACCATCACCGCATCAAGTTTCACACTTGCCTGCCCTGCTTCATCGGCCATCACCGGAAGCGTTGCCTATGTGGCCGCAAGCCGGACCGCCACATTCACGCCGGCAGCGCCGCTTCCGGCAGGAACGATTTGTACCGCAACGATTACCACTGGTGCGATAGACACTGCCGGCGTTCCCCTGGCCGCGAACTTTGTCTGGACGTTTACAACAGGGGCGGCCACCGACACGACACGGCCCAGAGTGACGCTCACGGTGCCTGCTACGTCCAATCCCGGCCCGACGACTGGCGTCGCCACCAACACCGGCGTTACCGCCACCTTCTCGGAAGACATGGCGCCGGCAACGATCAATGCATCCAGCTTTACCGTGACCTGCCCCGCGCCTTGCACAGTTCCCACCGGCACCGTCAGCTACGCGGTCGGCAGCCGTACCGCCGTCTTTACGCCTTCAACGGCGCTGGCGGCCGGCACCATTTATACCTTCACGATTACTACTGCGGTGACCGATCTGGCCGGCAATGCGCTCGCCGGCAATCAAGCCGCTTTGCCCGCCGCCAGCAACTACGTGTGGACCTTCACGACCGCTGGCCCAGCCGCCCCGGCAAATGTCTCGGTGCTGTCGACCAACCCCAGTGCGAATGGCACAGGCGTATGTAGCAATGCGGCCATCAATGCAACCTTCAACGTGCCTTCCGGAATGCGGATGGACCCGACCATGATCAACACCGCGACCTTTACCGTCGCCGGTCCATCACCAATACCGGTTCCGGTAACCGCCGCGTCAGTGGTTCTTGATAGCGCCACCGGCCGCATCGCGACCTTTACGCCACTGAGCCCTCTCAACGCCGGTACGACGTATACCGCCAAGATCAAAGGCGGGGCCACCGGCGTCAAGGACTTGTCCATTCCGGCCAACATATTGGCAAGTGATTTCACCTGGACCTTTACGGTAACCGGAACATGCCAGACACCGGGTCAACCACCGGCCGGTCAATCGTCGATTCCACTGGGCTCTGCCGCATCGTTTGGAACATTTGGTGGCTCGGCCGGAACCACCAACCAGGGTTTGCTTACCGTGGTCAATGGCGACATCGGCACCACCGCTGTCTCGACCGCCGTGACCGGATTCCATGACGCGGGTCCAGGTTGCACCTATACCGAAACGCCACTCAACGTCGGGCTGGTCAATGGCAAGATCTACACCGCCGCGCCACCGCCAACGGTTGCATGTCCTTCCGAAGGTACGCCGGTCACCTTTGCAATTGCCACGGCGGCACGCGCCGATGCATTGGTGGCGTACAACGCGTTGGTCGCACAGCCGGGCGGGCCGGATCCAGGCGCGGGAAACCTGGGCAGCCTCGTATTGGCACCGGGTGTGTATACCGCGTCATCGGGCTCGTTCATGATTCAGGGCGGAAATCTGACGCTTGATGCACAAGGAAACGCGAATGCGGTCTGGGTATTCCAGATGGCGACCACGCTGACCGTCGGCGGTCCGGGCGCCGCATTCCCGCAAAGCGTCATCCTGTCCAATGGGGCCCAGGCCAAGAATGTCTTCTGGCAGGTCGGCAGTGCCGCAACCATCAATGCAGGCGGCGGCGGCACCATGGTCGGCACCATCATTGCCCAGTCTGGCGCCGCATTCTCCACCGCCGGCAACGTGGCGATATTGACGCTGAACGGCCGGGCCCTTTCACTGGGTGCATCGGTGACGCTGGTGAACACCGTGATCAACGTGCCGGCCCAGTAATGAACATCAACCGATTTTCAAATTCCCCCGGAGAAGACATGAAACGAACAAAAGTCCCGGCGACACCGCGGCTACTGGCATGCGCAACATTGGCCACTCTCGCCACACTCACAACCCTCGCCAGTCCGTTCGCCTCGGCTGACGTGTCGAACTGGTACGGCGGCATCAATCTCGGCCAGTCGCGCGCGAAGATCGACGACGCGCGTATCACCAGCGGTCTGCTTGCCGGACGATTTGCGGTCCCATCGATTGCCGATGACGATCGCGACACCGGCTACAAAATTTTTGGCGGCTATCAGGCCAACAAGTATTTCGCCGTTGAAGGCGGTTATTTCGATCTGGGCAAATTTGGTTTTACCGCGAACACGCTTCCGCCTGGATCATTGAGCGGCAATATTAAAGTCAAGGGCATGAACCTCGACCTGGTCGGCACATTGCCAATCACGGAAAGATTTTCCGCCTTTGGGCGAGTCGGCGCGAACTACGCGCACACGCGGGATACTTTCGCCGGCACCGGCGCGGTCACGGTGATCCGTGCCAACGCCAGCACGCGCGATACGAACATCAAATACGGCGCGGGCATTCAATTTGCCATGACGGAAAATCTAGGCGTGCGCGGCGAGGTGGAACGCTACCGGATCAACGATGCTGTCGGCAACCGGGGCGATATCGACCTCGTTTCCATCGGCCTGGTTTATCGGTTCGGCGCCAAAACCCACGCGCCCGCGCCGCGCCCGATCGTGCTGGCGCCCGTTGCACCGTCTCCGCCACCGGTCGCGCCTCCGCCGGTCGTGGTTGCCCCGCCGCCGCCGGCCCCAGTGGTTCAATTGCCAATGAAGGTCACCTTCTCGGCGGATTCACTGTTCGATTTCGACAAGGCCACCGTCAAGCCGGCCGGCATGCATGCGCTCGACAAGTTCGCCGTGGACCTGAGGGGAACAACATTTGAAGTGATCTCGGTGGTCGGTCACACGGATCGAATTGGGTCGAGCGCTTACAACATGTCGCTTTCATCGCGCCGTGCCGAAGCCGTCAAGTCCTACCTGGTGCAACCGGCGGGAATCCCGGCCGGCAAGATCGCCGCCAGAGGCGTTGGCGAATCAGAACCTGTCACCAAGCCCGGCGATTGCAAAGGCCAGAAAGCAACCCGGCAGCTCATCGCCTGCCTGCAGCCTGACCGTCGCGTGGACGTTGAAGTGTCCGGCACGAAATGATGAAGGATCACGACCAGGGTAACGCCCGCGATCCTGGTCGCCACATCATTTAAGTAATTCACCGTACTTTTCGCATGCTCGCAACCCGGACCCGCACTTTCGACCTCATGAAGCGTCTCGCCGTCATCCTCGCCGTCATCACCTATGTCGCAACCCTGTTGGGCACGGCGATAGATGTGTTGCCCATCTATTCCCTGTTCGGAAGAGTCGTCGCGGAGATTTCACTGGCGGCGCTGGCGATGACCGCTGCCGGTTATGCAATGCAGGAGTCCGCGCCATTGGATGACATCAGTGTTGACGAGAGTCCGCCACCACTTCGGGTGTTGAGCCGCACGCACAATGCCATGAGTTTTTCGCCGGAAGCACCGCAGCAGTCGGCGAAGTCCATGGCCAGTTGACCCGATTTTCTGAACGCCAAACGCAAGCACCGGCGCGCTTCCTGGCGCGAAAATGCCCCAAACACCTCGCCGATCCTTGTGTTTTGCATTCGCGTGGTTGCGCGTTCCCCATTTTCATCGGCAAACACGGTTATCACTTCCAACCCTGTGCCCGGTAGCGGGTCAGCAAGCGACTACACCCTAAATCGCAAAAGTCCTACAAGGATGTAGGCGTCAACCGATAACCAAACCCATCAATGCGGCGTAACTTGAAATGGTTGGAACCACCCGTCTTTATTTGAATTCACTTGGAGAAACCCGCTATGAAATATCTTAAATCCATCGCCACCATCGTCCCGGTTGTCATCCTGACCACGTTGCTGGGTTGCGCATCCACCACAAAACATGAAAGCACCGGCCAGTATGTCGATGACACCGTGATTACCACCAAGGTCAAGGCCAAGATCTTCGAGGAGCCGGGCCTGAAGTCGGCTGAAATCAATGTCGAGACTTTCAAGGGCCGCGTTCAGCTGAGCGGATTTGTCAGCTCGGATGCCGATACCCTCAAGGCGGCTGAATTGGCACGCAGCGTCAAGGGCGTGACATCGGTCAAGAACGACACGCGGGTTAAAGGTAAGTAACAGGAAGTATGCAGCAAGGGGCCGGCCAAGAAGGCCGGCCTAAATCCGCAGGACCGATCAGGAGCAACAATCATGCTTGAAACAATCGTCGTCATATTGGTCATTCTATGGGTGCTTGGCATGGTGTCTTCGGTCACCATGGGCGGACTCATTCACGTACTCCTGGTCATCGCTCTCGTGGTGGTCGTGTTGCGCCTGATTCAGGGCCGCGGTGTGTAGCTTTCCCAGGTTCCGCATCGCCAGATCCCGCATTGTTCGCAGTGCAAACACAGATGTATCTCAACCGGAGCAGATGAAATGAACCCAGTCAAGATGTTGGCAATTGTGTTGATCATTGCCGGGGGCCTCGGCTTGTTGTACGGCGGCTTCACTTACACCAAGGACACGCATCAGGCCAAGCTTGGTCCGATCGTGCTGTCGGTCACGGAAAAAGAATCCGTGAATATTCCGATATGGGCCGGCGTGGCGGCATTGGCGGCGGGCGCAATCCTGCTGTTCGCGCGCAAATAAATTCGGCTCGGGCTGAAAGTAATGCCCGGTTGTTGGCCTGAGAAAGTTTGCTCGCACTGGCTGGAACGATGCCGGAATCAGTCTTTCGCCTACAGACAAAGCCGGACCAACCGACCAAGTTGCAATGGTTACTGCTAACGCTGCAAGCAGGAGGCACGCGCTACCCTGATCCGCCACAAGCTTTTTTTACCGAAATAGGCCATGACCTTTACAGAGCTCCCCGCTGCTTTTCTTGATCCCGCCGGGACTGCCGAGGCCTTTTCCAGCCCTATTTCCAGTCCCATTGCCGGCGACATTCCCGGCGCCGGGAATGAGGCGGCGTTGCTCAAGACGGGCGCGCTGCAGAACGCGATTCTCAACAGTGGCCACCTCTCGATCATCGCCACGGACAAGCAGGGCACGATTCAATTCTTCAATGCCGGCGCTGAGCGCATGCTGGGTTACACATCGGCCGACGTCGTCGGGAACATCAATCCCAGCGACATGCTCGATCTGGATGAAGTGATGGCGCGCGCCGAGGCGTTAAGCCTGGAGTTTTCCGCCACGGTCAGGCCGGGTTTCGAAGTGCTCGCGTTCAAAGCGGCGCGCGGGATAGAAGATATTCATGAATTTACCTATATCCGCAAGGACGGCAGTCGCCTTCCGGCCATCGTGTCGATCGTGGCGCTACCCGGCGAGCAGGGTGTCATCATCGGTTACTTGTTGATCAGCACCAATAATTCGGTGCGTACGCGAGTAGAAGTGGAATTGACCAACGCCAAGGCGGCGGCGGAGAAAAAGAGCCTGGCCAAATCGGATTTTCTCGTGCACCTGAGCCATGAGCTGCGCACGCCGCTCAATGTAATCCTCGGTTTCGCGCAGCTCATCGAAACTGGTTACCCACCCCCACCCGATTCCCAGAAAGAAAACCTCAGCCAGATTCTCAAGGCAGGATCGTATTTGCTGGCGCTGACCAACCAGCTACTCGATCTTGCACTGATTGAGTCGGGCACGGTGAGTTTGTCGGTGGAGCCAGTCTCCCTCGTCGAGGTCCTCAATGAGTGCCGCGCCATGGTCGAAGCGCATGCAAAGAAACGCAGTATTCGCCTGGTGTTTCCCCGATTCGACGTTCCGGTCTTTGTCAAAGCCGACCGCACCGGGCTCAAGCAGGTGCTGATCAATTTCCTGCTGAACGCCATCAAATACAACAAGCTGGGCGGCACCGTCACCGTTGAGTGCGGCGTCAGCCCGGCATCGCCCAACTCGATTCGTATCAATGTCGAAGACACCGGCAAAGGCTTGCCACCGGAACAGCTTTCGCAACTTTTTCAGCCGTTCAATCGCCTTGGCGATGAGTTCGTGCATGACGACGGCACCGGCCTTGGCCTGGTCGTGTCAAAGCAATTGGTCAAGCTGATGGGCGGCGCAACGGGCGCGCATAGCACGGTCGGCGTGGGAAGCGTGTTCTGGATCGATTTGGGCCTGACGACGGAACCGCAGCCCGAGTATACGGAAGTCAAGCTCGCGGACCCCATGCACACGCACACACACAATGGGGCGCCCCCGCATACCGCGCCAACGCCGCGCACCGTGCTCTACGTGGAAGACAATGCCGCCAACCTGGAACTGGTCAAGCAACTCATTGGCAGGCGTCCCGACCTGCGCTTGCTCTGTGCAACGGATGGTGCGCGCGGCATTGCGTCCGCGCGTAGCAGCCAGCCAGACGTGATCCTGATGGATATCAACCTGCCCGGCATCAGCGGCATCGACGCCATGAAGGTTCTGCGCGCGGACCCGTCAACGGCGCATATCCCCATCATCGCCCTCAGCGCCAACGCGATGCCGCATGACATACAGAAAGGCATCGAGGCGGGATTTTTCAACTATGTCACCAAACCGATCAGGGTTGACGAATTCATAGGCGCACTGGATGTCGCGCTGAAGTTCTCGCAATTGACTTAGAACTCGTCCGCAAATAAGCGGACAAGTTCTTGGGGCTCGCGGCCTATAATGAATCCGCATGACAATGACTAAATTCCGTTCTCCCGATGCCGGCGCCCGGATTACCGACGATCGCAAGATTGACGGTAATCGGCTTGCAACCGGCACGCTCGCCTGACGAACGAAAGATCATGACCGCGAAGCAAGTGCTGAGCACGCTCAAGATGCGGGATTTCGCAGAACGTCTCATTGCCTATGAGGACAGGCGGCTGGATGCGTCCAGTTCGGCTGTCCCGGTGGCTTTTCCAGTGTGCGAAAAATTGCGTCCGCATCTGGCGAACCTGATGGGGACCATCGGTTTCCGTGCCCTTTTGTTGCGCGCCCTCGCGCGCGCTGAAGCGGAACTTCCCGTGATGCACTCGATGCACGTGAGAGAAGATGGTTCGCTGGCGTTGCGGGAATCATCTGTAGACCCGCACGAGTTTGATCTCGGAAACGAGGTGGTGGTCGCCGAGTTGCTCGGCTTGCTGGTGGACTTCATCGGCGAAAAACTGACGCTGCGGATTTTGTGCGAAGTGTGGCCGACATTGGCGCTCCATGAATTGAATCTGTATTGGACGGAGAAAATTCCAAAATGAAGAAGCAAAACGATGCGCGCAAGCGTCTGACGCCGAAAAAGGCCGCCAGCCCAACGGATGCCGTGAAGCTGCCGGCGAAAGTCGTGATCCGCAAATTGCCGACCGGCGTGCGCGGCCTCGACGACATTCTCGGCGGCGGCATCCCGGAGTTTTCGTTCAACGTCATCGCCGGCATGCCGGGTTGCGGCAAAACCACGCTGGCGCACCAGATTGCCTTTGCCAATGCGACGCCGAAAAGTCCCGCGCTCTATTTCACGGTGCTGGGTGAGCCCGCCCTGAAAATGTTGCGGTACCAGCAACAGTTCTCATTCTTCGATGAGTCGAAGGTGGGCAAATCCATCCGCTTTATCAACCTGAGCGACCAGGTGCTGAATCAGGATTTGAACGCGGTGCTGGCGGAAATCATCAAACAGGTCACCGCGGCCAATCCCAGCGTGGTGGTGGTGGATTCTTTCCGCACGGTGATGCGCAAAGCGATGGCCACGGCCGGCGAAGTGGACATGCAATCGTTCATTCAGCAACTGACCCAATTTCTCACCAGTTGGCAAGCCACGTCATTTCTGGTGGGTGAATTTGGCGAGGAAGAGACCCGCGGCAATCCGCTGTTCACCATCACCGATGGCCTCTTCTGGCTTTCGCAGAAGGTGGAGAGAAATTCCGTGGTGCGGAAACTGCAGATCATGAAGGTGCGCGGGGCGGGCTCCGTGCCGGGTCTGCACACCATTCGAATAAACGATGCCGGCTTGCAGGCCTTTTCGCGCACCTTGGGATTCGACGGAGCCAGCAAGAAGCCGGCGCGACCGCGGCGGCTTTCCATGGGCATTCCCGAATTGGACGCGATGATGGGCGGCGGCGTTCTGGAGGGCGACAGTCTCCTCATTGCGGGGCCGTCGGGAACGGGCAAATCGGCGCTCGCCACCCAGTTCATTGCGGCAGGATTGCTCAACGGTGAGCCCGGAATCATGGCGATCTTCGAGGAGCGCCCGAAGGGCTACACGGATCGCGCCAACAGTTTTGGCCTGAACCTGAAAACGCCGCAGGAAAACGGGCAACTCGAAATCATTTACCTGCGTCCGCTCGACCTGTCGGTGGATGAAACCATGCAGGAAATTCTCGATGCCGTGAAAAGGGTGGGCGCGAAACGGCTGGTGATCGATTCGCTGGTCAGCCTGGAGATGGCGCTGGCGCCGGGTTTCCGCGAGGATTTCCGCGAGTCGCTCTATCGGCTGATCGTCGCACTGACGGGTGCCGGAGTGACGATTCTCAGCACGGTGGAAGTGGAAGACAGTTTTACCGGCTTTTCTTTCAGCCGCTACACGATCTCATTTTTGACCGACGACATCCTGCGCTTGCGCTACGTGGAAATCGATGGCCAGCTTCGCAAAGTGATGGTCGTCATCAAGATGCGCGGCGGTAATCACAGCAAAGACATCCGCGAGTACGTTATTACCGGCAAAGGCGTGGTCGTGATCCAGCCGCGAACCACCGACTACGAGGGGCTCACCACCGGTATCCCGACCCGAACCGGCCCACGGCCGGTGCAGGCCGAAGAAGCCGCGCCGGAACCGAAGGCGCGGAAGCGGAAATAACGCACAAATGGACGACGCCGCCCAACTGCACGAAAAAATGCTCGCGATGAACGAGGCGCTGCTGCTCGGCGCGATGCGGCAGCAGGAACTCACCGAAGCGGCGGAAAAACTGAATGAAAAACTGCGCGCGGAAATTGTCGAGCGCAAGCGGATCGAGGCGGAACTGATCGAGGCCAAGGTCGTCGCGGAAAACGCCAATCTCGCCAAGACAAATTTCCTCTCCAGCATGAGCCATGAACTGCGCACGCCGCTTCATGCCATCCTCGGTTTCGCGCAGCTCATGGAATCAGGTTATCCCGCGCCCGCGCCAACGCAGAAAGCCAACCTCGAGCAAATTCTCAAGGCGGGATGGTTCTTGCTGGAGTTGATCAATCAAATCCTCGATCTCTCGCAGATTGAGTCGGGCAAGGTGTCACTGTCGCAGGAGCCGGTTTCACTGGTTGAAGTGATGAACGAGTGCCGCGCCATGATCGAGCCGCAGGCACGCGTCCGCAGCATCCGCACGACGTTCCCGCGATTCGACGCCCCCTGTTTTGTGAAGGCGGATCGGACCCGGGTCAAGCAGGTGCTGATCAATATCCTTTCCAACGCGATCAAATACAACAAGCCGGTGGGTTCGGTTGTCGTCGAATGCGCACAGGGCAAGAACACACCGGATTCGGTGCGGATCAGCATCCGTGATAGCGGCAAGGGCTTGTCGCCGGAGCAGCTTCAACAATTGTTCGTGCCGTTCAATCGTCTCGGCCAGGAGGCGGGCCTGGAAGAGGGCACCGGCATCGGCCTGGTGATGTGCAAGCAACTGGTCGAATTGATGGGCGGCGCCATTGGCGTGGAAAGCGCCGCCGGTGTGGGAAGCGTGTTCTGGATCGAATTGCCGACCGCGACCGCGCCGCGGGTCATCATGGCGGACAACGCGTCTGTGCCACCGATACCGCAGCCAGCCCCGGTTGAACTGCCGGTGCGCACCGTGCTCTACGTGGAAGACAATCCGGACAACATGGAACTGGTCCGGCAAATCATCGCGCGCCGCCATGACCTGCGTTTGCTGTCCGCTGTGGATGGCAAGCTTGGCATTGAGTCCGCGCGCGCCAACCGGCCGGCGGTGATCCTGATGGACATCAACCTGCCCGGCATCAGCGGCATCGATGCCATGAAAATACTGCGCGCGGATCCGTTAACGGCGCATATTCCCATCATCGCGCTCAGCGCCAATGCGATGCCACGCGAAGTTGAGAAGGGCGTCGAGAACGGCTTCTTCGACTATGTCACCAAGCCCATCAAGATCAGCGAGTTCATGGAGGCGCTGGACGTGGCGCTGAATTTTGCGAAGTCTGCATCGGACGCCGCGGACATCAAAAAACCGGCTTGATGGTCGGTGATTTGGGCGGTTTCAAGAGATGCGGCCCGAGAAAGCGCCGATCGACTTTCCACAGCACAAGCAAGTGTAGATCGCCATTTGGCGGGCATTGCAGGGGATAAATGCCTGAAAATCCGCGCCAGTGCTTGGGTTTATTCATGAATCACGAGGCGCAGAAATACTGTTTCTTGCCCGCCGATGTGGTCATCCGCCGCGCCAATTGTCAGCATATGTCCTACACAAAGGCGCGCATAGTACGGACATGGCGTCAGTGAGGAATCACGTAATATCGTAGTCAACGAACCCCGTCATTGAACGAATTCCAAATTGGAGTTTTCCCCCATGCTCGACAAAACGAAAGTAATGATCGCCGACGACCATGCGCTGTTTCGCGCGGGCCTGCGAAACTTGCTGGAGCAGACGGGAGAGTTTGAAGTGGTTGCCGAAGCCGCCAACGGCGAAGACGCGCTGAAGGCCGTGCGCGAGCGGGAAATCGATGTGACCCTGCTTGATCTGTCGATGCCCAAGCAAAGCGGGATCGATGTACTGAAACGCATGAAATCGCTGAAGCCGGGAATGGCGGTGTTGATTCTCTCCATGTTTCCTGAGGAACAATATGCCGTGAATATGCTGCGTGCCGGTGCGTCGGGATACCTGACCAAGGAAGCCGCGCCCGAGCAGGTGGTGACCGCGCTGCGCACGGTGCGCAAGGGACGAAAATATATCAGCGGTGAAGTCGCCGAGCTGCTGGCGGAAACGCCGGACGCGTCCACCGCGCCATTGCACGGCGCGCTATCGCAACGCGAATTCCAGATTTTCTGCAAACTCGCGGCGGGCCGCAGTGTCTCGGAAGTGGCCGCCGAACTTTTTCTCAGTGTTAAAACGATCAGCACTTATCGCACGCGCGTGCTGGAAAAAATGGGCATGCATAACAACGCCGACCTGACTTATTACGCAATCAAAAACGGCATCATCCAGTAGGGGCGACATGACAATGTATCAACAGACAAATCAACAGGCGACCGAAACGGCGGATAGCAAACCGTTGCCGCAAAGCAATTCGAGTGAACGCGCGCACGGGGAAGTGGCCGACGCGGCCCGCCCGTTGCGGGTTTACCTGGTGGAAGATTCCGCCCACGTGCGCGATTTGCTGCTGGATTTCCTGCATGTACCGGGTGAAGTGGAAATTGTCGGCTACGCGGACAATGAGGCCGAATCCGTAGCGGATATCCTGTCGCAGCCGGTGGATGCCGTGATCGTTGACCTGAAGCTGCGTGAGGGCGGCGGAATGGCCGTGATCGAAAAGGTGCGCGCCGCCAAGCCGACGCCGCCCCCCACGATTATCGTATTTACTAACCATCCGTTCCCGCAGATCAAGCTCCGTGCGTTGCAATTGGGCGCGGACTATTTTTTCGACAAGTCCGCGGATTACGACAATGTCCGATCCACATTGCACGGTTTGCGGCGGCACTAATCAGTTTGATGAAAGTCGCATCGGAAAAAATCCCGCCTGAGCGGGATTTTTTTACGCCCTCCGTGCGCGGGCGAAATGACCACGCGGGCCGTCGCCATTCGGGCGGCCTCAAACATGAATCGGCGTCCGTCCTACAGGGGGTAGGCTCGCCGTCCGATGCGAGTCGCGTCGAGGGTTGCGTAATCTGTAGTGGCAGGACGACAACACGAACTTGAGAGGCGCCCGTGTCGTGCCGCCCACCCCACATTCAACGCAAGGAGACCCACCATGCTGTATTACGCCGCCGTCTTTTTCATCATCGCCATCGTCGCCGGCCTGCTCGGGTTTGGTGGCATCGCCGCCGGTGCGTCCAGCATCGCGCAGGTGCTGTTCTTCATATTCATTGTTCTGTTCCTGGTGAGTCTGATCGCCGGACTCGTCAGGCGCTAGCGCAAGTTTTGCCGCCCGCCGTCAACGTTTCATCCACCCACACAGGAGATCAACATGAGCACCATCCAATCAAGAGTATCCGCCATCGGCGCCGATGGCCTCGAACGCGTGACCGAGAAAGCCCACAATCTGGTGGAATCCAAGGATCAGGTGGTGAGTGATTTCAAGGCGCTGCTGTCGGAAGGCGAAGCGCTGTTCAAGAGCGCCACCGGTGGCGGCAATGAAGCCCTCGCCGCCGCCCGCGATCAGTTCAGGCAACAACTTGCGACCGCGAAAGCGCGTTACGCCGAGCTCGAGGCAGCCACCGTCCAGCAAGCCAGGCGTGCCGCCACGGCCACCGACGAGTATGTGCATGTCAATCCATGGACCTCCATTGCCGTCGCCGGCGGGGTGGGTCTGCTGGTCGGCATGCTGGTCATGAATCGCCGCGAAAGCTGACCATGCAGCCGGATACGTCCGGGGTCACGCACGCAGCAGGAACCGAAGGGTTTCTGCTGCACCTTCGTCAGCTTGGCGCATCCGTGCTTCAGCATGCCGCGATGCGCGTCGAGTTGTTGTCGATCGAGGTGCAGGAAGAAAAGCTGCGTCTGGTACGCTTGGCCATGAGTGCGGCGCTGGTCAGCGCACTCATGATCATCAGCCTGGTGATGCTGGCCATTCTGATTCTGGCAATCTACTGGGATACACCCAATCGTGTGCCGGCCGCCTTATGGCTGGCGGGAACGTTTGGCGTGTTGACGGTGGGCGGCGGTTTCTATGTCGCCGCACAGTTGCAATACACGTCAACGTTGTTTGTCACCAGCGCCAGCGAACTCCGCTCGGACGCCCGGGCATTGGTATCACCACCGCCGGCGCCACTGCCATGAAACTGTCGCCTGCCTTGAACGCGCCGCCGCGTCCGTCACTTGCCGCACAGCGATCGGCGTTGCTGGCGCGCATCGATGCGGAACGCGAGCAGACCGCGGAGGCGGGGCGCAAGCTCGCCGTTGATCTGCAGGCGGTTGAACGTTCACGCCGATCGTTTCAGGCCGGCCTGCAAGTTGTAAAAGCGTCGGTGGTTTCCGCCGGCTTGATCTGGAGCCTGAATACGTTTTCGCACAGCCCGCGTATCGGGCGCGTCAGTCGTTTCTTCACCATCGGTATCAGCCTGCTTTCGACCATTCGCGCCATGCGCAGGGTCAGCGCATTCCTGATTCCGCTGCTACCCCCATTACCCCCATTACCCCCATTGCCCCCAACAGGAAGACAGGAATAATCATCATGCATACCGCCACCAAATTCGCCCAACCCAAAACCGCAGTGAGCAATCCCGCCCTGAGCAGTATCGCTGCGCTGCGCGCGAGCGCGCGAAGCAAGATAGAAGAAGGCGCCGTCACCGCCGGCTACGCAGCCGACCGCGAACAGGTGCTGAAAATGCTCAATGACGCGCTGGCAACCGAAATCGTCTGCATGCTGCGCTACAAGCGCCACTATTTCATGGCCAGCGGCGTTCACGCCGAAGCCGTGGCCGCGGAATTTCTGCAGCATGCCCAGGAAGAACAGGAGCACGCAGACCAGCTTGCCACGCGCATCGTGCAACTCGGCGGCGAGCCGGATTTTTCACCGGATACGTTGACCAAACGCAGTCATGCTGAATACGTGGCGGGCAGCACCTTGATCGACATGGTGAAGGAAGACCTTGTCGCCGAGCGCATCGCAATCGACAGCTACAAGGAAATGATCGCCGTGATCGGCAACAACGATACCACCACGCGACGCATGCTCGAAGCGATTCTGGCCGTCGAGGAAGAACATGCCGACGATCTCGCGGGCTTGCTCGATGCCGGGCGTTGATCCCGTCAACAAGATTCCCGCGCCTTTGGCAGATTGTGCGGATAACGCGGATTGCGCCGGCGCCACGCCGGCGCATTCGCGTGTAGAGATGTCGGCAGACGTGCCCGCCAACGTGGCTATGCAGTGCGCCAAGACAGCGAAATTACCCGCCGACACTGCCACAAGCGAAACGCCGCCCGTCGTCGTGATGCGGACCAGGTCGCGTGGCACGCTGCCGCTCGTCGGGATGTTTGCACTGGCGCTGGTCACCGCTTTCTATTTTGGCCGGGCGATACTCATGCCGATCCTGTTTGGCATGGTCATCGCGCTGGTGCTGGCGCCGGTGGTCGAACGGCTGTCGCGTTTGCGTATTCCCGAACCGGTCGGCGCCGCGCTGGTGATGCTGGCGGTCGTAGCGCTGCTCGCGCTGGCCATTGAAGTGCTGGTGTTGCCGGCGCGCGATGTATTGGCGGAATTGCCGTTTCAGGTGCAGGGCCTGCTGGCGCACCTGCTCGAATGGGTACGCAGTTTTCGCCTCGGCAACTGGCTGGCGCCGCGTAACACCGCGGATCTGACCAATCAGGCCACCGCGCATGGACTGACCATGACGGGTGAGCTGCTGAAGGCGGCGCAGAGTTTCATCATTTCCGCAGTCAGCGCCAGTCTGCTGGCCTTCTTCCTGCTCTCCTCGGGCGATCTATTCCTGACCAAGCTGGTGCGTGTGCTGCCCACCATTCGCGACAAGGTTCGCGCGGTGAAAGTGGTGCGCACCGTGCAGCACGAAGTCGCGACATACTTCGCCAGCGTAAGCATGATCAATGCGGGGCTGGGCATTGTCGTCGTCCTGCTGACCTGGGCGTTCGGATTGCCGATGCCCTGGTTCTGGGGTGCCCTGGTGGCGCTGCTGAATTTCATTCCCTACTTCGGCGCCGCCGTCAGCGCGATCCTGCTGCTATTGGCGGGGATGGCGTTCACCGACTCCTTTGGCCAGGCGCTTCTGCTGTTGGTCTGTTTTGTCGGCACAACCTTTGTCGAAGGCCAGCTGATCAATCCGGTGCTGGTCGGCAAGCGCCTGGAACTTAATCACACGCTGGTATTCGTTGCGCTGCTTTTCTGGGGCTGGCTGTGGGGCGTCGGTGGCATGTTGCTGGCGGTGCCGCTGCTGATCATCATCAAGAAGTTTGCGGATCATACGCCCGGCTGGGAAGCCGTCGCGGAGTTTCTGGCACGCCGATGACTTTCGCCGCGGCGATTGTCCCATTTATTTCAATGATTATTTTTTGCGGGTAGTCAAAATGCCTGCCAAACGAGCAGCGATGAATCCTGAAACAAGCATAAACACACCTGAAACCGCGAAACCCCGGATCTGGCTTGCATTGGTTGCATGGGTGGGGCTTTGCCTGGCGGTCGGCACGGTCACCGGATTTCTGTTCAAGCCGGGCGCGTGGTACATCTCGCTTGACAAGCCATTTTTCAATCCGCCCGCGTGGATATTCGCGCCGGCATGGACAATCCTGTATATCGCAATGGGTGTGGCCGCATGGCGCATCTGGTGCTTGCCGGAATCGACCGCGCGCAAACAGGCGCTGCGTCAGTTTGGCGTGCAACTGACACTGAACGCGATGTGGACGCCAGTGTTTTTTGGCGCGCACTCACTGGCCGGTGGGTTGGCGGTGATCCTGATGATGGCGCTCGCAATTGTGGTCACGATCCAGCGGTTTCATCCTCTGGACAAGGCGGCCGCATGGATGCTGGCGCCGTATCTGGCGTGGGTGACATTTGCCACGGCACTGAATGTTTCCTTGCTCGCCCTTAACGGCAATTTCTGAATTGAACGAAAGCATGATCGCTCAGCTGCCGCGCGATCCGGCTGCCCAGTATTACGCAAGTCAGGCAACGAGCCAAAACTGGCCTAGCGGGCTGTTTTGAGAGCCGAATCGGATTTCGACACTGGTTACTGGAAGTCGCGCACAACTAAGTCTTCCGATTCGCGCAGAAACATCGTATCGTTTTGTGCGCTAAAGCCGACATCACGCAGCGACCGGGCGCGAACGAGCACGAAGCTGGTTCAAACTTGGTGCGATTTGGGGAAATTTGGGGAGATACTTGAAAAAGAGAGTGACCACTATCACGTGGTCACTCTCTGATATTGGTGGCCTGAGGCGGAATCGAACCACCGACACAAGGATTTTCAGTCCTCTGCTCTACCGACTGAGCTACCAGGCCATAATTCTTGAAGCTTCGCGACAAGTCGCCGGAACAACCGCTGGCAACAAGCCGACTATTATAGCGACACCCGCCCATAATTCCAATCCTTCCTTGGCCACCCCACGCAATTTCGTACTTGGACTTCTGGTCTCCACACTCGGCGGCGTAGTTTGCGTCGGACTGAAAACACCGCTTCCGTGGATGATTGGCCCACTGGTGGCGATGGCGATCTGCAATTTCAGCGGTGCGCACCTGGCGGCGCCGCCGTTTGGGAGGGAAGTCGGGCAGTTGTTCATTGCCGTCACGCTTGGCCTGTATTTCACGCCCGTCGTGGCGGGCGAGGTACTGGGCAACATGGCGGTGCTGTTGGTGGCCGCGTTGGGTGCAATTCTGATTGGCTATGTCGCGAGCCGGGTATTGGCGGCTTTCACGAATATCGATCATGCGACGGCTTTTTTTTCCAGCGTTCCTGGCGGTGCGACCGAGATGGCCAATCTTGGTGATCGCTTCGGCGCGGCCGTGGACAAGGTTGCCGTGGCGCATTCGCTGCGTATCTTGTTGGTGGTGTGCACGATCCCGGTCTTGCTGACCATCGCCAATGTGCATGGCGGGGATGTCTACCGGCCCGTGCTGGTCCCGTTCAAGTGGACGGGGCTTCTCATGCTGTTTGGTATTGCCGCCGCCGGGGGACTTTTGTTTTCCGCGATTCACTTCCCGAATCCATGGATGATGGGGCCGCTCATCACAACCATCGTCACGACGGCAGCAGGATTTGAGTTTTCGTCGATGTCGAGTTTGCTGGCCAATTGCGGTCAAGTGTTGCTCGGATGTGCGCTGGGCGCGCGCTTCTCGCGCCAGTTCCTGAGCGATGCGCCGCGCTTTGTGGCAGTGGTTCTTCTCTGCATTATTCTGATGATGCTACTGTCAGCAGCGTTGGCATGGGGTTTGGCGACCGCGGCCCACATTTATGTACCAAGCATGATATTGGCCGCGGCGCCGGGCGGCATCGCGGAAATGTCGATCACCGCACGCACACTGCAACTCGGCGTCGCACTGGTGACTGCCGCTCACGTGACGCGGGTACTTATTATCGTTTCGCTCACCTTGCCCGTGTATCACTTGTTGCGACGATTGCACTTCAAGGGATAGGTTGGATTGCTGACTCTGCGCAGGCTATAAAACTCCAGCATTGGCGCGGTTCTTCTGGCATTTTTATCCGGAGAGCCCCGCCAATGCTGGAGTTTGTCACAAAAACAGGCGGGCTCAAGCTTTTTGCGTAGGCGGTGCACGTAAACCTCCAGTGCATTCGCGTGAGCGCTACAGCACTTCGAATCCGTCGCGCACGCGATCCGTTGCATAGCCCGCGGCGCGCAATGGATGCGTCATGCCATCGGCCAATCGAGGATCGTCTTCGGCCGCGAGGATTCGCATGCGGATAGCAGAAAATAAAACAGGGCAGCTGCGCTGCCCTGTTTGTGGGAATGCCCGTGAATAAAGACGATTACTTCTTCTTTTCGTCTTTTTTCGGTGCTTCTTTCGCGGCTTCTTTCTTCGGTTCTTCTTTCTTGGCCTGCTTGGCGATGATCACGTCCTTGATTGCGTCATATGCGTCCTGCGGCACGATCTTCTTGTTGATCAAGTCATCCTTGCCGTTGTAAGGGCGGCCTTTGACGATCGCCTTGGCGCGAACGTCACCAATCTTGGGCAGGGAAGCCAATTCTTTTTCCGTTGCCGTATTGATATCCATCGGTTCTTTCTTGGCTTCGGCGGCAGGAGCGGCCTTGGCATCCGCTTTGGCAGCGGGTGCGGCAGCGGCCTTCGCGACGGGCGCGGCGGCAGGTGCGTGCCTGAAAATCGGCAGCAACGCGGCAAAACGCCGCATACAATCAACGCCATGAATCGCCAAAAGTTTACCGACCGCGAAGAAGAATTCTGGTGCGCCCTGCAAAGCCGGGATTCATCCTACGAGGGCATCTTCTTTCTCGGTGTCAAGACCACCGGAATTTTCTGCCGCCCGATCTGCTCAGCGCGCAAACCGTTGCGGAAGAATGTCGAATTCTTCCCGGGTAAGGTGGAAGCGCTGCATGCAGGATTCCGGCCCTGCTTGCGCTGCAAACCGATGCACACTACGGGCAAAGTACCGACGCTGGTGGAAAAACTGCGCAGGCAAATTGAAGCGAATCCCGCTGAACGGCTGCGCGAGCGCGATCTGGTCGAAATGGGAATTGACCCTTCAACGGCCAGGCGTCAGTTTCAACGATTCTTCGGGATGTCGTTTCAAGCATATCAACGCGCGCGGCGCATGGGTTCCGCGCTGGCCGCCGTCAGAAAAGGAGTCAACGTGCTGGATACGCAACTGGATCATGGATTTGAATCGTCGAGCGGCTTCCGCGAGGCGTTTGGCAAATTGTTCGGGACCGCCCCCTCCCGGTCGAGCGGCGTTCACTGCCTGCTTTCGCGTTGGATCGAGTCGCCGTTGGGCGCGATTCTGGCACTCGCCGACGACGATGGGCTGTATGTTTTTGACTGGGTGGACCGCCGCGGCCTGGAGCGCGAAATTATTCGCCTGCGTGCCCGCACGAATTTTGCCATTGTGCCGGGCGCGCATGCGGTGCTGGATCAGGCTGAACGCGAAATCAACGAATACTTTGCCGGCCAACGAAAACGGTTCACATTGCCGCTTGCCCCGCGCGGCACTGAATTCCAGCGGCGTGTGTGGAATGAATTGCTGCAGATTCCGTCAGGCGAAACCCGATCCTATGCGGAAGTCGCCAAACGCATCGGTGAGCCCAAGGCGGTGCGGGCGGTGGCACGAGCCAACGGGGATAATTTTCGCGGCATCATCATTCCGTGCCATCGCGTGATCGGTTCGGATGGCAGTCTCACGGGTTACGGCGGTGGGCTGGCGCGCAAGCAGTGGTTGCTTGACCATGAAAGAAAAATGTCCCTCCCGTGAGGCTTCCGCACGATACGCGGTCGCATCCCGCCGCGATGCGGCGTGAACCTGCTCCTCGCTCCCGTGCGGTACGGGTTACGGCGGCGGGCTGGCGCGCAAGCAGTGGTTGCTTGACCATGAAAGAAAAATGTCCTTCCCGTGAGTCTTCCGCACGATACGCGGTCACATCCCGCCGCGATGCGGCGTGAACCGCTCCTCGCTCCCGTGCGGTACGGGTTACGGCGGTGGGCTGGCGCGCAAGCAGTGGTTGCTTGACCATGAAAGAAAAATGTCCCTCCCGTGAGGCTTCCGCACGATACGCGGTCGCATCCCGCCGCGATGCGGCGTGAACCTGCTCCTCGCTCCCGTGCGGTACGGGTTACGGCGGTGGGCTGGCGCGCAAGCAGTGGTTGCTTGACCATGAACGCACCTTGGCGTAGTCGCTATTCGGTAGTTGCCAGAATCGCCTCGCGCGCGACATCCGCATTGGCGTAGCGGTCCGTGACGCTTTTGGCCATCAACTTGTCGATCACCGGCTGATACATCTCAACACTGGTGGGCAAGAACGGAATCGGCGCGTGCAGGTGCTTGCCCATGATCTCATTGGTCGAACTGGCTTCGTACGGCCGGTGACCGGCCAGCATCTCGAAATACAGCACGCCGAGCGCGTAAAGATCACTATGTGGTCCAACGTTGCTGCCTCTTGCCTGCTCGGGGCTCATGTAATAGGGCGTGCCGACCGCCATATCGTGGCGCGTCAGGGACAACGCTGAGCTAACTTGTTTGGCAATGCCGAAGTCGGCGATCACCGCCTCACCGGTCATGCGCATCAGCACATTGGCGGGTTTCAAGTCGCGGTGGATGATGCCTGCGGCATGGATCGCGGATAGCGCGGAAGCGATCTCGGCCGCGCGCTTCTGTGCCTGATGCGGCGACATGCCTACCTCGATATCAAGGCGTAAATCACCACCCGGCAAATGCTCCATGCCGATAAACAGGCAGCGGTCGCCAATACCGTGCTCATAAACCCGGGCGACATGGGGATGGGAAAGGCGCGAGAGCATGTCGTATTCGGCCATGAAGCGGTTGATGGCCTCCTGTGTGGAGCCGTCCAGGCCGACCAGTTTGAGGATCTTCAAGGCGTGCTGCTCGCCGCTGGCGATATGCGTTGCAAGGAATACAAGCGAAGCTGCGCCTTCGCCCAGCTTTTGGACGATTTCGTAGCCCTGAATTTTTGGCAGACTCTCATGCGCGTACTCAACCCGGGAGGCCGCCTCGGCTTTGCGTGCATTACGCACCTCGATGCAGCGCGTGACAGCATCGGCAATTTCATGTGACTTGAATGGCTTGACGAGAAAATCAGCCGCGCCGACATGCATCGCGCGACGATAATGATTGCGCTCGTCCTGGCTGGATATGAAGATGATTTCAGGTTGCCCGATGGAGGCGTCGCGCCGCAACGCGCGCGCAAAACTGAAGCCGTCCATCCCGGGCATGCGGATGTCAGAAATGACTATGGCGGTTGGTTGCGCGCGCAATTGCCGCAACGCATCATCTCCGTTGCACGCGGTGGTCGCCGTCAGATCGCGCGAAGCAAGGCTGCGCACGATGAACTCAAGCATTAACGGATCGTCTTCGACGACAAGGACCTGTGTCATTCGACTATCTTACGCGAGGATCAAAAAAACAAAAGCCGGGAAAACCCGGCTTTTGTTTGTTACTTCGCAAGCAATACATCGCCCAATGTTCAATGACCGGGCAGAGCGGGATTGCGGCTAGGCGCGAAAGGGTGACGTGTACGTTCTTGTACACGAGCCCTTGAGCAACAACGCCGCGGCCCGCTATGCTCGTGTCATTACATGTCCATGCCGCCCATGCCGCCCATGCCACCCATTCCACCGCCGCCCATGCCGCCGCCGGCCGATTCTTCCTTCGGCAGTTCGGCAACCATGGCGTCGGTCGTCAGCATCAACGAGGCAACCGAGGCTGCGTTTTGCAGTGCATAGCGCGTCACCTTGGTCGGATCGAGAACACCCATTTCCACGAGGTCGCCGTATTCGCCGTTTGCGGCGTTGTAGCCAAAGTTCCCTTTGCCTTCCACGACTTTGTTGACCACAACGGACGGCTCGTCGCCGGCGTTTTGCGCAATCATGCGCAGCGGTTCTTCGATCGCACGCAGGATGATCTTGATGCCGGCGTCTTGCTCGGCGTTGTCGCCTTTGATTTTGCCTGCATTGGCGCGCGCGCGCAGGAATGCCACGCCGCCGCCCGCCACGATGCCTTCTTCAACGGCTGCACGCGTTGCATGCAGTGCGTCTTCGACGCGAGCTTTCTTTTCCTTCATTTCGACTTCGGTCGCCGCACCGACGCGGATCACGGCAACACCGCCGGCCAGCTTGGCCACGCGCTCTTGCAGCTTTTCTTTGTCATAGTCGGACGTTGCGTCGTCGATTTGCTTGCGAACCGTTGCAACGCGGGCCTTGATGGCTTCTTCGTCACCGGCACCGTCAATGATGGTGGTGTTTTCCTTGCCAACTTCGATCTTCTTGGCGCGGCCCAGATCCTTCAGGGTCACGTTTTCGAGTTTCAGGCCGAGTTCTTCCGCAATCACCGTACCGCCGGTGAGGATGGCGATATCTTCGAGCATGGCTTTGCGACGGTCGCCGAAGCCAGGCGCCTTGACAGCGGTGGTCTTCAGGATGCCGCGCAGGTTATTCACGACCAGGGTTGCCAGCGCTTCGCCATCGACATCTTCGGCGATGATCAGGAGCGGCTTGCCGGCTTTCGCGACTTGTTCCAATACCGGCAGAAGGTCACGAATGTTGGAGACTTTCTTGTCGTGCAACAGGATGAACGGGTCATCCAGCAGCGCAACCTGTTTGTCAGGATTGTTGATGAAATAGGGCGACAGGTAGCCGCGATCGAACTGCATGCCTTCGACGACTTCGAGTTCGTTGTCGAGTGACTTGCCGTCTTCAACGGTGATCACGCCTTCCTTGCCAACTTTTTCCATCGCGTCGGAGATGATCTTGCCGATGTTCTCGTCGGAGTTAGCCGAGATCGAACCGACCTGGGCGATTTCCTTGTTGGTGGTGGTCGGCTTGGAGATTTTCTTCAGTTCGGCGACGATGGCGATGACCGCCTTGTCGATGCCGCGCTTCAGGTCCATCGGGTTCATGCCGGCGGCCACATATTTCATGCCTTCGACGACAATGGCTTGTGCCAGCACGGTGGCGGTGGTGGTGCCATCACCGGCGACGTCGGAAGTCTTGGAAGCAACTTCCTTGACCATCTGCGCGCCCATGTTCTCGAACTTGTCCTTCAGTTCGATTTCCTTGGCGACGGAAACGCCGTCCTTGGTGATCGTCGGTGCGCCGAAGGATCTTTCGAGCACCACGTTACGGCCTTTCGGGCCCAGTGTGACTTTGACTGCATTGGCGAGAACGTTTACGCCATGAACCATGCGGACGCGCGCGTCGCCGCCGAATTTGACTTCTTTAGATGCCATGATTGTTACCTCGTATCAGTAATTTGTAGCAGGAAATTTATTGCGGAATCGGGGCGATAAGAAAGCAAGTATTTCGTTTCAAGGCAAGGCGCGAGAAAAATTTCGACGCGATGTGTACATCAAGTACACAAGCTAGAAATTTTTCGAGCAACGCCGCATTGGAACGAAAGACGCCGCTTTATTACGCCACGACGGCCATGATGTCTTCTTCACGCATGACGAGCAGTTCGTCGCCGTCAACCCGCACGGTCGTGCCGGAATACTTGCCGAACAGGATCTTGTCGCCGACTTTCACGTCAACCGGGAACAGCTTGCCTTCGTCGTTCTTTTTGCCCGGGCCCACGGCCAGGACTTCGCCTTGGTCAGGTTTCTCGGCGGCGGTGTCAGGGATGACGATACCGGATGCGGTTTTCCGCTCTTCTTCCAAACGCTTGACGATCACACGATCGTGCAGGGGACGCAGTTTCATAGCTCACTCCTTGATTAAAACATTGATTTACAAGAAACCAGCCTCGATGAGACCAGCGAAAACGCTCAGGGAGCGCAGATAATTTTGTTAGCACTCAACCCGAAGGAGTGCTAATAATAAGGGTGGTCGCGACGTTTTTCAAGTTCATGCGGCATTTATTCAACCAAACCGCCTGAAATAAATTGCTTATGCCCGAAATTCCGACAAACACAAGCATTGGCGAGGTGTTTGAGTGTTTTTTGCCTGAAAAGCCGCGCCAGTGCTTGCGTTTCCAGTTTCTTGCTTTGGCCACTAGGCAGAATAAACTCTGACTGATGCACAAACCACGCATTCTGCAAAAGGGCCGACTGCTGCCCGCATTG
This sequence comes from Betaproteobacteria bacterium, assembly GCA_016720925.1. Taxonomy (NCBI): domain Bacteria; kingdom Pseudomonadati; phylum Pseudomonadota; class Betaproteobacteria; species Betaproteobacteria bacterium. The sequence continues at coordinate 153,795 of JADKJR010000005.1, read as the reverse complement.
GAAAAGGTCCTCAACGATGAGTTTGCCGCGCATCGTCTGGCGGACGAGCCGGATGCTGACGCGTTTCTGGCGGCGCACGGTCACGAATTCACCGCGCTTGTCACTTCGGCCCGCTTTGGCGCCGACGCGGCCATGATGGCGGCGATGCCATCGCTGAAAGCCATCTGCAGTTTCGGTGTCGGCTACGAGACGATTGATGTCGATGAAGCCAAACACCGCGGCATTGCGGTCAGCAATACGCCTGGCGTATTGGATGATTGCGTTGCCGACATCGCCTTTGGCCTGTTGATCGATGTCGCGCGCGGCATCTCCGCGTCGGACCGGTTTGTGCGTCGCGGCGAGTGGCTGAAGGGCGCGTTTCCGCTGCAAACGCGCGTCAGCGGCAAACGCCTCGGTATTCTGGGACTCGGCCGCATTGGGCGCGTGATCGCCAAACGTGCCGGCGGATTTGATATTGAGGTGCGGTATCACAACCGCCGCCCGGTCGCGACCGTCGATTACGGATATGAACCCACGCTGATCGGGCTCGCGCGATGGGCTGATTTTCTGGTCGTCGCCAGTGCGGGCGGCGGCGATACGCGCCATCTGGTGTCTTCGGAAGTGCTAGCCGCGCTCGGGCCAAACGGATATCTCATCAACATCGCGCGCGGCAGCGTGGTTGACGAGGCCGCGCTGGTCGATGCGCTGGTGAACAAGCGCATTGCGGGAGCCGGACTCGATGTGTTTGAAGCCGAGCCCAATGTGCCTGCAGCGTTAATCGCGCTCGATAACGTTGTGTTGCTGCCTCATGTGGCAAGTGGAACACGTGAAACCCGGCAGGCGATGGCGGACCTGACGCTGGCCAATCTGCGTCATTTCATTTCAACTGGCGCTTTGCTGACCGCGGTCACCTGATCTCGCTTAGTCCTTGGACAGCGTCGCCGCAACCGCCTGCAGCCGGTATCCCAACCCGTAAACGGATTGAAGTACCAAGCCGCGCTCGGCGGCAATACCGAGTTTGCGGCGAACGCGGCTGATATGCGTATCGAGCGTGCGAGACGTTTCCATGGGCTCACTGCCCCAAAGGCCCTGGATGATGCGCGCTCGCGACACGACGCCGTTCAGATTCTGGAACAGCAACAATGCCAGCTCATATTCACGGTTCTGCAGTTCAACGCGCTTACCGTCAATGTGAAACACCCGATTTGCGAGGTCAATGGAAAAAGGCGGAACGCTCAGGACGCCGCCATCCGCCGGCTGGGGCGTGGCTCGACGCAGCGCAGCGGCGATGCGTGCGGCCAACTCATGCCGGCGAATGGGCTTGACGATGAAATCGTCAGCGCCCGCACCCAGCGCCTCGACGATATCCGCTTCGCCGTCGCGGGAAGTGCAGAGAATGATCGGCGCTTCGATCCCGTCAACCGATCGCATTCGACGCACCAGGTCGATGCCCTCGATATCCGGCAGCGCCCAGTCGAGAAGAAAGAGAGAAAATTCGGTATGCCGACACGCTTTAAGAAACGTGCCGCCGGTGGTGAACGCAATGGCGGTATGACCCATTTCGCGCACCCATTTCGCGAGGGTTTCATTCATCGTTTCGTCGTCCTCGACGATCGCAATGGTGAAATGCATCGCTGCGGACGCCGCGCGGCTGCTTGTTTTCGTGTCGGTGCTCTTCATGATCTGTTCTGAAGAAATTTTGGAAATTCTAGCACTGGTGCGGCTTCTGGAGCATTTGTGCTCCAGAAGCCGCACCAGTGCTTGAGCTTGATTTTTTCGATGGGTCACATCAGGGCCACAGGTTATGCAGTGAACGCGGCCGCAGCCGTAGCGTGCCGGCGTTAGTGGTCGCGCGCGCTCCGCTCGACGATCTTGTCACTGCGCCCCAACTGATATACCCAGCGCCGATCGCGCGGCGTGAGCCGTCGCTCCGGCGCCTCACTTAACAGCGGACAAGGCGGATTGCGATAGCCACCAGGTTGCAACGTGACGTCGTCAGCAACTTCCGACCATAACCCGCCGCGCACCGGGCGAAACAGCCACTGCACGTATCCCGAGCGCCCGGCTGCCTCGATCGGATCGCCGCCGTCCGGCACATCGGCGACGAATGGCGAATCCCCGTCAATGGCGAGCGGCGAGGCGCCGAAAGCGTGCATGCCGTCAACGGTCTCGCTGGTTGGCGCGCCCATGCGAGAGAACGGACGCGCTTCCAATCGTTCCAGATTCCATGCACCCAATTCCCAAGCCGTCTCGAGCGTTTCGTGATCGAGATCGTCGAAGTGGTCCCAGCGGCGGTTGATTTGCAGCGCGGAACTGGGCACCGGCTGGTAGGCGACGGTCGCGGAATCGTCGGTCAATTTCACCTCCACAAAGCCGTGCCAATGCAAAGTCAGCACGGTCGGCGTATTGGCATGCGGTACCGCCGCCAGTGTAATCGCCACCAGCGGGAGCCGGTTGGCGAGCAATTGTGTCTCGATCAAATCCAGCAGGTTCATGGAATCGTCTCCGGTCAATTGATACATCGAGTTGATGCTTCTGCGGACATGCCAGCGATGACATACGTCACATTTGGCCAAATAAATCCTCTGGCGTGTTGCTAGCAAACGCCTGCGACGGGTGCCAGCGCTCGCTTACTTGTGATGTGGGTCACAGTGGATGGCGGCGTCTCCAAGTAGCAACAGAAAAAACCCATACAAAACAATGACTCCTTGCCTTCTCCCTCAAACATGTCGGGGGATGGCAACGGAAGGCAACTCCATCCATGAAACTATTTTGTTTAACTTCAACAGGTTGCGGCGTGGCACGAATTGTGCGAACAAATCCCACTGAGAGGTCAAGGTGAATGATCAACTTTGCAGCCGATTTTCCTCAATCACCATGTGCTGCTCGCACCTCTCACATGTATCGGCGCATCCGAGTTTCAACGATGCGCCCCGTTTCCAGAGAACATCGACGCGAGGGTTATATGAAAAAGAAATCAGCCATTTGGCTTGTGGGGCTCATGGCATTACTCCTGGGCTCCGGTTCCGCAATGGCGGTCAGCAGTTATTTGCGGGGTACGGATGGGTTCAATCTGGTTTACCCAGCCTCAACCTCGGGGGTGAACGCCTCCTGCAATATCTGCCATTCCAACGGCGGCGGAACCGACCTTAACGAATATGGTCGGGCGTGGACCGCACAGCACAATAGCGGCCAAACCGTCCGCGCGGCGTATCTGGCCATTGAGTCGACGAACTCGGACGGCGACCCGACCGGCGCGTCGAATATTGCCGAGATCAATGCCAACTCCCAGCCAGGGTGGACACCCGGTGCGGTCAATACGCTGTACGACATGTTCACGCTGGCGGTTACCGCAACCAATCGGAGCCCGCCGTCCATTACCGGCTCCCTCGACCCTGCGGCCACGGCCAATCGGCCACCCGTACTGTCACCAATTGGCGCGAAAACAGTAAGCGAAGGGCAACCACTGGCCTTCACCGCTACCGCCACTGACCCGGACGGAAACGCCCTGACGTACTCGGGCGGCAACCTGCCCACAGGCGCGACGCTCAGCCCGGCGGGTGTATTCAACTGGACACCTTCGTTCGCGCAGGGCGGCAATTACAACGTCACGATCACGGTCACCGATAACGGAAGTCCGGCGCAGAGCGATTTTGAAATTGTTACCATCACCGTCGGCAACATCAACCGGCCGCCGGTATTGGGTGCGATCGGCGCTTCGCAGACGGCGAATGAAGTCCAGTTGAAGACGATCGCGATTACGGCGACCGATCCAGCTGGCGATGGGCTCTCCTTTGCAGGCGCGAACCTGCCAACCGGTGCGACGCTGACCGACAACTTGAATGGCACGGCGACATTTGCATGGACACCCAGCCTGACGCAGGCCGGCTCGTATCCCAACGTGACGATCACCGTCACCGACAAGGGGAGTCCGCCGCAAAGTGCCAGCGCACAATTCACGATCACCGTCATCAATGCGAACCAACCCCCGTTACTTGCACCCATCGGTGCGAAGACTACCAACGTGGGGCAATTGCTGGCGTTCACCGCCACGGCAACGGACCCGGATTCGAGCGTGCTGACGTTCTCGGCAGGCAATCTGCCCGCCGGTGCGACGTTTACACCGGCAGGCGCCTTCAGTTGGACGCCGTCGGCAGGACAGAACGGCAACTTCAGTGTGACGATAAATGTGGCTGACAACGGTAGTCCCCCGCAGATCGACTCCGAGACGTTCACGATCACTGTCGGCAGCATCAACCGGCCGCCAGTGCTGAATCCGATCGGTGCGAAGACGACGAATGAAGGCCAGTCGCTGACGTTCACGGCAACGGGATCGGACCCAGACGGCAACACGCTCAACTTCACCAGTGCCAATCTGCCTGCGGGCGCGAGCCTTGCGCCGACGGGTGCGTTCAATTGGACACCGGGCTTTGCGCAGGCAGGTAACTACAGCGTGACGATAAACGTTAGCGACGGAGCATTGAGCGCATCCGAAACCTTCACGATTACCGTGGGCAATGTCAACCGGCCACCGGTGTTGAGCCCGAGCCCGATCGGCAATCGGACACTGAACGCGGGACAGTCGATAGCGATCGCGATCACCGCCAGTGACGCCGATGGCGACACGCTCACTTTCACGAGCGCAAATCTGCCCACTGGCGCGACGCTGACCCCGAACGGCACCGGTGCGGCAACTTTCAATTGGACGCCGACATCCGGTCAGACCGGCAGCTTCGCCAATGTCACCATCACGGTTAGCGACGGCGTGTTGACCGACGCGGAAGTGTTCGCGATCACCGTTGCCGCCGTGAGTGCAAACCGCGCCCCCGTGGTGACGGATCCCGGCAACAAGACGGTCACCGCGGGTCAGTTGCTGGCGTTCGTGATCAGCGGCACCGATCCAGACGGCAATGCGTTGAGCTTCGCAAGTTCCACTTTGCCTCGCGGCGCGACGCTGAGTCCGAGCGGCAGCTTCCGGTGGACGCCGGCAGCAGGTCAAGCCGGTGGCTACTCAGTGGCGGTGACAGCGACCGACAACGGAACCCCGGCGCTTACCAGCGCGCCGCAGTCCTTTGTCATCACCGTGCTGGCGGCAACATCGACCTCGGGCGCGGTCTCAATCGAGGAGGCGGAGTGGGGTGATTCCAAACTCAAGGCCAAGGGCAAGGTCACCCCGGGCAGGTCAAACGTGACGGTTATCGATGCCGATTCAGGAAACGTACTGGGTAATGCCATCGCCAATAGCGAAGGAAAGTGGAAGCTGGAACTGAGGCTCCGTACGGCACCCTGCCGCATACAGGCCAGGGCGGGCACGCAGTTGTCGAAAGTCGTTACGGTCAAGGGTACGTCGCGCAACTGCCGCGCAGGCGATGATGATGGCGATGATGACCACGGCAATGATTGACACCGCCAAACGCGCACGTAACTCGTGCCTAACGTGCGTATAGCGTGCGCTTAGCGTGCACATAACGCTCCCTGGGAACGCGGGGTCATCCGCGATCCCCGGAGATCACGGCGCGATGGCCGTGTAAGCGCATTTGCCCGCGCAAATGGAAGGGGCTGGCCCAGCTTTGGCCAGCCCCTTTTCTTGATTCACACCGGGCATGCGCGCGATGCTGTGGTTGCAACGCCTTCCGTAGATTGGCCACGGCGAACGCGGTGAGGAAGTAGTCCAGCGAGCGACGCCGCGATCCGGCGTACAAAGGCGGTATAGGTATAGCGGTAAAGCGGATCGCATCCCCGCGCCGCTGTCACTCTTCGGCAGCAATAAGTGAGCATATGAAACAACGAGTTGCGATTTTTGTCGCCTGTTTGTCGGGGATTGGCAACAAAAACAAAATCACTGAAATACATTATTTCTTTTTAATTCAATTTGTTATAACTTTTTGCGGTACTTGGCACGGCAAGTGCAATAGGGTCACGGGGTCGGGTCAATCGTTTGACGCCGACATCAAAAGAAAAAGGGGAAAGACATGGCTCAGCCCATCTCGCGAGACTGGGATCGTGACGCGGAATTTCGACCCAATAATCGCCAGCGTTCTAGAGGATTCGAACGATCCCAGTACGGCATGGACGATGAAATGCCACCGCAGATACCCGCCGGCGACAAAACCCGCAACCGCGTCTGGCGCGCAATGAGCTGGGTATTGCTGGTCAACGTGGTGTTGTTCTGGTTGATGACCTGCGTGACGGCGTTCGCGCAAACCACGGCGTCCTGGGCGAGCGTGTATCTCATGTATTCACCGGCCAGCGGCAGCTACACCTACACGCAGAATGCGACGCCGCTGCCAGGATGGCGCAGCGAAGGCATCCGCTTTCGTGTGAAGACCGATGCCAGCGCGATCGATGGCCAGCCGGCGGTTGCGCTACAGAAGCTGACTTTGCCGGGTTTGAACCGCGTCGTGCTGACGACCGATGGCAATGAAGTCAACAATATGCGCACGCAAGGTTGGCAAAGCGACGGCACGCTTGGGTATGTCGGCAAAACGAAGACTGCCACGACGCAGCCGCTGCATCGCATTACCCACGATGCGCTCAAGCTGAATCTTTACACCACCAAGGCGCCCGGCAAGAACTTCCTGGTCGGCACGTTTGGCTGGCGCTATGCAGGTATCGCCGGTTACGTGATGTCCGCCACGGAAAATGGCAATGGCCCATCGGGTACGCCGCCTTCGCTGCCCTCAGCGCCGGTGGCGAATACGGCGCCGACGCTGACCAGCTTTGCGCCCGCGAGCGCACAGTCAGGGGCCACCATCACGATCACCGGAAGCAATTTCACTGCCGCCACCACCGTCAAATTCAATGGCGTCGCCTCCGCTGGCGTCAGCAGCATCACGGCAACATCATTGCAGGCGACGGTGCCGGCAAGCGCGACCAGCGGCAAAATCAGCGTGACGACGCCCGCTGGCACGGCGACGTCCGCGGTCGATTTCAGTGTCCTCGTTGCGCCTACGGTGGTCGATGCCACTTATCGTGATGCGGCGCGTTTTCTGACGCAGGCCACGTTTGGTCCAAAAGCCGCCAGCATCGATCGCGTCAAGGCCATCGGACCATCAGCCTGGATCGATGAACAACTCGCGCGGCCCGCCGATTCCCACATGGCGTACATCGATGCCGCCAAGGCACGGCGCCTTGCTGAAAACGGCAAGGCCTATTACGCGGAAGAAGATTCCTACGAAGCCATTTGGCAACAATGGCTGTTCGGGCAGGACGAGTTGCGCGCGCGCATGAGTTTTGCGCTGACCGAAATCATGGTCATCTCCAACATCGCGCCTGATCTCGAGCCCGATGCGATGTCGTCGTACATGGACATGATCAACGCCCGCGCGTTCGGCAATTACCGCGACCTGCTCGGCGCGGTTGCGCTGCATCCGGCGATGGGCTACTACCTGAACATGCTCGGCAGTGAAAAGGAGGACGCCGCCAAACAGAAGTTCCCCAATGAAAACTTTGCGCGCGAGGTGTTGCAACTTTTTTCGGTCGGCCTGAATCAGTTGAACGCGGACGGCACGCGCAAACTCGATGCCGCCGGCGTCCCGCTGCCGACGTATGACGAGAGCGTCGTGAAGGGATTCGCACGCGCATTCACCGGCTGGACTTTCTTTGGCAACGACCCGGCCAACCCCAAGAAATTCGACCGTCCCGAAGAAAGCTGGACGCAGCCGATGATTGCCTTCGCCAGCAAGCACGAGACCGGCACCAAGACACTGCTCAATGGTGTCACGCTTCCCGCCGGCCAAACGCCGGAAGCGGATATGAAGGCGGCACTCGACAATATCGCCAATCATCCCAACGTCGGCCCCTTCATCGGGCGCCAGCTGATCCAGCGCTTCGTCACCTCGAATCCAAACCCGGCCTATGTGGCGCGGGTCGCCGCCGTGTTCGACAATAACGGCCGCGGCGTGCGGGGAGATCTGGCGGCGGTCATCAAGGCCGTATTGCTCGATACCGACGCACGTAATGCCCCGCTGACGAGCGACACGAAATTTGGCAAGCAGCGGGAACCGGTGATCCGTTTCGCGAACATCCTGCGTGCCTTCAATGCCACGTCGGCGAACGGCCGCAACAACATCCACTATCTGGACAGCGCCGACGATGCGCTTGGCCAGAGCCCGCTGCTGTCGCCGTCGGTGTTCAACTTCTTCTCGCCGGCCTACACCCGTCCGGGAAGGCTCGCGCAGGCGGGGATGGTGGCGCCGGAGTTCCAGATCACCAACGAGATCCAGACCGTCGGCACCGCCAATTTCTTTTATCAATTGGTCAAAAACGAGGGCTATGGTTCGGGCGACAACCTGCTGAAGCTCGATCTCACACAGGCGAGGGCGCTTGCCAATTCACCTGTAGAGCTGGTGGATTACCTGTCACGGCTGCTGACCTACGGTGAGCTCAATGCCACCACGCGGCAGACCATTGTCGATGCCGTCACCGCCGTGCCGTTCAACAACAACAGTTCGGATCGGACCTGGCGCGTGCGCACTGCGCTGACGCTGTTCGCGCTGTCATCCGATTTCGTCATCCAGAAATAAGAGACCGCCATGAAAACGAATCGACGCCGTTTCCTGCAAGCCGCTTCAGGATTGCTGTTGCCCGCAATGGTCCCCGTCACCGCACGCAACGCGCACGCCCAGCTTGAGAACATTGTCCAACTCGCAGCCGGCGATGACTATCGGGCGCTGGTGTGCATCTTCATGTTCGGCGGCAACGATGGCAACAATCTCATTGTGCCGCGCGATCAGGCCGATTACACGCGCTACTCCATCCCACGTGGAGGCCTGGCACTGGGTCGCGATCAGCTGCTATCCGTAAAGCCAACCAATGTGCAAGGCCGCGAATTTGGCTTTCATCCCGCGATGGCCGGCATCCAGAGCTTGTTCAATCAGGGCAAGGCCGCGGTCATTGCCAATGTCGGCACACTCGCCGCACCCATCACCAAGGCGCAATACCAGAGCGGCAGCGTGCCGCGGCCAGCAAATCTGTTTTCGCACAGCGACCAGCAGTTTTTGTGGAATACCGCAATGCCCGACAATTCGGTGCGCTCCGGCTGGGGTGGACGTATCGGTGATCGCGTTGCCGCGCTGAACCAATCCGGCAGCCTCACCACCTGCATGTCGGTGGCCGGCAATTCCACGTTCCTTTCTGGCGATACCATTCGCTCGTTTCCGGTTTCGCCGTCAGGCCAATTTGGCCTGGATTTTTACGATACCGGCACGCAAACCAAACCACTCACGGACGGCATCCAGAAACTGCTCGCGCAATCGTCCGTGCGTCCCAGTGTGATGGACGGTGTGTGGCTGGATATTCTCTCGGGCGCCATCACCAACCAGAAACAAATTTCGACCGCACTGAACGCGGCTGCGCCATTCAACACCGTCTTTCCCAATAGCGGACTCGGTCAGGCGATGCGCATGATCGTGCGGCTCATCGCCGCGCGCAATGCGTTCGGTGCGAAGCGGCAGGTGTTCTTCGCCGGCATCGGCGGATTCGATACGCATGGCGATGATCAACTGGATCGCCAGAATGAATTGCTGGGGGATGTCTCCGCCTCAATGGCGGCTTTTTACAATGCCACCGTCGAGATCAACATGGCGGAGAACGTCACCGCTTTTACCGCGAGCGATTTTGGCCGCAACTTTCCCACCAACGGCAAAGGCTCCGACCACGCGTGGGGCAGTCACCATCTGGTGGCGGGTGGTGCCGTCAAAGGTAACGCCATGTATGGCACCTTCCCAACGCTCGTCGTCGATGGCCCGGACGATGTCGGCAAGGGCACGTGGATTCCGTCGGTGTCGGTCGATCAGTACGCCGCGACCATGGCGACGTGGTTTGGCGTCGGGTCGGCGGATTTGAATGCGGTGTTCCCGAATCTGTCGCGCTTTCCGACGGGGAATCTCGGGTTCATGGTTTGACGGGAAGGGTTACAGAATTCTGAACCACCGAGAATGCCGCGAAGAACAGCCGGCGTAGCCTGGGCACGTAAGCCTACAAACGTTTTTCCGCCGCACTTGCTTCGATGAGCAATGACAATCGCCGCTCGCGCGTGGCCAATTGCTTGGCGCTGACCACTCGCCAGACCGCTTTCTTCCGGTAGCTGGGCGCTTGTGCTTCGAAGAAAATCCACGCGCGCCGATTCTTCTTGAACCGCTTCACTTCCTCCGCATTCAGGCTGGGTGAATCCGCCTGCTCGTATGAGGCGGTGCGCGATCGTTTCTCGGTTCTTCGCTCGAACGCGGCAAGGCCGGCAGGCTTCAGTCTTCCTTCGGCCTGGAGCACGGCAACCCGCTCGATGTTGACCGCGCTCCAGTGCGAGTGCCGCTTGCGAGGCGTAAAGCGGATCTTGTAGCGATCATCATCGATGCGATGGCGCACACCGTCAATCCAGCCGACGCAGAGGGCTTCATCCACCGCTTCCGGCCAGGTGATGCTCGGGCTGCCCGAGCCGCGCTTCATGAAACCGACCACCAGCTCGGCGCTCGACTCGGCGTGCTTGGTCAGCCAGGCGCGGAATTCAGCGGCGGTACGGAAGTAGGTAGGGTCCATGCGGCGTTAAGTGGCGGAGGTGCGGGCAAAGATCAAGGTAAATGGCGGCGCGTCATTATGGCGTCCAGCGACAAGAGAGAGCGATTTTGGCCGCAACAAGAGGCATTGACGCGAGCACCGCACAACGGCACAACGAAGTTATCTGCTTGGCAAGGTGCTTGCGCGCAGCGTTAGCCTTCAAATCTGCGAACGAGGGCGTGGCTTGCTTCTGTACGAATTGCATGGGCCCAATGTTCCGGATTGCCGAAACTCAGGTTCAAGGTTTTCTAAAGCTGTTGGTGACCAATGTTTGCGGACAGGGCCGAAGGGAAGTGCGTCAGTTTCTGATTCAATAAGGTCAAATACTGCAAAGTCGCCATCGTCTTGTGGCACATCTACTTCGTCGCGAAGCGCGCAAATCTCGCGTGCACCTTCAATGAAAGATAGTTTCTCGTCGAGCATTCGTTGCGCAACATTTGCAACACGCATTCTGACCTGGGCAACATACTCGTCATGAGTCATTTTTTCAGACATGTCTATGAGGGTCACATTCAAAGTCGCCCACCGGAAATGACGGCTTATAAAATGAAACTTCCGATGGGTATATCGAAAAAATAAATATTGTCGAACGTTGAGGCAATTTAGGGCCTCCCATTTGAAAAAGCAAACGCGTCATCCATTGGTGAGTCTGGATTGATACTGTTCCCCGCATAGGCTTCAATCCTGGATAACAAGCTCAAGTACTGGTGCGCCTTCCGGGCCGAAAAGCGCCGAAACGCCGCACCAGCGCTAGAGTTTTTCATGTTGTTCGCGAGCCCAAGGCAATGCTACATTCCTGCCCATGCCAATCACCAATCAAGACCTTGTCGCGCGCTCGCTCGCCGCTGTATGGCATCCATGCACGCAAATGAAACATCACGAACGTTTTCCGCTGGTGCCCATCGTCAAGGGCGAGGGGGCGTGGCTGATCGACGTGGAGGGCAAGCGCTACCTTGATGCCGTTTCCTCGTGGTGGGTCAATTTGTTCGGGCACGCCAATGCGCGCATCAACGCCGCGCTGAAAGATCAGCTTGATCGACTCGAACACACGATGCTGGCCGGATTTACCCACGAGCCGGTCATTGCACTTTCGGAGCGCCTCGCCAAACTCACGGGGCTCGGCCACGCGTTCTATGGAAGCGACGGCGCCAGCGCGGTGGAGATCGCGCTGAAGATGAGCTTTCACTTCTGGCGTAACAGCGGACACAGCGGGAAACAGAAATTCGTCAGCCTGCAAGGCAGTTATCACGGCGAAACCATCGGCGCGCTGGCGGTGACCGATGTGGCGATTTTTCGCGACGCGTATGGCCCGCTGCTGAACAACAATCTGTGCGTACCTTTCCCCAATGACGCCGGTGCCACCGAGGCACTGGAGCGATTGCTGGCCGAGCGGCACGGCGAAATTGCGGCGCTGATTGTCGAGCCGCTGGTGCAGGGTGCGGCAGGCATGCGCATGTACGACGCGTCGTATCTCCTGCGAGCCCGCGAACTTTGCGATCGCTATCAGGTGCACCTGATCGCCGACGAAATCATGACCGGATTCGGCCGGACCGGCACGATGTTTGCCTGCGAACAGGCTGGCATCTGGCCGGATTTCATGTGCCTGTCCAAAGGCATCACCGGCGGCTATTTGCCGCTGTCCTGCGTGCTGACGACTGACGCGATTTATGGCGCGTTTTACGACGACGACCTGGCGCGCGGGTTCCTGCATTCGCATTCCTATACGGGCAGTGCGCTCGCGTGCCGCGCGGCGCTGGCGACGCTGGATATCTTCGAGAGCGACCACGTCATCGTCGCCAACCGCGTGCTCGCGCGCCAGTGTTCGCGGCATGCGGACACCATTCGCAGCCATCCCGCCGTGGAAGACTTCCGGCATCTGGGGATGATCTGGGCGTTCGATATCAAGACCGAAAAGAATACGTTTGCGCGCGAGTTTTTCGCCGCCGCGTTGAAGCGCGGTGCGCTGTTACGACCGATCGGCAAGACGGTGTATTTCATGCCGCCGTATATCGTCACCGAGGACGAGTTTGCGTGGCTGGTGGGCCAGACGCTTGCGGCAATCGACGAGGTCACCACCAAATGAAATTGCGGATTGCTGCATGGAATCTTTTGATTGGCTTCGGTTGCATTATTCACGGCGCGGGCGCACAAACCTTGCCCTCCACCGTGGCCGACTTGCTGACGCGAGCCCAGATCCCGCTGGAAAACGTCAGCGTGGTGGTGAAGGAAGTGGGCACGAAAGACGCCACGTTCTCGCTCAATGCCGACAAGGCCATGAATCCGGCGTCGGTCATCAAGCTGGTCACCACCTATGCGGGGCTGGAATTGCTCGGCCCCGCGTACACGTGGAAAACCGACGTGCTGATCGCCGGCGACATGCGCCGCGGTACGCTGACGGGCGACCTGATTCTGAGAGGCTCGGGCGACCCGAAGCTGACGGTGGAACGATTCTGGTCGTTGATGAAGCAACTGCGGGAACGCGACCTCACCACGATCAACGGCGATCTGGTTCTGGACCGCAGCTTCTTTGAGAACTTGCCCCACGATCCTGCCCGATTCGACGGCGAACCACTGAAAGCCTATAACGTCGGCCCCGACGCGCTGCTGCTCAATTTCAAAACCGTGCGATTTTATTTTGCACCGTCGATTGACGATAAATCGGTATCGATTTCCCCGGACGTGCGGCCTGCGCAACTCGACATCGTCAACCGCGTCAGGCTGATCGACGGGCTTTGTGGTGAATGGCGGGATCGCGTGGTGGCCGACGTTCAGACGCTTTCGCCGACCAGGCTGAAGGTATCTTTCACGGGAAACTATTCGCGACGTTGCGGCGAGAAAACCTGGAATCTGTCGCTACTGGATCATGCACGTTTTGTCGGTGGCGTCTTTGCGCGCCTCTGGCGCGACCTTGGCGGCACGTGGAATGGCGCGGTGAAAATTGCCGCCACCCCGGCCGACGCCCGCTTGATCGCAACGCTGGAATCGCCATCCCTTGCCGAGGCGATTCGCGACATCAACAAATATTCGAACAACGTCATGGCGCGACAGCTTTTCCTCACTTTGTCGGCCGAACTGAACAAACAACCCGGCAGCTCAATCGCGTCAGGGCTGATCGTGCGCGATTGGCTAACAAGAAAGGGGATTGCCGCACCGGAAATGATCCTGGAAAACGGCTCCGGTTTGTCGCGCAGCGAACGCATCAGCGCGGCGACACTGGCGCAATTGCTCGATGCGGCGTGGAAATCGAGCGTGATGCCGGAATTCATGTCGTCGCTGTCGCTGATCGGCGTCGATGGCACGCTGCGAAAACGGGGAAAATCCGAATCGATTGCCGGCCATGCGCATATCAAAACGGGCAGCCTGAATGACGCGCGAGCGATTGCGGGTTACGTGCTTGACGCCAATGGACGCCGCTCGATCGTCGTGATGTTGATCAATCACCCCAACGCACCGTTGGCCCAGGCGGCGCAGGATGCGTTGTTGAATGCCGTCTATGCTTCGACGGGCACGGGTATTGCAAACGGGGTGAATGGTGTCAGTGGTGGAAGTGGTCCAAGTGGGGCAACCGGAAAATAGGAATATCCTGCAAGCGGGTGCGCGGTTCGAAGATTAAAGGTGCAAATGCCTCATGTCATTCGCGGCGCGCCGTTGTTCGCCGTTGTTTGCCATTGACGGCGCGCGTCGCCGCCGGTCTACCACGTCACCGCACAATACGACCATCCTTTGGTCAAGTTCGAACGCGCAAGACAACGTAATCGCGATTGGTGATTGCGTGGCATCCGGGACGAATGTGGCGACATCATCCGTGATGTGTACCTGATGCGGCGCCGACAGCGCGTGTTGCAACACGTGCTGCAGCCTGTCGATGCTGGTACCGGTCGCATCGTTGGCGCGGTTGGGGGCGGCAGGAGATTTTTCAATCATATCCAGCACTACACGTGAACCGCCGGCTCCTTCGACTGCCGCGGTTAAATGGCGAGCATCGCCACTCGCAAGGCATATGCGTTGCACCTGCGGTAGCGCCAGAAAGGCTTCGGTTGCCTGGGCAAACGCGTACCCTCGCTGAAGATCCAGAATCGCCACGTTCAGTGCGCGTTTATAGTTATCCAGCGTATCAGGATCGATCAGGTTTGTCTCGGTACGCTTGATCTGGACCGGCAGGTAATCATCCATCAAGCCCGCAAACATGTTGTCGCAGAGTGCTTGAGGTACCGGCGCCATACCCGGTCGGGCAAAGAAGTAGCCTTGAAGAAAGTCGGCGCCGACCTCGAGCGCGGTCAGTGCTTCATCGCGGGTTTCAATGCCCTCGACAATTACTTTGGCGCCGCATTGCTGGATCAGCTTGACCATGTTGGTCAATACCAGCTTCGCATGCGTCTCACGGGCCGCGGTGGCGGTGACGCTACGGTCGATCTTGACGAAGTCGGGACGCAGCCGCCAAAGGCGGTCGAAGTTGGAATAGCCGACGCCGAAATCATCGATGGCGATCTTGCAGCCGAGCTTGCGATAGAGTTTTACCGCGTCGACCAATTGTGCTTCGTCGGAGACGCCGGTCTCAAGGATTTCGATCGCCACGTTTTTCGGATTGATGCCGTAGAACTCCATCATTCGCGCGAATACCTGGGGATGATGCGGGTCTTCAATCGCCGCTTCAGGGTAGGCATTCAGAAATACCATGTCGCCATTGGCGGCCAGATTTTTGAAATTGCGCATGTGCAGCGCGCGGCACAGCCAATCGAGAAACAGCTCTTCCTGATGGTTGGCGGATAGCGCGAACACCGTCTCGGGTTTCATTGAGTGGCCCGTCAGGTTGCAGGCGCGCATGAGACCTTCGTAGGCGACGCAGCGCTTTTCGGCGACACTGAAGATCGGTTGAAATTGTGAATCCAGCGTCAATGTGTTGAACGGATACGACGCCCAACCCCGCCCCTTGGGGATGCCCGAATAAATCCGATCAATGCCCGCATACAGCGTGGCACGCGCGCCGATAAGCGTGTCGCTGGAAGTCGTCTTGCGTACCATGGCTTGCATGTGTGCCCCAAAAAAGTTATTTAATGGAGCGCATTCTTGCGGCCAAAAACTACGCGTCAATTACCTTTGGCGTGGCCAAAATTACGTTTGTAACAATAGCTGAAATGAAGCATATGGAATCCGCACGCCGTGCGCGCCAATTCCTTGGCGAGAAATTGCTAACTGCTTGAAATAAGGGGCCTCTTCAGGTATTCAATGCAATCCGCCAAAATGCACTTGCGCATTTCTTCAGAATGCAAAACATTGTTTCTTACTGTGAAGGGCGTATGAAAACACTGGCCAGCGCACGAGCGAGTTCATCTTTTCGATAAGGCTTGCGCATGACGCGGATGACACCCGCCTGCTGTGCGCGCAACTCGAAGCCTGGGCCGCCATAGCCTGTAATGATCACGATCGGAAGGTCGGGGCGTATTTCCCGGACCCGCGCCGCCAACTGCGTGCCGGTCAGGCCCGGCATCACCTCATCGCTGAGAATGGCATCGAACGCGGCGGGATTGCGCTCGATCGCCGCCAACGCTTCAGTACTTTCGCCAAAGCTCGCTACCTGATAGCCCAAGTCGACGAGCAGCTCTTCGGCTAGCGCACGCAGCGGCGTTTCATCATCCACCAGAAGTATTCTTTCATCGTGTCCGCGCGGCAGTTCAATTTCGTGGGGGATTGACGCGCTTTCAAAGACGGGTAAGTAGATGGTGAAGGTGGCGCCCTTTCCAGGAATGCTCTCCACCGCGATCGCGCCGCAATGTGATTTGGCAATCGACAGTGCCAGCGACAAGCCGAGGCCCGTACCCTGGCCAACGGCCTTGGTGGTAAAGAACGGCTCAAACATTCTCTGCTGTATCTCCGGATTGATGCCGGCACCCTCATCATGAACACGAACCTGCAAGTACTTGCCGGGTTCGAGGCGCCCGAGAATCGCGTCGATGGGCGAAGAGATGTCCGCCGGCTCGATCGAAATATCGAGCACGCCGCCTTCGGGCATGGCCTGCATGCCATTGGTGACGATGTTCATGAATAGCTGGTGCAGTTCGGTCGGATTGCCCGCGACCATGTGTTTCCCGGGGGGCGTGGCGGCAAAGCGGATTTCATGCGGGTTTGAGCCACGCGCAAGCTGTACCACTTCGTCAATCACGTCATCCAGATTGAGACCGATGCGCTGTTCGGGCGATTTGCGGCTGAACGTCAGGACTTGTGAAACCAGAATCCGGCCGCGCTCACCGGCGCGAAGGACGGTGGCCAGCTGCCGTTGCAACGTCTCATCGCCGGTGGCGCGTGATTTCGCGAGCTCGGCATAACCAATGATCGATGCCAGTATATTGTTGAAGTCATGGGCGATCCCGCCCGCCAGCTGGCCAATCGCTTCCATTTTTTGCGCGTGCCGCAGCTCGGACTCAAGGCGTTGACGTTCCTCCTGGGCGCGTACCTTTTCGGTGATGTCTTTGACAAAACCGATGATTCGCCTTCCCTCTGCTTCACCGAGATCGAAATTGACGTCTGGCGCATTTGCGCCATAGGCCGTAATGCCTACGGTGATGTAGGTGTCGTCCTCGCGGCGCAACCGGCAATTGAGTTCCACATTCGGCAATACCCCGGAAAGGAGTTTCTTTCTCAAGCCAATCATCATTGCCCGGTCATCCGGATGAATGTGTGCGGTCCAAGCGCTTGTTGTGGAAATCGCTTCGTGTGGAATGCCGAGTGCGGCCATTGTGTCGCCCGCCCATACCACGCGCTGGCTGTTGGACCGAATTTCATAGACGACGTTAGCGCTGACCTGCAGCGCCGCCTCGTAGCGCATCCGCCAGGAGAGCGCATTTTTCGACGCGGTGCGCCGCTCCCGCATGAGCACGCTGGCCAACAGGGTCGTAATGATCAGTACCGCGAGGTAGCCTTGCAATTGCAGAACGGATTGCGATGACGGGATGAAACCCGCCGAGAAGGGCCCGAGATCGCGAAGGGTAAAGTAAAAGGCGATCAGCGCGTGCAGCGCCAGCGCAAGGGTCGCGCCACGCAGGCTGAACCGGATTGCGGCCCAGAGAACGAAAGGAATTCCCAGGTAGAACACAGGGGGCACCAATCCGAACGGATCGGGCCGCATGGAAAACACCCAGTAGGAAATCGCGGCGACCAGCGAAAAAACCGCGGCTGCCTCAAGCTTTAAACGCGGGTGATCGATCAACTCCATGCGTCCGACCCGGTCCGCCCAGGTGACCAGCAGTGGCGTCATCAACAACACGCCCAGTCCATCGGAAACGAACAGCGTCGTGAATGCGCCACCGACGTCAATTCCGTTGCGATAGTGGAAAACCAGGGCGCTCAAGTACGCGCATACCACGTTGACCACGCCGACCGGTCCCGCGAGCAGGGCCACAAACAATGTCAGCGTGTTGCCGCTTTTCTGGAATTGAATTTGTGCCCTTTCCAGCGCCCACCCGCCCGCGGCCAGTTGAAACACGTTGACCGCACTTCCCGCGGTCGCATTCGACAGCCCCGGCATCCCGGCCTGCAGCGTGCTCAACATGTTGGCTGCGAAGACCGCGACGAGCTGCAACCAGCGGGAACTCTTGGGTGCGATAAACCACAGGCCCAGCGCAAATCCTTCAGACAGCCAGACCGGGAATGGCGGTTGGCGCGCCGCGATCAGGATGCTCGCCTCACTTAGCAGCCAATAAAGTACGCCGGCGGCAATTGCGATTGCCAGGTTCTGCCGATTGGACCCGGCGAACGCGGACGCCGGCAGAGGCGGTGTTTGCGGCGCAAATGCCATGACGAGACAAGGACCTATCGAAATTGATGGCAACTATTGTATGCTGGTATCGAAACGCCAAACTGCCAAGGTCAAGCGTGATAACTCCCCATATCATCGCAGTTGATGACGACCCGTCGATTCGTTCGCTCGTCGTCGAATACCTGAGTGAACACGGCTTCCGCGTGACGCCGGTTGCAAACGGCGCTGAAATGCGACGCGCGTGCGCGGACGATCCACCGGCACTGATCGTATTGGACGTAAAAATGCCCGGGGAGGACGGTTTCACTGTCGCCCGCAGCCTCCGCCAAACCTCCAATGTACCCATCATCATGCTGACCGGACAGGTTCAAGAGATTGATCGTGTGCTCGGTTTGGAACTGGGCGCGGATGACTACCTGGCCAAGCCGTTCAGCCCCCGCGAACTGCTGGCACGAATAAAGGCGGTCTTGCGGCGTTATGAGCCGCGTCCTGCGTCAACGGCAGGGTTCACGGTGGACGCGGTCAGCCCGCGTCGCGATGCGGACATTCGTAGCTATCGCTTTGCAGGCTGGGAACTCTCCACCGGTTCGCGTCGATTGATGTCCCCGGCCGGCAAGCGCATCGATCTCACCAATGGGGAATTCGCTTTGCTGATCACGTTCCTCAAGTCGCCGCGACACGTGCTGTCTCGCGACCAGTTGCTCGAAGGCAGCCGGCTCCACGATGACGTCTATGATCGTTCAATCGATGTGCAGATCCTGCGTTTGCGACGCAAGATTGAAGCGGATCCGAACGAACCGACGCTGATCAGGACCGAGCGCGGCGCGGGCTATTTCTTCGACGCGGAGGTCGTCGTTTAAGCGTTGCACGGGACCTGCCGGATGAATCGTCGCTTCCTGATGGTGGTTAGTTAGGGTTTGTTGCTTACCGACACTATAATAAAAATCCTGTCGCTGTAAAAATCACAATCCGCAAGAAATAGCTTCCCGATGACTTTTCCCACCAGCACGCTGCTTTCCCTCGACTGGGTGCTCCTGGTCGTTGCCTCATGGCTGTCGCTGGGTGTCGCCGGTCTCGTGTTTCTCCGGAATTTTCGCATCGTGGCGCGCGTGTTGTTTCCATTGTCCAGCCTTTGCAGCGTCGTACTGACGGCTATCGGTCTCACTGCTGTTGTGCAGAACCCGCAGATCGCGGTGTTGCCCATCGGTCTGCCGGATTTGCCATTTCATTTGCGCCTCGATCCGCTTGCGGCATTTTTCATCATGCTGCTGGGCGCTGCCAGTGCGGGCATCTCGATTTTCGCGGCCGGCTATTTTCGCCGCGCGGAAGGCGCACCCCCGGGGCTACTTTGCCTTCAATACCACGTCTTCCTCGCGAGCATGGTTCTGGTGCTGATGGCCGATGACGCGTACGTGTTCATGGTGATGTGGGAAACCATGGCGCTGTCATCATTTTTCCTGGTCACGACCAACCATCGAATTCCCGAGATCCGGCGCGCGGGTTTTCTCTATATTCTGGTTGCGCATATCGGTGCCATCGCCATTCTGCTCTGCTTCGGCGTGTTGCAGGCCAACACTGGCGATTACACCTTTGCCAATATGCGCGCCCAATCGCTTTCGCCATTCTGGGCGTCAGCCGCATTCCTGCTGTGCCTGTTCGGTTTTGGTGCCAAGGCCGGTATTCTTCCCCTTCATATCTGGCTACCCGAAGCGCATCCCGCCGCTCCCTCCCCGATTTCAGCCCTGATGAGCGGCGTGATGCTGAAGACCGCCATTTATGGCTTGCTGCGCGTGAGTCTCGACCTGATCGCAACACCGCTTTGGTGGTGGGGTGTCGTCGCGTTGTCACTGGGATTGCTGACGGCCATGTTCGGCGCGGTGTTCGCGGCGGTACAAACTGACATGAAACGCCTGCTCGCCTATTCCTCGATCGAAAATATCGGGCTGCTGATCATTGCGCTGGGGTTGACGCTGATTTTTACCGCATACAAGATGCCGGCTTTGGCGGCGCTGGCATTGATCGCGCTCTTGTACCACGCACTCAACCACGCAGTGTTCAAAAGCCTGCTATTCCTTGGCACGGGATCGGTGCTCCATTCCACCGGCGAGCGGAGCCTGGGAAAACTGGGAGGGCTGATGCGCTTCATGCCGTGGGTCGGATGGATCATGCTGATCGGCATCATCGCAAGCGCCGGTCTGCCGCCGCTCAACGGCTTCGTATCGGAGTGGTTGCTGCTGCAGAGCCTTCTCACCACCACCGCGATTCCCAATGCTTACCTGAGCATGCTGGTGCCGATTTTCTCCGCGGGCGTGGTGCTTGTCGCGGCCCTGGCTGGATACGTGATGGTCAAGTTCTTCGGCATCATCTTCCTCGGCCAGCCACGCGAAGAGAAGCTGACGAATGCACATGACGCCGGCAAACTGGAACGGCTGGGACTGTTGTGGCTGGCTACAGGTTGTGTGTTGCTGGGGGTATTCCCGGTCGCGGTAATTGAAGTGATCGATCCCGTCGCCGTGCAACTGCTGGGCCAGGGTCTCGCACAAAGCGGGCGGATCGGCAACTGGCTGCTGCTGGCGCCGGTGTCTCCCGAGCGGGCATCGTACAGTCCGCTGATATTTCTGCTGGTGACGGCGACAGTCGTGCTATTGACCATTGCCCTGGTGCACCGCCTCTACCATTCGCGCATCCGCCGCGCCAATGCCTGGGATTGCGGGTATCCGCTGCAGACCGCGCGCATGCAGGATTCGGCCGAGGGCTTTGGCCAGCCGATCCGCCAGATCTTCGAGCCCTTTTTTCGTTTGACGCGCCAACTGCCTACCGCGCTCGACCGCAATCCGCTTTACAAAGTCACCGTCGAGGATCCACTCTGGCAATGGGTCTATCAACGCATTGCCAAAATTACCGAGGAGATATCGCGCCTCATCGGCAAGCTGCAGCAGGGTCGGATTTCGATTTATCTCCTGTACAGCTTTATCACGCTCATTGCGCTGCTGTTTTTTACCCAGCTATGAATCGCTCAAGCAGATGAATGTTGAAGGCATCCTTGCGCAACTGACGGAAATGCTGATTGCCCTGGTGGCGGCGCCGCTGCTCATGGGCTGGGTGAACATGTGCCGCGCGTGGCTGCAAAATCGGCGCGCGCCGCCGCTGTGGCAGCCGTTTTTCCTGCTGCACAAGTTGTTTCTGAAGGAGCCGGTCATCGCCCATACCGCGAGCCCGATATTCCGATTCACTCCCTATATCGTGTTCGGCTGCATGCTGCTCGCCTGCGCGATCATCCCGACCATTTCCACCAACCTGCCGCTGGCGCCGGCCGCCGATGCGATCGCCCTGGTGGGGCTGTTCGGCCTGGCAAGGTTGTTCATTTCACTCGCCGCCATGGACATCGGAACATCGTTCGGCGGCCTCGGTGCGAGGCGCGAAATGCTGATCGGCTTCCTCGCGGAGCCGGCCCTGTTGATGGTGCTTTTCACCGTTTCGCTGATCGCCAGCTCGACCTCACTCGCCACAATCGTGAGCCACCTGGGAAGTAGTGAATTCACCATCTTGCCCAGTCTCGCCTTCGCCGGCATCGCATTCACCATGGTGTCGCTTGCCGAAAACGCCCGCGTGCCGATCGACAACCCGGCCACGCACCTTGAGCTGACGATGATCCACGAAGCACTCATCCTTGAGTATTCGGGCCGCCATCTTGCGCTCATCGAATGGGCGGCGATGCTCAAGCTGTTCGCCTATTCCTGTGCCGGCGCCGCGCTATTCCTGCCATGGGGCGTGGCCGCCGCGAGTGACCATGTGGCGTTGTTGTTCGCGCTGCCAGTGCTGCTGCTGAAACTCGCCGTCGGCGGCTTGCTGATGGCGGTGATCGAGACCGTGCTCGCCAAGATGCGTATTTTCCGCGCACCGGAATTCCTTGCAACCGCGTTTCTGCTCGGCGTTTTGGCTTTGCTGGTTCATTTGTTGTTGGGGGCCTGACATGAGCGCGCTGACCGGCCAGATCGTCAATCTCTTCGCCGCTATCCTGCTGTTGATCGCGTTTGCCATGCTTTCGCAGCGGCGCATCCTGTCGCTCATCAATCTTTTTGCTTTCCAGGGGCTGGCGCTGGTGGGCTCGACGCTCACAGTTGCTTTTGCCACCGGCCAGAGACACCTGTTGTATTCGGCCGCGATTACCTTCGTCCTCAAGGTGTTGGTCCTTCCCTATATTCTTCACCGTCTGATACGACGCCTGAATGTGAAGTGGGATATCGAGACACTTATCAATATCCCCAGCATGATGCTGGTTGGTATTGGATTGGTCGTGTTCGCATTCAACCTCGCGTTGCCGATCTCACAATTTTCCACGTCAATCGCACGCGGCACACTCGGCATCGCACTCGCTTGCGTGCTGTTGTCGTTCCTGATGATGATTACACGCTCCAAGGCGGTGCCGCAGGTGATAGGTTTCCTGGCCATGGAGAACGGCCTTTTCTTTGCCGCCACTAGCGCCACCTATGGCATGCCGATGGTGGTCGAGCTCGGCATTGCGCTCGATGTGCTGGTCGGCATGGTGATACTCGGCGTGTTCATGTTCCAGATCCGCGAACAGTTCGATTCCCTCGATATCCATCATCTTGAAAATCTGAAAGAGGACTGATGGACGCGCTGACACCCCTGTTGCTGCTATTCATCTGCCCTGTGGTGGGTAGCCTGGTGCTGGCGCTGGCGGGCGCCAACAATCGCGCACCGGAGATCAACGTTGGCTTCAGTCTTGCCACCTTCGCAGTTTCGGTCTGGCTCACGGTCGAGATCATTTCCGGCGGCGCGGTGGTATTGCTCGATGAGCAGTTCTTCGTCGACCCGCTCAATGTATTTCTGGTGGCATTGACGGCGTTTGTCGGCTTCACCACCTCGCTGTTTTCCCGACCTTACATGCGCATCGAACGCGACCATGGGCGCATGACGCCCGGACGCATGCGCCTGTATCACAGCATGTACCAGGCATTCAATTTCACCATGTTGGTGGCGCTCACCACCAACAACCTGGGCATCCTGTGGGTAGCGATGGAAGCGGCGACTCTGGCGACGGTGCTGCTGGTGTCGGTATATCGCACCGCCGCCAGCCTGGAGGCGGCATGGAAGTACTTCATCCTCTGCGGCGTCGGCATCGCACAAGCACTGTTCGGCACGATCCTGCTGTATTTCGCGGCCGAGCGCGTGCTTGGCGCGGAGGGTAACGCCCTGTTGTGGACGCATTTGAACGTCGTCAAGACCCAGCTCGAACCGGCCATTCTCTCGCTCGCCTTTGTGTTTCTGCTGGTGGGCTACGGCACCAAGGTGGGACTTGTGCCGCTGCACAACTGGCTGCCGGATGCCCATGCCGAAGGCCCGACACCAATTTCCGCGGTGCTGTCCGGTTTGTTGCTGAATGTCGCGCTCTATTGTCTGATCCGCATGAAAGTGCTGACCGATGGTGCACTCGGAACGCATTTCGCCGGCAATATGATGATGGGCTTTGGCCTGATGTCGGTGGTGGTGGCCGCCTTTTTTCTGTCGCGGCAAAAGGACGTCAAGCGCATGTTTGCGTATTCGTCGATTGAACACATGGGACTGATGGCGTTTGCGTTCGGCATGGGTGGTCCGATCGCCAATTTTGCCGGGTTGCTGCACATGACCGTGCATTCACTGATCAAGTCGGCGATATTTTTCGCCGTCGGCCACGCGACACAAAAGGCCGGCACGCAAACCATGGAGGACATCCGCGGCCTGTTGGCGCAAAGTCCAGCGATCGGCTGGGGTCTGCTGCTCGGCACGATTGCCATCCTGGGTATGCCACCGTTCGGCGTTTTCGCCAGCGAGTTCCTGATTCTCACCACCGCCATGCGCGAGCATGCGTGGACGACGCCGTTCCTGTTGATTTCGCTGGGTGTCGCGTTCGCGGCGGTATTCGGCAAAGTGCAGCCGATGGTGTTCGGTGACACCAACGTGAAACCGCTGGCCCACCAGCCGGCGCTGGTGCCGGTGTTCATCCATCTCGGTCTGGGCCTGATGCTCGGCCTGTATATTCCGCCCTATCTCGCGCGCTGGTACGAGCAGGCGGCGAAGTTGATCGGATAAGGAGCGCCATTCATGCGCATTCCCGGACTCTCACTTGGTTTTCGCCTGCTTCCCGGTGCGGTACCGGTCGCGGTGGCTCGGGTTGACAGCGCCGAATGGAACGAAGCGGCGCGCCTGGTACACGAGACAGGCCGCAAACTGGTCGCCCTTTGGGGGACGGACAATCGCGATCGCGACGGAACGTTCGGCATGTTCGCGGCATATGCCGTCGATAGCGGATTGGCCGTGGTTGAGTTATCCATCCCGCCGACTCCGGAATCGGAAATTCCCTGCTACCCCGACCTCTCCGGCATGTTCCCGGTTGCCAACCGCATGCAGCGCGCGGTGTATGACCTTCTCGGCATTCAGGCAAGTGATGCCAGCCCGAGTGACCCAGTCGACCGGCGTCCCTGGCTCCGCCATGGTGCGTGGCCGGAAGGCGTGTTTCCATTGCGCCGGGATTTCGATCGCACGCAACATTTCGACAATCCGCAGCAAGCCTATCCCTTCGTGCGGGTCGCCGGTGACGGGGTGCACGAGATTCCCGTCGGGCCGATTCATGCGGGAATCATCGAGCCGGGCCACTTCCGTTTTTCGATCGTCGGCGAAAAGGTACTGCGACTTGAAGAACGCCTTGGCTATACGCACAAGGGTGTCGATAAACGATTTGAGAGTTTCACCTTGGCAAATGGCGCCAAGCTCGCCGGGCGTGTTTCGGGAGATTCAACCGTTGCCTATGCGTGGGCGTACGCGCAGGCGGCCGAGTCAATCATGGCTGTTACCGCGCCGGCCCGCGCGACCTGGCTGCGGGCACTCATGCTGGAACGTGAGCGTGTCGCCAATCACCTGGGTGATCTGGGTGCACTGGGAAACGACGCAGCGCTCGCCTTTGGTCTTTCGCAATTCATGCGTCTCAAAGAGGACTGGTTGCGCTGGGCCGGTCGCGTCTTCGGTCACCGCTTCATGATGGATTGCATTGTGCCCGGTGGCGTGTCGCGTGATCTTTCCGCCGAAGAGGCTGAGCGGCTGGCGCGACTCTCCTACGACCTTGAAAAGGAGCTGCAGGAGTTGCGGCACATTTACTATGAACACGCCGGGCTGCAGGACCGCTTTATCACCGCTGGCCGCGTGACGCCGCAATTGGCAATGCGGCTCGGACTCACCGGCTTCGCCGCGCGTGCCAGCGGGCAGGCACGCGATTTGCGCGTCGCGCATCCCGTCGCACCCTATGATGAACTGGGCGTGAAAGCCGCGGTGCGGCCCAACGGCGATGCTGCGGCACGCGTGACGGTGCGCTTCGATGAATTGTTCGAGTCGCTGCGATTGATTCGGCAGATCGTGCACAAACTGCCTGCTGGCGAATTGCGCACCGATGTTACTGTTCCGCCGGTCGGTGCCTTGGGTTTTGGCTGGGTGGAAGGATGGCGTGGAGAGGTGCTGGTGGCGCTGGAGGTTGGCGAAGGTGGCATGATTCGCCGTGGACATGCGCACGACCCATCCTGGCAGAACTGGCCCATTCTGGAACATGCCGCAATGGACAATATCGTTCCCGATTTCCCGCTTATCAATAAGTCGTTCAACCTGAGCTACAGCGGGCACGACTCATGATTCCTATCCTGCTCAAGATCATCCGAACAGGCATCGTCAGCGAACCGGCGCCTGCGGTGCAAGAGAAATTCCGGGAAACGAACAGCCTGCGTCCTGAACAAATTCACCATGAACTTCTGAAAAAACTTGGTCGCGCGCTGGCAATTCGTCAAGTCGATGCAGGCTCGTGCAACGGTTGCGAACTCGAAATCCACGCACTCAACAACCCCTACTACAACATTGAGGGGCTGGGCATCAAGTTTGTGGCCAGTCCACGGCATGCCGATATGTTGCTCGTGACCGGACCGGTTTCACGCAACATGGAGCGCGCCCTCAGGATTGCCTGGGAAGCCACCCCTGATCCGAAACTGGTAGTCGCGGTCGGCGAATGCGGCTGCAATGGCGGCGTGTTTGGTGAAAGCTACGCCAGTTGCGGTGCAATATCGAACGTCATTCCCGTGGACGTCTCTGTTCCGGGTTGTCCGCCGCCGCCGATCGAGATCCTGCAGGGTATCCTCACCGCGGTCACCGCCCGGGTGGAGCGACTTGGCGCTTAGGAAACTGCAGGCTGGGCGCAACGTCAGTGCGGTCCCGCGAACGGCTCATGCAGGCACAAGCTTGATGATCCCGCACAATCGCCTTGGTGAAACCTCGCAGTCTCCCGGACTTTCCGATCATGCATAAGCTACCGACACTTTTCCTTTCGCACGGCTCACCCATGCACGCCATCCACTCAGGCGCAGCTGGCCAGGTATGGGCGGCACTTGCAACGCAATTGCCCAGGCCCAAGGCCGTGCTGATTGTGACGGCGCATTGGGAGACTAACCTGCCCATGCTTTCCGGCAACGCCAAACCGTCGATGATCTACGACTTCGGGGGCTTCCCGGATGAGTTGTACAAGATTGTCTACCCTGTACCGGGCGCGCCGGATATCGCGGCGCACGCGCAGGTGCTGCTGAAGTCGGCGGGATTGCCAGCAGTCATTGATGGCAACCGCGGACTCGATCATGGCACCTGGGTGCCACTGCTGAAAATGTATCCCGATGCCGACGTGCCCGTGGTGCAACTCTCTGTGCAGCCGGCGATCGGCCCGCGCCACCATTACGATGTCGGCCGTGCGCTGGCGCCGCTGACCCATGAAGGTGTGCTGATCGTCGGCTCTGGACATCTCACGCACAACCTGCGCGACTGGATGATGTCGCGCGGACAGACGGCACACGCGCCTTATGCCCAGGAGTTTCAACGCTGGGTATTCGATCACCTGGCCGCGCACGATGTCGATGCGTTGACCCGTTATCGTCAGGAAGCGCCGGATGCGGTGCGCGCGCATCCAACGGAAGAGCATTTTTTGCCCCTGTTTGTCGCGCTGGGTGCGGCGGGCCAAGACGCAAAATCGGAGCGGGTGTTCGACGGCTTTGAGGGTTCGGCATTGGCGATGGATGCCTATCGCTTCAATTGATGCGAACCAGGCACATCGAACTCAAAGGAAATCGCCGGCGTTCCTTGATGAAAGAACATTTGCCAATCACCATTCGTGCACGTCCAGATTGAACTTCGATTGGAATAGAGCAGTGGTTTTGCACCGCCAAAGCGTTTCAAGGAACGATATGTCAGCAGGGCGACTCCGTCGGCCAATACATGCAGCGTGAAATCAACCGAGGTCATGTCGATAGTCTCCGCGCCGAGGTAAGCCAACACCATCTCCTTGTTGATGATTCCGCCGGAGCTGCCAAATTCAAAGAAGTCGTCACGCAGCGAATGCACCGCGCTGTTCCTGGCACTTTCTGGCTGGCGTCCTTACATCGCAAGTTCCAACTTGATGAGCCGATCCCGCAACTGTTCGACGGTCTCCGCCATGGGTTCCTGATGGAGTCGATCAAGGTCTGTGGGAGCAAACCGGGTCCAAAACGTGCGCAGCAAGAAATGGAATTGAAGGTATTTTCGCCGCAGTTCGTCATCGCGTGCGCAAAAGCGGGTGATCCACGCGGTGAGCCAACGAATTGTCCTTCGCGGAATCGCCCCAGGAACTTCCGGTAATTTATCCTTAATCCCGCTTGTCTACAATCGGCAATGGGCGTATTGAAAATGCGCGGCTTGATCGTTTTCCGCGCGGCAGAAACCCCTGTGAGTGAGGGGGTATACAAGGCGGTGGCGACGGTGGTACTACCTGCCCGCGCGCTATAATCTTGCCTGTCCAAAATTATGTCCTACTGGAAGCGGAACCCGTGATCCCATTTATCGTTATTGCATGCCTGATGTCGCTGGTCGCTTTGGCTTTCGTGCTTGTTCCACTGTTGCGGTCACGTTCCAGCAGTCACGGCGCTGAGCCGGCGAGGTTATCCGATGCCGTCAGCAATGTCGCTGTATTCCGCTCGCAAAAGCGCGAAATCGAGGAGGAGTTTGCACGCGGTTCCATAGGTGCGGAAGAGCGCGATGCCGCGTTGAATGAGCTCGAACAGCGGCTGGTCGATGAAGTGCCGGGGGAGGCGAATGCGGAAGTTGTGCCGGCAACATTAGCGCGCAATCGCCGCCCATGGCTGTTGATGGGCGTACTTGGCGCTCTGATCCCCATTGGCGCATTCATGATTTATGCCGTCATCGGTACTCCGCAGGCATTGCGGCCAGGTGGCCCAGTCGCCGCGGTAAGCGCCGGCGAAGGGTCCCCGCATGCAGGCATGGGTACGGGCGCCGATTCGGCGGTGTCGGACCAGCAGATTGTTGCCATGGTCGACACGCTCGCGCAAAAAATGCAGCAAAATCCGGGCGACCCCAAGGGCTGGGTGCTACTCGCACGTTCGCAGGGCGCGCTGGGACGTTATGCCGAGGCAGCGGCAGCGTACGAACGCGCCGCGCAATTGCTGCCGGCTGATGCCCAATTGTTCGCCGACTATGCGGATACCGTCGCGATGCAACAGCAAGGCCGTTTCGAAGGCAAGCCCATGGCGCTAATCCAGAAGGCGCTGAAGCTGGACCCCAATAACACCAAGGGGCTCGCGCTGGCCGGCACGGCGGAACTTCGGCTGGGCAACCGCGAGGCCTCTCTCAAATACTGGAAGAAGCTGAAAACGCTTGTGGCGAAAGATACGGATGACGAACGGCAGATCGACGCGATCATCGCCGAAGTTCAAAGTGGAAAAGGGCCAATACCCGCACCCGCGCGCGGCGCCGATGTGGCTGCCGTGCCCGCTCCCACCCCCGCGCCAGCCTCCGCTCCGGCACGGCCGATGGAGAACGTTAAAGCTGCCGTGCCCGCAGCTCCCACGCCTGTCGCATCTGGCGCGAGCGCCGGTGCGACCGTCTCCGGACAAGTCATGCTCACACCTGAATTCGCCGCGAAGCTCGGCCCGACAGACACATTGTTCGTTTTCGCCCGCGCCAAGGAAGGACCGCGCATGCCGTTGGCGATCCTCCGGATACCGGCACCGAAAGCTGGTGATTTCCCGAAATCGTTTGAATTGACGGATGCCATGGCGATGGCGCCAGGAATGAGTCTTTCGTCATTCCCCGAGATCGTCATCGAGGCGCGAATATCCCGGTCGGGCAGTGCGCCGATTCAGCCGGGAGATCTGACGGGGGTCAGCGAAGCGATCAAACCCGGCGCACGCGCGATCAAGGTAACCATTTCCCGGGTAGCGCCTTGACCCTTGCCGCTACAGGTTTGACGCTCAGTCGCGGGCCGCGCAAATTATTCGCGGACCTCTCGTTCAAGCTGGAGTCGGGGCAAGCGCTGGTTTTGCGGGGTTCCAACGGCAGCGGCAAGACAACATTGTTGCGGGTGCTGGCCGGATTAACCGTCGCCGATGGCGGCCATCTGCGCTGGAATGAAGTGCAATGGACCGCGCTATGTGCAAGTCAGCGTGCGGCATCGCTGTATCTCGGGCACACCAATGCGCTGAAAGATGAATTGACGGCGGCGGAAAATCTTGCGGAATCACTGGCCTTCGACGGTGTTGCGGTTCCGGAGAATCTGCAACGTCAAAGCCTGGACAATATGGGGCTTGCGGAAAGGCATCATTTGCACGCGCGACGCCTTTCGCAGGGCCAGAAACGTCGAGTCGGCCTGGCGCGTCTGGCGCTCGCGCGCAAGCCGCTTTGGTTGCTCGATGAGCCCACCAATGCGCTCGACGCGGATGGCGTGGCACTTTTTTCGAGGGTCGTGGCCGAGCATTTGCAGCACGGCGGAATGGCCTGCATTGCCAGCCATTTGCCACTGGCCATTGCCGCACCGGTTCATGAGCTGGTATTGGGTGAGCTTAGCGCATGAATGTGGCGGTTGCTCAAGCGTCGATCGAGCCTTTGGTGGTGGTGGCACCGGAGCGCGCCGTATGGCTGGCTGCGGGAAGGGATCTGCGTCTGGGGCTGCGTTCGCGCGCGGAACTGGTGCAGGCGCTTATGTTTTTGATCATCGTGGTCAGTCTTTTTCCGTTGGCGGTGGGACCCGAATCGGCACTGTTGAAACGCATTGCCTCGGGTGTGGTCTGGGTGGCGGCGCTCCTGTCGGTATTGTTGACATTGCCACGCATATTCGCGGCGGACTACGCGGATGGCACGCTTGAACAACTGGTCATGTCCCCCTATCCCTTGCCGCTAATCGCGGCTGGCAAAATGCTCGCGCACTGGTTGATGAGCGGATTGCCGCTTACGCTGATTGCGCCGCTGCTTGGCCTGCAATTTGGCCTGGAGGCGAACGAACTTATGGTGCTGGTGGCGAGTCTGATGCTAGGTACGCCGATACTGTCGATGATCGGTGCGATCGGTGCGGCACTGACACTGGGGGTTCGTGGCGGATCGATTTTGATGGCCCTTTTGGTGTTGCCGCTGTATGTACCGGTGCTGATTTTTGGTTCAGGCGCCGTAGAGCAATCAATGATGTCCATCGACTATTCGGCCAATTTGTCATTGCTCGGCGCCGGGTTGCTGATTGGTGCGCTGGTCATCCCGTTTGCGGTCGCTTCCGCGCTGCGAATCTCACTGGATTAACTCTCTTGAACCTCTATAAATACGCCTCCCCCGTTACGTTTTACCCTTTGGCCGGCAAGATGTGGCCTTGGTTCGCGGCGCTCGCAGGTGTATTCACGATCGCGGGCCTATATCTTGGACTGTTTGTGGCGCCTGTCGATTATCAGCAGGGCGAGGTATACCGTATTCTTTATATTCACGTTCCGGCTTCCGTGGTCGGCATGTTCATCTATCTGGTAATGGCCGGTTATGGCGTGCTTGCGCTGACCCTCAACACGCGTCTGTCGGCGATGATGATGGAAGCATTGGCGCCGACCGGCGCCTTGCTTACCGCATTGGCTCTGTGGACCGGTTCACTGTGGGGGCGCCCCACCTGGGGTACTTACTGGGTGTGGGATGCACGGATTACGTCAACGTTGTTGCTGGTATTTTTGTACGTGGGCTATCTTGCGCTGACCCATGCCATCGAGGACAAGCGGCGCGCCGACAAGGCGGGAGCATTGCTGGTTATCGTCAGTTCGATAAACGTACCGATCATCTATTTTTCGGTCAAATGGTGGAATACGTTGCATCAGGGTTCTTCAGTGTCGCTGGCCGGAAACGCCATCGCCTCGCCAGCGATGCGGTGGGGCTTGTTGCTGATGACGCTTGCGTGCTGGATGTATGCGATTGCGATGACGCTGGTGCGCGTTCGCGCAATTATTCGGGAGCGCGAACATGACGCCGCATGGATGGCGGACGTCAGCGGAGGCAAATCATGAATTGGGCGGAATTCTTTTCCATGGGTGGACGCGGCTTTTATGTCTGGGGCTCGTATGGCGCGTTCGCGCTTGCCATCGCAATTGAAATCATCATGCTGCGCGCACGCACCAAGCGCACGGTGACATTAGCCAGGGAGAGCATGAAATGAAGGCACGCTATAAGCGCTTCATGTGGGTTGCAATGGGATTGGCGGTGGTTGCGGTTGCCACCACGCTGGTATTGCGCGCCTTCAATTCCAATCTGGTGTTCTTTTTCACGCCGAGCGAAGTCGCGCAGAAAAAAGCACCGCAGGATCGCGCGTTCCGCATGGGCGGATTGGTGACCGCGGGCAGCATGAAACGCAACCCCGATGGACTGACCGTTACATTCGACGTGACCGACACCGCGCAAACAATTCCGGTTACCTTCACCGGTATTCTTCCCGACCTTTTCAAGGAAGGAAAGGGCGTGGTTGCGCAGGGCAAGATAGGTCAGGATGGTGTTTTTCGTGCCACCGAAGTGCTGGCCAAGCATGACGAGAACTACATGCCACCGGAAGCTGCGGAAGCATTGAAACAGGCTGGGAGTCCGATCGAAGGCAAGATGTTCGCCGGGCAGAAAGAAGTCGTCACGCAGGCAGCCAAAGGAGCCAAGCCATGATCCCCGAACTCGGACAATTTTCTCTTGTACTTGCGTTATGCCTCGCGATCACGATGGGTGTCGTACCCATGGTCGGCGCGTTCCGCCAGGACACGCGCATGATGTCGCTGGCGCGGCCGCTGGCGCAAGGCCAGTTCCTGTTCGTGGTGTTCGCGTTTGGCTGTCTGATGTATGCGTTTATCACCAGCGATTTTTCGGTGCAGAATGTCGCCGCCAATTCGAACACCAAATTGCCGGTTTACTACCGGATCACGGCGTCATGGGGTTCGCACGAAGGATCGCTGTTGTTGTGGGTGCTGATGCTGAGTGGGTGGACCTTTGCCGTGTCGATTTTCAGCCGCAACCTGCCGCTGGAAGTGATCTCCCGCGTGCTTGCAGTACTTGGCCTGGTGGCGGTCGGTTTCTACCTGTTCATGTTGATCACCTCCAATCCATTTGATCGCTTGTTTCCTGCCGCAGTCGAAGGGCGAGATCTCAATCCCCTGCTGCAGGACCCCGGCATGATTTACCACCCGCCGATGCTCTACATGGGGTACGTCGGGTTTTCTGTCGCGTTTGCATTTGCGGTGGCGGCTTTGGTCGGTGGCAGGCTTGATGCGACTTGGGCGCGTTGGTCGCGTCCCTGGACGACGGCCGCGTGGTGCTTTCTGACCATCGGCATTTGTCTCGGTTCGGCATGGGCGTATTACGAACTGGGTTGGGGCGGCTGGTGGTTCTGGGACCCGGTGGAAAACGCGTCATTCCTGCCATGGCTGGTGGGCACGGCTTTGATCCATTCGTTGGCGGTCACGGAGAAGCGGGGCATCTTCAAAAGCTGGACGGTGCTGCTGGCGATCATTGCTTTTTCGCTCTCCTTGCTGGGTACATTCCTGGTGCGTTCGGGCGTGCTGACTTCGGTACACGCATTTGCCACCGATCCCCGCCGCGGCGTATTTATTCTTGCTTTCCTCGCGACAGTGATCGGTGTTTCGCTGGCGCTGTACGCGTGGCGCGCGCCGCAGTTGGGTTTGGCGAAGGCACCGCGTGCATTCTCCCCGACGTCCCGCGAATCGCTATTGCTGGCCAACAATGTGCTACTGCTGGTCGCCATGCTGGCGGTAATGCTGGGAACGCTCTATCCGCTTTTTCTGGATGCGTTGAAGATGGGCAAGATTTCCGTGGGGCCGCCGTATTTCGACGCCGTGTTCTATCCTCTGATGGCACCGGCGCTGTTTCTCATGGGGGTTGGTCCGATTGCCCGCTGGCGTAATTCGACGCTGCCGGAACTGGCGGTGCGTTTGAAGTGGGCGTTTGGCATTGCCATCGTCGCGGGCATTTTGATTCCATTCCTGATGGGCAAATGGTCGCCACTGGTGGCATCGGGGCTGTTCCTCGCCGCATGGATCGTCGCCGCAACTTCCACGGCCATCGTGCACCGGTTTCAATCCACGCCTGCTGCCGGATTCATCGGCAAGCTTACGGCAAATAGCCCGAGCTACTACGGTATGCACCTGGCGCACGTCGGGATCGCGGTATTCGTCATCGGCGTCACGCTGGTGAAAGGCTATGAATCCGAACGTGATGTTCGTCTCGCCATCGGGCAAAGCGCAACCGAGCGCGGGTTTGAATTCAAATTCATCTCGATTGCCGAAAAGAAGGGACCGAACTATCAGGCGATGGTCGGTCGTTTTGACGTTCTTCGCGATGGCCAGGTCGTCAGGGTGCTGCTCCCCGAAAAACGCACTTACTTTGCGACCGGCCAGACGATGACCGAGGCAGACATTGATGCGGGCGTCACGCGTGATCTGTATGTCTCGATGGGCGAACCGGTTGAAAACGCAACCGACGGCGCGTGGGGCGTGAGGATTTACGTGAAGCCTTTCATCAACTGGATTTGGTTCGGTTGCGTTTTCATGGCGTTGGGCGGCGTGCTGGCGATCAGCGACAAACGCTATCGACTCAAACCGAAGCGGGTTGCGGAAAGCACGGCGCATGCGCCCGCGGACGGCGCGCGACCGAAGGCTCCTCGTGGGAGCCAGGAATCACCACAAGGCGCGGAATAGCATATGAGCGAGACAACAACATCAAACAAGAATCCGGGTCGCGCCTGGCGGTTTGCATTGCCCCTGGCAATTTTTTTCGCGCTGGTGTGGTTCATGTGGAAAGGGTTATCGCTCAATCCGCGTGAGCTTCCCTCCGCGTTGATCAATAAGCCCGTTCCGGTGTTTTCATTGCCGCAACTTCACGACAACACCAAGATGCTCAGCGGCGCGGATATGAAGGGCAAAGTCTGGCTGCTTAACGTATGGGGCTCGTGGTGCGTGTCCTGCCGCTACGAGCATCCGGTGCTAAATGCGCTCGCCAAGAAGGGCGTGGTGCCCATTGTCGGATTCAACTGGAAAGACCGGCCTGAAGATGCCAAAGGCTGGCTGGTCAAGTTTGGTGATCCGTATGCGTTCTCCGTCAGCGACCTCGAGGGTCGCGTGGCAATTGATCTGGGTGTGTACGGCGCGCCTGAAACATTCATCATCGACAAGGCGGGAATGATCCGCTACAAACATGCCGGGCCGATCAGCGAGGAATTGATGAACGAGACGCTGGTGCCGTTGATTCAGGGGTTGAATAAGGCATGAATACAATGATAAACACAAGCGCTGGCGCGGCGTTTGGGGTATTTTTGTCTGGAAAGGCCCGCCAAATGGCGACTTTCATTATTTGCGCATCGATACTGACGGCCGGGTCGCTCTTTGCACAGACACCCACGCCCACCATGCCGCCCATGAAGCCCGAGCTGGAAGCGCGGCTGAGAAAACTTGAAACCGAATTGCGTTGTCTGGTCTGCCAAAACCAGACGCTAGCCGATTCCCCAGCCGGACTGGCGGGCGATTTGCGGCGGGAAATTCGCTTGCTCGCCGAAAGTGGCAAGGACAACGAGGAAATCAAGCTGCATCTGAAAGCACGCTATGGCGATTTTGTGCTCTACAAACCCTCGGTCGAATCAAAGACCTGGCTATTGTGGTTCGGGCCATTCGTGCTGCTGGCCGGGGGCGCAATCATCACCTGGAGGGTGACCCGCCGGAAAATCGTTGCACCGGTTGCGGGGACAGAGATATCGACCGACGAACGGCAACGGGCGAGCAAACTGCTTGACGAATAGCAGGGCGCGCCGAAGAACGGCTTCCGCCTGGGCGCGCCGCGGGGCGGGCGCTACAGCGGCGCGCACATGACCACGCCTTCGTCGATCCAGCCATCTTTCACTAGCGCACTCACCAGCGAGCGACTGGTCGTGTAGCGATGGTTTGAATCGTTTTCGCGCCAGCGATTGTTGTAAAGCCGCGTCAGTGCAAGCGTGCCTGACGGACATGCCGCCGCCCGCGCGTGCGCGATCCAGAAATCGATACCCTCATCAATGGTGCCGTAGCCACGCACCAGATTGCATTCAGCCGTCTCGGCGGAAAAGAAATGCGTGAGGATGCTCGGGAAGAAAAAGCGGCATACCGGCGCCTGTGCGGCGACTCGCAATTCAGCCGGTCCGGGAACGGTGTAGCCCTTGAATGCGTAGCCGGTCCGCGACCAGGTTGGCCCAGCCAGGCCGCTATCAATGATGTTCTTGTCCGACTGCCGGGAGGTCAGGAAGTAGCGCCGGAAATAGATGTTGTGGAATTCCTCCACCAGCACCTCACCGTCAAGCAATGCCGTCGGTGCGGTGTAATCGATGCGCAGAGAATCGTTCAAGCCGCCGCGCACGCTGCTCTGGCGCGTCAGGCGATCGAGCGCGGCCCGGTCGCCGCTGAGGTAAGCGGAGAAAAATGGAATCACCCAGCCAAACACGTCGTCCGCATAGCTGACATCGTAGGTATGTTCGACGCCGCTCAAGGCGACCTGGTAGCGCGAACCGCGGAAATTGTTCATCGCCTGTTCCATCAGCGCGATGGGCGCGGTGGTATCGGCAGTACCGGAGATCGCGAGGTATGGCGCCGTCACGTTACGCGCCGTGGCGTTGTCGTCGCCAAAGGCGGGCAGGAAATGCTGGCCGGCGTAAGGCACGTAGCCTACCGCCGCCTTGATGCGCGGATCTTGCACCGTTGGTCGCGATTTGAGGCTCGGATAGCCGGCGGTAATCTCGGCACCCAAGAGCCACGCCATGGTGGCGCCGCCCATGCTGCCGCCGATACCGCCGATGCGCGTTGCGTCAACGTATGCACCGAATTGCGGGTGACCCAGCATCAGGTCGATCACGGCTTTCACGGACAGTGGTCGCAATGCTTCAAGTTCCACCACCCGGTCGAAATTGAGCACCACGTAAACGAGATCTTTCAGATCTTCGATTTTCACCCGCGAAAAGCGTTTATCACCATGGAATGGCGCGGCGACGATATAACCGTAACTCGCCATTCGCACCAGGAAGTCGATTGATTTTCCATCGATCGGGTTTCCGGCCAGTCCATGCGAAAAAACCATGAGGGGAAAGCGACCGCAACCGGCGGGTGGCGGATAGATCGCGATGCATGGCTGAGACGCCAGAATGGGTGCCTGGCCCAGGCGCTGCATGTGCGGGATGCGCAAGCCGTTGGCAAGCAGATAGTCAGGGCGGAAGTTGCTGGCCTCGGTGGGATAGCACGTAATGACGACGAACTCGACGGTGGTGTTGCGCCGTTGCGGGTAGAGATCTTCATCGGGCACGCGCGGACGTGCCACCAGCGTGTCTGCCGGTTCAAGCAGGATATCGCCGACGTAGTGGCCGTCGGTGCCGTCCCAGTAATTGTCGATGGGGACGCCGAGCTGTGCCACGCGCGCGTCGTCCTGCGCAAGATTTGAGCAGGCGACTGGATATGGCCCTGCCGCTACCGGCGCCATTTCGACGCTGTGATTGGGCACCGCCCCCAGCGCCGGCCACGCCGCAACGCATAACATCGCGAGAGCGGCGCAAAGCACATGGGACTGTTTTCGAAAATGACGCATGGGAACTTTCACCTGAATGTCATGAGACAACCTTGCGCGTTATGCAACGACCTGTGCAACTACCCGCGCAATCGCCAGCATCGCACCCTCGGCGGATTTCTGGCATGCTTGAACAACTATTAGACTACTTGAAGACATGAACGTTCCGCCAGGCACCATGGACGACATCACAAGCTTAAGGCGCATCCTCAAGGTAAATCACGTCATTGCCGTTGTGGGCCTGTCGGCCAACTGGTGGCGGCCGAGCTATTTTGTCGCGAAGTACCTGAAGGACCACGGCTATCGGGTCATTCCCGTCAATCCAGCCTATGCGGAAGTGCTCGGCGAAAAATGCTATGCCAGCCTGAAAGAGGTGCCGGAAAAAATCGACATGGTCGACTGCTTTCGCAAGGCTGAGGAGATTCCGGCACTGGCGGAGGAAGCCATCGCCATTGGCGCCAAGTGCCTGTGGATGCAATTGGGCGTGGTGAATCACAATGCCGAGAAAAGAGCGACTGAGGCCGGCCTCGATGTGGTGATGGATCGCTGCGTGAAGATCGAGCATGGACGGCTGTTTGGTGGCCTGAACTATGCAGGGGTAAATACGCGGGTGATATCGGCGAAACGTCCTGTTTAATCGAATCATCCCGCTAAAATCGCCAAACATTTTTGATTTTAGGCTAGCGGTCACTGGTAACGTTTGCCGTCATTCATCAAGCCCGATCGTCATTCGTCGCAATGTGCGTGTCGTTCGGGGCGTGCGGCTTGACGCCGGATAGTCCCTCGCCCAATATGGGGCCGTCTTTGGAGGAAATCATGCAGGACTATCTGATCTGGACCATTCTCGGCTTCGTTCTCGTCATCGTCGAATTGATGACAGGCACGTTTTACTTGCTTGTTTTAGGTGTCGGTGCGCTGTTCGCGGCACTGGCCGCGTGGATGGGCGCGGCCTTTATCGTTCAGGTTGCGGTCGCGGGCGTGGTCGCGAGCATCGGTACGTGGCTGGTGCAGAAATGGCATGCCACGCAGCGCAAGGATGGCGATCAGTCCAATGCAATCGACGTGGGCCAAATGGTGACCGTGGCGAACTGGATCAATCAGCCGGAGGGTATGTTGCGGGTGAAGTATCGCGGCGCGGAGTGGGATGCGCGCATCAAGCCGGGTGACTTGATCGCCGCCAGCATGGCCGAAGGCGGCATGCTCTATATCCTGGCGCAGGATGGGCAGACCTGGGTGGTTGGCGCCACCAAACCTGCCGTCTGACGCGAGTGTCGGCACACACAAATTGATGATGGTGATCAGCCAGCCATGAAATCCTACAGTGTTATCGCATTCGTTATCGCGGTGATCGTCGCCGCGATCGCGCAAAACTATTTTGCCGGTATTGTTGCGTTCATCATCGTATCTATATTCGCCAGCAAGATGCCCAATGAATTCCAGAAGATCATCGATGAAATAAAGAAAGCGATCGAGCAGGCCAAGCAAGGACAACAAAAAAGCAAGTCTGCCCAACAGCCCCAAGCCGCGCATGCCTCAACGGCGCAACCCGTGCCCGAAAGCAAACACCATATGCCCCAGATGCTCAAGAACAAAACCGACTCGTCGGGTCGCATGCATACCGACAATGTTTCCATGAAATCCACCCTTCCCGCTTTGATCGCAACAGTAATAGAACAACCCCGCAAGGAGATTCCCATGTTTGTAAAAATGATCGTCGCTGTCGTCCTCGCCGCTGCCGCGGGATTCATGACGCAGAGTCCGGGTGCCGCCATCGGCGTATTCCTGGCTGCGTTCTTTATCGCGCTCATCATCGAGGGCGTGCGCATCGTGCCGCAGCAAAACGCATGGGTGGTTGAACGCCTCGGCAAATTCCATCTTGCGCTGCAGCCGGGCTTCAACCTGATCGTGCCGTTCATCGATCGCGTGGCCTACCGCCATTCGTTGAAGGAAGTGCCGCTCGATGTGCAGGAGCAAGTGTGCATCACCAAGGACAACACCCAACTCGCGGTCGACGGCATTATCTACTTCCAGGTGGTGGATCCCCGCCTCGCCAGCTACGGTACGTCCGACTATGAACTCGCGATCTCGCAACTCGCGCAAACGGCGCTGCGTTCCGAAGTCGGCAAGATGGAACTCGACAAAACGTTCGAATCGCGCGACGAGATCAACCACAAAGTCGTCAGCGTACTCGACGAAGCCGGCCGGACCTGGGGCATCAAGGTGTTGCGCTATGAAATAAAAAGCCTGACACCGCCGGAATCGATCCTGCGCTCGATGCAAGCGCAGATCACCGCTGAACGGGAAAAGCGCGCCCTGATCGCGAAGTCGGAAGGTGTGCGGCAGGAAGAAATCAACATTGCCGACGGTCAGCGTCAGGCGTCGATCCTGGCTTCGGAAGGTCAAAAGCAGGCGGCCATCAACAAGGCGCAGGGTGAGGCGTTAGCACTCACCACGGTGGCCGAGGCGACCGCATCAGCCGTGCGCCAAGTGGCGGCGGCGCTGAGTGCGGAAGGCGGCATGCAGGCCGCCAACCTGAAGGTGGCGGAGAAATATATCGAGCAGTTCGGCAATCTCGCCAAGGCGGGCAACACGCTGATCCTGCCGGCGAATCTCGCCGATGCGGGCGGGTTCGTGGCGGCGGCGATGACTGTACTCGATAAGGCCAAGTTGGGGCAGTTGCCTAAGTAAAGTCAAGAATTGGCGCGGCTTTTCGGGCATTTTAGGCTGGAAAGCCCCGCCAGATGGCGATCTGCGCGTTGAAATGCGACGAAGGCGATGTAGCCTCGATGAAGCACCGCGCAATCGAGGGATCTTTAACTGGGCGAGCAACTCGGAATGCGCCGCTCTTCCTCTGGGCTATTTTTGCGGGAGTCGATCATGCGTTGCCCAACCGATAAGACGCGCCTTCTGAAAAATGACAGCAACAAGCCGCTCTATCATTGCAGCGATTGCTCCGGCGTATTTGTTTCGCTCGCCGATACCAGTCTTGAGAATGGAGAATTTCCCGACGGCGCGTTGAGCCTCCTTAACTGTCCGAACGATGGTACCCAGCTGCGCATTCAGGAAGCCGAAGGAGTGGTTATGCATATTTGCGCCAAGTGCCGTTCGATATGGGTTGACGGAGAATCGCAAGAAAGGCTCTTCTCAAAATTGCCGGGCTGGTTTGGCAAGCCGCGAGCGACGGCGGGGACAATTGCCGGTGGGGTCGCAATCGACATAGTCCTCTCTATGCTCATAGGGTGATTTTGTAAATCGAGAGGCATCGCGATATCAGGGGGCAATTGAATCGGCGGGCGAATCTGGCATACGCAGTGCCCCTTGCAGGTTTCGACCGCCCCTGTTTGGAGGTAACTATGAGACTCGGAACATTCCTTATTGCATTTTGCGCCTTCTACCTCTCTTCGGCACAGGCGGGCGATCTTGAGGACGGCATTAAACTTCACGAGCGCAACGCCTATGCCAAAGCGGCTGCCGCGTTTGAGCGGGCCAGCGCGAAAGGCAATGTCGATGCGCAACGGCGACTAGGCTTCATGTACTACCACGGCGAAGGGGTCGCGCAGGACAACCCGCGAGCCATTTCCCTGTTCGAGAACGCTGCCCGAGGTGGGGACGCCGAGTCGGCGCATAACCTCGGCACGATGTACGAATATGGCATGAGCGTGGCGCAAGACGAGGGCCGCGCCGCCGAATGGTTTCGCCGGGCCGCGGACTTGGGCGAGCCTTACGCGCAATTCAGGCTGAGCGTGATGTATTACAAAGGCGAAGGTGTCGCGCGAGATCGCGTCGAGGCCGCCAAGTGGTGGACCGTCGCGATGAGCAATGGACAGGAGTGGGAGAGGCGGTTTCGTCCTCAAATCGAATCTGCGGAGGCCAAGCTCAGCGCCGAAGAAAACGCGGAAGGGAAGCGCAAGGCGATAGAGTGGCTGAAGGCCCGCGAGGCAAACAGGTAGGCACGCCTCGCCTGCAACACGCAGATCGCCATTCGGCGGGCATTGCCGACCGAAAAGAGCTGGAAGTGCCCGCCAGCGCTTGAGTTTATTCCAATAAAAAAAGTTTTGTTTTTGTTTTTTTTTGCGCTTTTCGGGGGGTTTTTTTTTTCTGGGGGGGGGCGGGGGGGGTCGTCCTTTTTTTTTTTTGTTTTTTTTTTTTTTTTTTTTTTTTTTTTTGTCGGGGGGTTTTTTTTTGGTCCGTTTTTTTTTCCCCCCGCCGGGGGGGGTTTTTTTTTGGGCGGGGGCCCCCCCCCCCCCGGGGGGAGAAACCGGGGGTTTTTTTTTTTTTTTTTGGGCGGCCGGTTTTCCCTTGGTTTGGTGGGGGATCCCAAGGGTTTTTTTTGCAAATTTTCCCCTTTGTTCCGGCAGGCCGCGGCAGGGGGGGGCCCCCCCCGGGGGGGGGGGGTTTGGGTTGGGGGCCTCTTCCCCCTATTCTGGGGGTGGTTTTTCCGGCGCGTGGCAGTGGTGGCAAAGCGACTGCGCGCCGCCAATTCTCGCTACACTCTCATGCGAGACCATGCGATGAGAGTCAAACATGCCAGATCGTCAATTCGGATTTGAAACCCTTGCCCTGCATGCGGGCCAAATTCCCGACGCCGCGACCGGTGCGCGCGCATTGCCGATTTATCAGACGACTTCGTTCGTTTTCGACAGCGCCGATCACGCCGCGTCGCTGTTCAACCTGCAGACATTCGGCAACGTTTACACGCGCCTTTCAAATCCAACTACGGCGGCATTTGAGGAACGTTGCGCGGCGCTTGAGGGCGGTCGTGCAGCGGTAGCAACGGCGAGCGGCCAGGCGGCAGAAATGGTCGCACTGTTCAATATTCTCGAAGCGGGCGATCACCTGGTTTCGTCGTCGAAGGTGTACGGCGGTACCTACACGATGTTCAACGTGAATTTCAAGAAGCTCGGCATTGACGCCACGCTGGTCGATCCCGACGATCCGGAAAATTTCCGCCGTGCATTGAAGCCGAACACCAAGGCGATTTTTTCCGAGACGCTGGGAAACCCTGCGATCAACATGGTCGATCTGGAGGCAGTGGGCAAGATTGCGCGCGAAGCGGGTGTTCCATTCATTGTCGATAACACTGCCGCGTCACCCTATCTTTGCCAGCCTTTGAAACATGGCGCGGACATCGTCGTGCACTCGGCCACCAAATTCATGGGTGGACACGGCACGACCATGGGCGGCGTGGTTGTGGAAGGCGGCAAGTTTCCGTGGGGCAACGGCAAGTTTGCCTCCATGACGGAGCCTTCTGCGGGTTATCACGGTGTGCGTTTCTTTGAGACGTTCGGTGATTTCGCCTTCACGATGAAGGCGCGCATGGAAGTGCTACGTGTGTTTGGTCCGACTTTGTCACCGTTCAATGCGTGGCAGCTTTTGCAGGGCATCGAGACATTGCCGGTACGCATGGATCGGCATTGCGCCAACGCTTTGGCGGTCGCGCATTTCCTGGAAGCCCATCCGCAGGTGGCGTGGGTCAATTATCCTGGGTTGAAATCGAATCGTTATTACGAATTGGTGAAACGCTACATGCCCAAAGGGGCAGGGGCGCTGCTGTCGTTCGGCATCAAAGGTGGTGCCGTTTCCAGCTATGAGGCGGGCGTGAAGTTTATTGAAGGATTGCAGTTCATTTCGCACTTGGCCAACATTGGTGACGCGAAGTCGCTGGTGATCCATCCCGCGTCAACGACGCATCGCCAATTGAGTGAAGAGGACCAGGTCAAGGCGGGTGTGCCGCCGGACATGGTGCGGCTATCGATCGGTCTGGAGACGATCGATGACATCATCTGGGACATCGAGCAGGCGCTGGCTGCCATCCATTGATCCGGAACAATGATGCCTTCATTCATCGCGCCGCATTTCCCGCCTTCTCCTTAGGGAGAGGCTGGGATAAGTGGAATGAGGGGGAGCCGGCGCCAGGAGTCTTCTGCCGGTTCGAGAACAGCTAGGCAGGGTAGATTGCACCGAGGACACATGCGTGAGCGGCACCCGTGGTCGCAGTCATGTCGATTGGCTGCCGCGCAATCGCACATTTGGCGAACCAGGCAAATGCCAACGCCTCCACCTGCTGCGCCGGCACGCCATAGGCATCGGTTCTTTCCACAACACCACAAGTAAATCGCCCGGCGATGTTGTTCACAAGTGCGTGATTGTTTGCGCCGCCACCGCAGACCAGGATGCGTTGAGCATTTGGCGAATGGCAGGCAATGTGGTCGACAATTGTTTGCGCGGTCAGTGCGAGTAGCGTCGCTTGCACGTCCTGTGGACGATCATCCGCGTCAAGTCGCGAAGATAACCATGCCATGTTGAAGAGATCGCGTCCGGTACTCTTCGGCGGCGCCGACTGAA
This sequence comes from Betaproteobacteria bacterium, assembly GCA_016720925.1. Classification (NCBI taxonomy): domain Bacteria; kingdom Pseudomonadati; phylum Pseudomonadota; class Betaproteobacteria; species Betaproteobacteria bacterium. The sequence continues at coordinate 110,225 of JADKJR010000005.1, read as the reverse complement.
AATATGCTTCGTTCAGCAGTCTCTGTAATAGTCCGGGTAGAACTTGACCTTGTGCCGCCCACGCGCCGTTCTCATCATGCGATTGGCCCTGCTGCCTGGCGATCCACGCATCCATCAGGCAATTTCCCGGGCCGCAATCAAATCCCCACGCAGGTTGTTTTGGCGCAAGAAACGTGAGATTGGCGATCCCGCCGATATTGACGACCACACGGGTTTCATCCGAATGCCGGAAAACGCCATCATGAAAAGCCGGCACTAGCGGCGCACCTTGGCCACCCGCGGCGATATCGCGCGAACGAAAGTCGGCAGCGACGTCGCAACCCGTGAGCTCGGCCAGCAATGCGGGATTGTTCAACTGAACGGTGAAGCGCAAATCGGGGCGATGGCGCACGGTCTGGCCGTGACAACCGATGCCAGCGATTTGCGCGGCATCGACGTTCGCGGCCTGTATTGCACTTTTCGCGGCACGCGAATATACATGGGCAAGCTGGTTTGCCGCGAGTTGGCTGCGCTCGATTTCATTGTATCCGGACGCATTCAACGCCAATAACTCAGCACGCAATTCCGCAGGATATGCTTCACTGCTGAACGCATGCACACGAGGATGCGCGCCAGAAAAGTCCGCCAAAACTGCATCCGCACCATCGAGCGAGGTGCCCGACATAATGCCGATGTAGAACGAACGACTATTCAAACTGGCCGAAGCGGGTGTCGCGCAGCAAGGCCAACTGTTCACCTTGTTGCGTGGCGGTTTGCTTGAAAGCGGTGAGGTATTTCTGGTCCAGTGGCTCAGCCTTTGGCAGGGCGACGCGTTGCGGATCCTGGTGGATGCCGGAAACTTTGAATTCGTAGTGCAAATGCGGACCCGTGGCCCACCCGGTTGCCCCAACGTAGCCGATCGTTTGCCCTTGGCTCACTCGAGTGCCGCGACGAATGCCCGAGCCAAATCCGGACAAATGGCCATACAAAGTCGTGATGCCACCGCTATGACGGACCTCGATGACATTACCGTACCCGCCCTTGACGCCGGCATACTCGACCGTGCCATCGGCGGTTGACCAGATCGGTGTGCCTCGTGGTGCGGCGAAATCGACGCCGGTATGCTGACGCCAATTTTTCAGGAGCGGATGAAAGCGACCACCGAAACCCGACGACACTCGAGAGAACGCGAGTGCGGAGCGCAGAAACGACTTTGCGCGATTCTGCCCGTCAGCTGAATAGTATCCATCGTTGCCTTCGCCGTCGGTGAACAGATACGCTTCGTATGTTTTGCCCGCGTTAGTAAACTCGGCGGAGAGTACCCGGCCCGGCCGCAGATACTCTCCCTCATGATAGAGCATTTCATAGACGACACTGAAGCGGTCGCCCTTACGCAAATCGATATGAAAATCGATGTCGGTCGACAGGATGCGCGCCATCTGGTTGGCGACCATGTCAGGAATGCCTGCCGTGTCCGTCGCGCCGTAAAGCGAAGAACGGATTGTGCCTGACTTGTAGACGCGCTGAATGGTCGGCGCGATGGTCATTTCCTTGGCAATAAATGTCTTGTCCTGCCGCGTCACCTGTAGAAATTGATCGTGGCTGTGCAGATAGGTAAATGCCTGAAGCGCGCCGTCGGCATCAGTGACGGCTTGCACGGTGCGACCGGGACGCAGCTGAAAAATGCTTCGTGCCGATTTGTCCGTGCGCAGGAAATTGAATGCGGCATTGTCATTGACATTCAGTCGCTGAAGCAGGACGGCGACGGTATCGCCGCGCTGTACACGGTCACTGGCGCGAAATTGCATGCGCTCACTTAATGCGAGCGCATCTTCTTCCGGTTTGGGCAGGGCGAGGTTTTCAGTAATGTCGTGCCGCTCGATACGATCGAGCTGACTGTCCGAGGAGACGCCGAATGCCGTCAATACACCGAATATCGGCAAAGCGAATAGCACGATGACAGCGGTGAGTCCGCGCTTGGCCTGAACGCCTTGAAGCATATGCCACAGGCCGAGACCATGCTTTTGAGCTAAGATTTTGAATTCTGCGAATGTCATGCTGTCCTGAGGATTTTGTCGTTCTCGTATCTGCAAGGCTTTGAAGAATAACAGAAAAGCCTTGACGGCGCCTCTCACACTTAGAAACCGAAAACATGAGCGAAATTACCGATGTCGATGGTGCGTTGGCCATCATCAAGCGCGGCGCCCACGAGCTGATTCTGGATGCTGACATGAGAAAGAAGCTGGAAAGCGGGCGCAAACTGCGCATCAAGCTTGGGCTGGACCCAACTGCCCCTGATCTTCATCTTGGGCATACGGTTGTCTTGAACAAATTACGCCAGTTTCAGGACCTGGGGCATACGGTGATCTTCCTGATTGGCGACTTTACCTCGATGATCGGTGACCCGAGTGGACGCAACACGACCCGACCACCGCTGAATCGCGAACAGATTGAAGCGAATGCCCAGACATATTTCGCGCAGGCCAGCATGGTATTGAACGCGGAACAAACCGAGATACGCTACAACTCGGAGTGGTGCGACCCGCTAGGCGCGCGCGGCATGATTCAGTTGGCCTCACGATGGACTGTCGCGCGCATGCTCGAACGAGACGATTTCACCATGCGTTTCAAGGGAAATATTCCGATTTCTGTGCATGAGTTCCTGTATCCGCTGATGCAGGGCTATGACTCGGTCGCGCTGAAAGCGGATGTTGAACTGGGCGGCACGGACCAGAAGTTCAATCTGCTCGTGGGTCGCGAGTTACAGAAACAATACGGACAGGAGCAACAGTGCATCCTCACCATGCCACTTTTGGAAGGGCTGGACGGTGTGGAGAAGATGTCGAAGTCCAAGAATAACTACGTAGGCATCACCGATACGCCCAGCGAGATGTTCGGCAAGCTCATGTCTATCACCGATGTGATGATGTGGAAGTACATAGAGCTGTTGTCGTTCCAGCCAATTGACATCATTGCTGGTTGGAGGGGCGAGGTTGAGGGTGGACGGAACCCACGCGATATCAAGGTTGGATTTGCACAGGAAATCGTCGCGCGATTCCATTCGCAAGCGGCTGCCGTTGCGGCTTTACAGGATTTCGAGTCGCGCCATCATGGGGGCATTCCGGACGAAATGCCGGAAGTCACAATCGACGTTTCAGAAGCTGGCTTGGGCATTGCCCAGCTAATGAAACAGGCCGGCCTGACGCCCAGCACTTCAGAAGCTCTGCGGATGATTGAACAGGGCGGCGTCAAGCTCGATGGTGAAAGGGTCAGTGACAGAGCGCTTACTATCGCAAAAGGTGCCACCGTAGTGGCACAGGTTGGTAAACGCCGGTTCGCTCGCGTCACGCTTCGATAGTATTTTTTTCGCACCGGGCATGAAGATATTTGGCAAAAAGACTTGACCACGTTTCCGGAAGGCCGCATAATGCGAATCCTCCACAAAACGCACAAGCTGCAATGTGCCGGTGGAATTGTTCTTTAAAAATTTGACAACCGATAAAGGTGGGCACGGGATGTGGAGGTGCCCTGGGTTGACGGGTGGTTGCCTGAAAGGGTGATTGCGGAAGGCTGGATTGATAATCTGGCTGGAGGTTGATTTAGGGTTTGAACTCAACATATCGAAGTGCTCACAAGAAGTAAATATTGATAGGTAAATGGAAACATATACCTGTTGATGACTTTGAGTGATTAGGCGTTTGGCCTCAGGGCTAAACGTTGAAACAAACAGGTATTAAACTGAAGAGTTTGATCCTGGCTCAGATTGAACGCTGGCGGAATGCTTTACACATGCAAGTCGAGCGGCAGCGCGGGGCAACCTGGCGGCGAGCGGCGAACGGGTGAGTAACATATCGGAACGTATCCATAAGTGGGGGACAACCTAGCGAAAGTTAGGCTAATACCGCATACGCAGGAGACTGGAAAGTGGGGGATCGCAAGACCTCACGCTTTAGGAGCGGCCGATATCAGATTAGCTAGATGGTGAGGTAAAGGCTTACCATGGCGACGATCTGTAGCTGGTCTGAGAGGATGATCAGCCACACTGGGACTGAGACACGGCCCAGACTCCTACGGGAGGCAGCAGTGGGGAATTTTGGACAATGGGGGCAACCCTGATCCAGCCATTCCGCGTGAGTGAAGAAGGCCTTCGGGTTGTAAAGCTCTTTTGTTCGGGACGAAACGGTTTCACCTAATACGTGAGACTACTGACGGTACCGGAAGAATAAGCACCGGCTAACTACGTGCCAGCAGCCGCGGTAATACGTAGGGTGCGAGCGTTAATCGGAATTACTGGGCGTAAAGCGTGCGCAGGCGGTTTTATAAGCCAGATGTGAAAGCCCCGGGCTCAACCTGGGAATGGCATTTGGGACTGTAAGGCTGGAGTATGGCAGAGGAGACTAGAATTCCTGGTGTAGCAGTGAAATGCGTAGATATCAGGAGGAATACCGATGGCGAAGGCAGGTCTCTGGGTCAATACTGACGCTCATGCACGAAAGCGTGGGGAGCAAACAGGATTAGATACCCTGGTAGTCCACGCCCTAAACGATGTCAACTGGTTGTTGGGGGATTTATTCTCTTAGTAACGAAGCTAACGCGTGAAGTTGACCGCCTGGGGAGTACGGTCGCAAGATTAAAACTCAAAGGAATTGACGGGGCCCGCACAAGCGGTGGATGATGTGGATTAATTCGATGCAACGCGAAAAACCTTACCTACGCTTGACATGTCCGAGATCCCGAAGAGATTTGGGAGTGCTCGAAAGAGAATCGGAACACAGGTGCTGCATGGCTGTCGTCAGCTCGTGTCGTGAGATGTTGGGTTAAGTCCCGCAACGAGCGCAACCCTTGTCATTAGTTGCTACATTTAGTTGGGCACTCTAATGAGACTGCCGGTGACAAACCGGAGGAAGGTGGGGATGACGTCAAGTCCTCATGGCCCTTATGCGTAGGGCTTCACACGTCATACAATGGTCGGTACAGAGGGTCGCCAACCCGCGAGGGGGAGCCAATCTCAGAAAGCCGATCGTAGTCCGGATCGTAGTCTGCAACTCGACTACGTGAAGTCGGAATCGCTAGTAATCGCGGATCAGCATGTCGCGGTGAATACGTTCCCGGGCCTTGTACACACCGCCCGTCACACCATGGGAGCGGGTTTTACCAGAAGTAGCTAGGCTAACCGCAAGGGGGCCGGTTACCACGGTAGGATTCGTGACTGGGGTGAAGTCGTAACAAGGTAGCCGTATCGGAAGGTGCGGCTGGATCACCTCCTTTCTAGAGTGAACTGAAGCGTTTGGTGTCCACCTTTATCGGTTGTTAATGAGTAGAAACCGGAAACAAGGTCTGCACGGTTGCGCGACGACGCTTTGGTTTTGTCATGACAAAAATCATCTGGCTCTGCCAGTGATTTTTAACTGACCAGCCCAAACAAAAGTAGGGTTTTACTTTTGTTTGAATGTATCGGGGGATTAGCTCAGCTGGGAGAGCACCTGCTTTGCAAGCAGGGGGTCGTCGGTTCGATCCCGTCATCCTCCACCAAGTTGGGTCTGTAGCTCAGTTGGTTAGAGCACCGTCTTGATAAGGCGGGGGTCGTTGGTTCGAGACCAACCAGACCCACCATCACCCTGCGGTGGGGCATCACAAGCACCTGCGGTGAGGCGGATTGAAAACCCCTGGAGTATTTAGCAGTGGATGTTCAACGGACAGATGTTGAATGTTTAGTGCTCAATGCTTATAGCGTTGAAGGTTTCTTGTTCTTTAAAAAAGTGGAGAAGTAAAGAAAACGCATTAGGCATGCATGAGTCGTAGTTGGGCTTGTGGATGAAAAATGCGGGGTTAGATTGTATCGACCGTCATCCTTTAAAGAAGTGAGTTCTCGAGGGGTGGGGGTAACAAGCGCGATTGTATGGCGTGGTTCTTCAGGTAATGTCAGGAGAGCTTAACGTTATAGAGTCAAGTGAATAAGTGCATGTGGTGGATGCCTTGGCGATTACAGGCGATGAAAGACGCGATAGCCTGCGAAAAGCTTCGGGGAGCTGGCAAATGAGCTTTGATCCGAAGATGTCTGAATGGGGAAACCCACCCGCAAGGGTACCTGGACCTGAATACATAGGGTCCAAGGAGCGAACGTGGTGAACTGAAACATCTAAGTAGCCATAGGAATAGAAATCAACCGAGATTCCCAGAGTAGTGGCGAGCGAAATGGGACCAGCCAGCAGTCTTTAACTTCTGATTTAGCGGAACGGTTTGGAAAAGCCGGCCATAGTGGGTGATAGCCCCGTACGTGAAGGATCAGGAGCAGAACTAGGATTGCAACAAGTAGGGCGGGACACGTGAAATCCTGTCTGAAGATGGGGGACCATCCTCCAAGGCTAAATACTCGTAATCGACCGATAGTGAACCAGTACCGTGAGGGAAAGGCGAAAAGAACCCCGGGAGGGGAGTGAAATAGATCCTGAAACCGCATGCATACAAACAGTCGGAGCCCTGCTTTATTAGTCTTTACCTCAGGGGTTCTTTGTCGTCCGAGCGCGTAGCGCGAGACACGACAAAAGATTTATGAGGGGAGTGAAATGTGTTCGAACGAAAGACAATTTCTTTGTTTGGATGCATAACTCGATCGAGTTAGTTGAGTGGTGACGGCATTGCGCGAAGCGCAATGTTGGCAGCCTGCTTGATTAGCCCGTCGAGGGCTAATCAAGCAGGGTGACGGCGTACCTTTTGTATAATGGGTCAGCGACTTACGTTTTGTAGCGAGCTTAACCGCATAGGGAAGGCGTAGCGAAAGCGAGTCTGATAAGGGCGACTAGTTGCAAAGCGTAGACCCGAAACCGGATGATCTATCCATGGCCAGGATGAAGGTGCCGTAACAGGTACTGGAGGTCCGAACCCACTAACGTTGAAAAGTTAGGGGATGAGCTGTGGATAGGGGTGAAAGGCTAAACAAATCCGGAAATAGCTGGTTCTCTCCGAAAACTATTTAGGTAGTGCCTCAAGTATCACCATCGGGGTAGAGCGCTGTTTTGGCTAGGGGGCCGTTTAGGTCTACCAAACCAAGGCAAACTCCGAATACCGATGAGTGCGAGCTTGGGAGACAGACGCCGGGTGCTAACGTCCGACGTCAAGAGGGAAACAACCCAGACCACCAGCTAAGGTCCCCAAACACAGTTAAGTGGAAAACGAAGTGGGAAGGCTAAAACAGTCAGGATGTTGGCTTAGAAGCAGCCATCATTTAAAGAAAGCGTAATAGCTCACTGATCGAGTCGTCCTGCGCGGAAGATGTAACGGGGCTAAACTGTGTACCGAAGCTGTGGATTTGTACATCCCACCTTAATTTATTGGCACAAGCTGTCGGCGGATCGCGAAGCGATTCACCTGACAAAGCGCGCAACACTGATCGAAATGGTGTTGAAAGCGAGACTAGTGAATTAAGGGGGATGTACAGATGGTAGGAGAGCGTTCCGTAGGTCTGTGAAGATGCATCGAGAGGTGTGTTGGAGATATCGGAAGTGCGAATGCTGACATGAGTAGCGATAAAGGGTGTGAAAAGCACCCTCGCCGAAAGCCCGAGGTTTCCTGCGCAACGTTCATCGGCGCAGGGTGAGTCGGCCCCTAAGGAGAGGGCGAAAGCCGTATCTGATGGGAAGCTGGTTAATATTCCAGCACCACTGTTCAATGCGATGTGGGGACGGAGAAGGTTATGCAAGCCGGGTGTTGGACGTCCCGGTTCAAGCGTGTAGTCGTGCTGCCTAGGCAAATCCGGGCGGCTTAGATGAGGCGTGATAACGAGTTCTCTTAGAGAGCGAAGTTGCAGATACCAAGCTTCCAGGAAAAGCCACTAAGCTTCAGTTGAACAGGACCGTACCGCAAACCGACACAGGTGGGCAGGATGAAAATTCTAAGGCGCTTGAGAGAACTCAGGAGAAGGAACTCGGCAAATTAACACCGTAACTTCGGAAGAAGGTGTGCCTCGATAAGGTGAAGTCCCTCGCGGATGGAGCCATAAGAGGTTGCAGAGAATCGGTGGCTGCGACTGTTTAACAAAAACACAGCACTCTGCTAAGACGATGAGTCGACGTATAGGGTGTGACGCCTGCCCGGTGCCGGAAGGTTAAATGATGGGGTGCAAGCTCTTGATTGAAGCCCCGGTAAACGGCGGCCGTAACTATAACGGTCCTAAGGTAGCGAAATTCCTTGTCGGGTAAGTTCCGACCCGCACGAATGGCGTAACGATGGCCACACTGTCTCCTCCTGAGACTCAGCGAAGTTGAAATGTTTGTGAAGATGCAATCTCCCCGCGGCTAGACGGAAAGACCCCATGCACCTTTACTGTAGCTTTACATTGGACTGTGACACGGTCTGTGTAGGATAGCTGGGAGCCTTTGAAGCAGTGCCGCTAGGTGCTGTGGAGGCGTCGTTGAAATACCAGCCTGATAGTGTTGCGGTTCTAACCTGGGTCCCTTATCGGGATCGGGGACCGTGTATGGCAGGCAGTTTGACTGGGGCGGTCTCCTCCCAAAGAGTAACGGAGGAGTGCGAAGGTATCCTAGGTACGGTCGGACATCGTACTGATAGTGCAATGGCATAAGGATGCTTGACTGCGAGACTGACAAGTCGAGCAGGTGCGAAAGCAGGTCATAGTGATCCGGTGGTTCTGAATGGAAGGGCCATCGCTCAACGGATAAAAGGTACGCTGGGGATAACAGGCTGATTCCTCCCAAGAGTTCATATCGACGGGGGAGTTTGGCACCTCGATGTCGGCTCATCACATCCTGGGGCTGTAGCCGGTCCCAAGGGTATGGCTGTTCGCCATTTAAAGTGGTACGTGAGCTGGGTTCAAAACGTCGTGAGACAGTTTGGTCCCTATCTGCCGTGGGCGTTGGAAATTTGACGGGGGCTGCTCCTAGTACGAGAGGACCGGAGTGGACGTACCGCTGGTGTACCTGTTGTCTCGCCAGAGGCATCGCAGGGTAGCTATGTACGGAAGAGATAACCGCTGAAAGCATCTAAGCGGGAAACTCGCCTGAAGATAAGATTTCCCGGGGGTTTAACCCCCTTGAAGGGTCGTTCGAGACCAGGACGTTGATAGGTCGGGTGTGGAAGCGTGGTAACACGTTAAGCTAACCGATACTAATTGCCCGTAAGGCTTGACTCTATAACCTTAAGTGATCGTCAAAGATCAACGCGTTATAGACAAGGCGCGCAACAATCTAATCAGTTCTTTACTTCTCCCACCCCATGCGGTTGGACGTTCACTCAGGCGCAATACGCGCCGAACGGACAACACACAGAATTCTTGGCGACCATAGCGCGTTGGACCCACCCCTTCCCATCCCGAACAGGACCGTGAAACGACGTTGCGCCGATGATAGTGCGGTCATACCCGTGCGAAAGTAGGTCATCGCCAAGACCCAATCCCCAAAAAGCCCATCACCCCTCAGGTGCTGGGCTTTTTGCTTTCTGACCAATTGACGCGTCTCCGCTCAGGAGGCGCCGTCGCCTAACGGAAGCACCACCTTAAATCGAACACCGCTTCCGTCCGGCAAATTCTCCGCGCTGATGCTGCCGCCATGAAACTCAGCGATGAGCCGGCTGACATACAAGCCAAGCCCCAGATGGCCCTCTTGGGCACCCGAGTGGGGGCGGGACGAAACCATCGAAACGAAGAGACTGGCTATCACCGTAGCGGGTATTTGCGGCCCCATGTTTTGAATTGAAACGATAACTTGATGGGAATCGGCGCGTAGCGAGACCACAATAGGTGTACCGGGCATGGCGAAATCGACAGCGTTCTGCACGAGCTTGTCGAGCATTTGGGCAACGGCATCAGGAATTCCATGAAACGGAATCGGCGTATCCAAATTTGGCTCGAAGCTGATATGACGTGGCGAAGTTGTTGCGTAAGCCATGCGGTAGCCATCAACGCATCCCCTCACCACTTTTACCAGATCAAAGTTCTCTCTTTCGGTGTCTCGAAGCATGCTCTCCAGTTGGGTCGCTTCCGCCATCCGAGAAATCAATGCCGATAAACGAGAGACGCCTTCGCCAGCACGATCAACGTAGATTCGATCCTCTTCCGTCAGACTGCCGGACTTCAAATTGTCCAGCGACGAACGTACCACCGCAACGGGAGTACGCAACTCATGGGACAGTCGAGCCGCCATCTGTTCCAGATAGCCGTTGTAGCGCCCCAGCCGCTGAAGAGTTGCATCCAGCGTATGCGCAAGTGCACTGATTTCATCGTCCGTTGCCGAGCCGGAAATGCGCCCTGTAATCCGGCCATGGGAATCAATCGCTGCGTCGGCCTCGGTTTGCAGCCGGCGTACGCGAAAAGCCAGGCGCCATGCAAAGCCCAGCAGAGCGACAAATCCGACAAGAAATACAATCACCGTCGTTGTCAGCAGAGACTCAAGCGCCGCAAACTTGATGGATTGACTGCTGCCGGTCGTCTCTTCCAATACCACCGCACCAATGATGCTATCTCCCTGCCATATCGGCTGCGCCACCGATAGAATCACGCCGGATCCTTCGCTGACCATTCGCCAGCGCGCATTGGGTTCACCCACCAGCGCGCGATCAACTTGCGACATCACCGCTCGTTGCGCAAATCCTGCCTCTTCATGGGCGTGATTACTCGAATCAACTGCCACCAGCCCTACAAGTGGTCGTATCAAGCGGGAGTACATTTTCGCAAGAAAGTCGCCTTCATGCTCTACATGCTCGCTCGTTAGGCGATTGGCCAGGACACCTGCCAGGCCTCTCACCTGTGAATTCGAATCCACTACCCAGATCCGCGACGCACTATTGGCAACAACGTTCAGAACGCGCTCGATGTCTTCGGAGGGTACGTACGCAACGCCCAGGTTGGCGGCGGTCTCCGGGTCTGCGCTGCTGAACATCGCGAGCAATCGTCGGCGCTCAATTTCCTCGGTCGCAGCGCTGGCACTGGTCCCGTGAAATAGTTGCGGTCGATCCGAAAGCGTCGCCGACAAGAGTCTTGCCGCGCTGACAAGCACCTGCTCCTGTCCAGTGCGCAGGCTGCGGTCCATCTCCTGAATGAAACGAAAGCCGATGAATGGAATCAGCAAAAGCAGCAGCGCGACCAACAGGAGTTTCGCGCGAATGCTGCGAAAGAATGGTGGCGTTTTCATGCGAGTTACTATGCCGCCATGAGCGTCGGGTACCGATCGTCAAAATCAAGCACTGGCGCGGCATCCATGGCATTTATGCCTGAAACGCCGCTACAGCCCTTGATTTCTCCCCGCGTTCAGGCTGCATGCCAGCGATAGCCCATGCCGTACACCGTCTCAATTTCATCGAACGATGTATCGGCCGCCAGGAATTTCTTGCGAATGCGTTTGAGATGCGACGTAATCGTGTTGTCATCCACGGTGAGCTCGGCCTCACGCATTAATTGATCGCGGTTTTTCACATGGCCGGGAAATTTCACTAGTGCGTGAATCATCCAGAATTCCGTGACGGTCAAGCCGACCTCACTTCCCTTCCATGTCACCGCGAGTTTGTTGATGTCCAGCGTCAGGTCGCCGCGATGCAGAATATCCTCCGCGCGCGACGGCTGCTTCGCCGCATCCAGCCTGCGGAAAAGTGCCGCAATGCGCGCCAACAGGTGCGGCATGCTCACGTCCTTGGTCACGTAGTCATCGGCACCGAGCCGCAAGCCGGAAACGACATCAAAATCGCTGTCGCGTGCGGAAAGAAAAATGATGGGCAATGTTGCCGAGAGCCCGCGTAAATCGCGGCATAGCGTAAAGCCGCCGTCGATTTCATCGCCGAGTCCGATATCGAGAATGGCCAAGTCAGGCAAACGGGTTTTGAACGCAATCGTTGCTTGCGCGCGATCTTCGTGCGACTCGACCTCGTAACCGCTGCGCTTCAATGCGTCGCTGTAGTTTTGGCGGATGGCTGCGTCGTCTTCGACTATGGCTATGCGTTTCATCATGATTCCGTTCGGTATGTGATCGGACTATACCCCACGCGTCGGCATGCGACGTGCCGATGCGGTGCGGATCATTTTTTCGCCACATTTCTCCTTCAGCCCGTCACTATCTTCTCCCGGTCTTGCCCGCATCAAGGCGCCCAATGCTTATCTCGATATCAACACTTGGAGGCCGCCATGAAAATGATTTTGGAAAGCTCGCAAACGTCACAACAAACCAGGCCCGTCCGCGTGCAACTTGTCGCTTGGGACCTTTTCAAGATGCTTGTTACCGCAATTCTGTGTGGTCTCGCCGTTAGCATCGCCGCCGCCGGAGTTGCGCTAATGCTTGCTGGCAACGCCGAAGCGCGCGTATTGCGAAAAGAGCCCGTCAAAGATGTTGCGACACAACCGATTGCGCAAAGCATCGATCTTGCCGAAACGGACGACAATGACCTTTTACCTACTCCTGGTGCGCTACTGCTCAGCGATGGATGCGAGAGCGTTTCACTGGTCGCAATCGAACGCGATTGGAATGTGCGTATCGATGGCAAGCGTGTCAAGGTGCGGGTAATGCAGACCTTCCAACTGCCCGCCGAGGCGGTGGAGATGGCGACTTTCCATGTGCAACTGGTCAAGGGTGCGCGCATGCAAAGCCTGGACGCGCAATCCTCGACGAGAGACTGGTCTGGCTACTTGCTGAGCGCAGAGGAGTACGAACGGCTAACGCCGGCTCAGTATTTGCACTTTTCCCGTACAAAAATACTGACGTCGCACTCCGTGCGCGGTACCGTCATGACCAGTCCCTTTCTCGGTCTGAGGTCGGAAGATCTGTTCACCATCGCATACAGCTACGAAATGATATTGGATAGTGGAGACGGCATGTCTGCCTTTGTGCTGCCACTTGAGACAGCAGAAGAATACAACGACCACGGCCTCGCGGCTCCAGCCAAAGGCGAGGGGACTTTCCTTGCTAAAAAGGGAAATGCCTATCCAACCCGTGGCGCGGTGTGGGTTAATTGGATCAGCCACAGACCATCGCGTGTCTTCGGTTTGCCGGTTGAAGTAGATCTTGAGATGTCAAACTCCCGCATCGAAGGCTTCTCGTGGGCGACCCGCGAAATTCATCCCGGCGCGCGCTTTCAAATTGCGTGGGCGCTGTAAACATTCAAGGCCGGACAAAACGCAAGACCGTGCACTAACGCACCCAAGAACCTCGGAGCCGGACGCCTGCGCTCATTGCAAACTCCTCTGCGGAGCGCAGGTGTCCTCTGGGCCAATAAAATTCACCGGAGAATAAATTGCAAAGAAGCCTTTTGTTGCGCGTGGCATCCATCGGTTTCCTGATGGCGCTCTTGCTTGTCCCGCTGTGGATGATCGGCGGTATCGTTTCGGAGCGCCAGCATTTACAGCGACAGGTAGATGAAACGATCGCAAGCAGTTTCGCCGGCCCTCAGCGCCTGGCGGGTCCGCTGCTGGTGATTCCGTATCTTGAGCGTGAACTCGTCATGGGCACCGATGAAAAGGGCAAGGAAACCAAACGAATCATCGAGCACTCGCATCAGATCCTGTTGGTTCCCGAGCAATTGACCTACGATGGCGCGGCCGACGTCGAAGCGAAATATAAAGGCCTGTACAAGACCTTGGTGTACCAAACAAAAGGCGTCTGGCGGGCGCGATTCGAGGTGCCCGCCAATCTGGGGCTCGAACACAACGCGTCCCGCTTCACGATTGGAAGTGCCTTCCTCGCACTTGGGTTGAGCGACGTGAGAGGGCTGCGGGGCTCACCCAAAGTCGCCTGGAGCGGCCAGGAAATCACGGTCAAGAATGGCACGAATGTAGACGCACTCGGCAATGGATTGCACGCCGACGTGGGTGATCTGACTGCGCGTGAAGTTCGCCAATATGAAGTCACTGTCAGCCTGGATCTGGCGGGAATGCGCTCACTGGCGTTTGCGCCGATCGGGAAAAACAATGTCGTCCAATTGCGCGCCGCCTGGCCTCATCCAAATTTCGGGGGACGATTTCTGCCTCAGACCAAACAGATTGACGAGCAGGGGTTCAGCGCGCGCTGGGAAGTATCCCACCTCTCCAGCAGGAACAGCGATCTACTGCAGCACGGCTTAAAGGAGCCGAATTCGCTTGAGGCGTTCGATGTCTCGTTTATCGAGCCGGTCAATATCTATCAGCAAGCGGAGCGTGCCGTGAAATACGGTGTCCTTTTCATTGCCCTCACATTTGCGGCATTCTTTCTGTTCGAAATCTTGAAAGACCTGCGAATTCATCCGCTGCAATACGGATTGGTGGGGCTCGCGCTGGCAGTATTTTTCCTGTTGCTGGTCAGCCTCTCCGAGCACATCATTTTTCTGCATGCGTATTTGGCCGCCAGCGTTTCCTGTGTATTGCTGATTGGCTATTATCTTTCGCATGTGCTGGGCGGCTGGCGGCGTGGTGCGGCGTTCGCCATAAAACTTGCCCTGCTGTACGTCGTGCTCTACGGCCTGCTGCTGTCTGAAGAAAACGCATTGATGTTGGGATCACTGCTGTTATTCGTGGCGCTGGCGGCAATCATGGTGCTGACGCGGCGGATCGATTGGTACCGGCTGGGTGCCAGCAAAAAAGCGCTGCCGGAATAGCGTCCTCTGCCCAGTCACCGAAAGAATTTCCCCTAGAAAGGCGAATACTGTATATTAATACAGTATTCGCCTTTTCTCAAACGGGAGCGACGATGACATTACCCACGACCAATCATGCATCAGGATACCAACGCGACCAGATTCACAAGGGCCGCGGCGCGGCGCTGAATCTGGAAGGCCGCTTTGAGCAATGGCAGCGCGACGCATTTGATGACGGCTGGCTTGCCGATGTCGCCGACGAAAACCAGCTGAAAAGCGTGGTCACGAAGGAAACTGCCAAGAGCATCATTACGCGCAATGATTCACCCGATATCCCGTTTCGCTATTCGCTGAATCCCTATCGCGGCTGCGAACACGGTTGTATCTACTGCTTTGCGCGACCATCACACGCCTATCTGGGACTCTCGCCGGGGCTGGATTTTGAGACGCGGCTATTTGCGAAAGTAAACGCGCCGGAATTGCTGCGATCGGAATTGTCGAAAGCGAGCTTCCAAACGGATGTCATCAGCATTGGTGTCAATACCGATGCGTACCAGCCATGTGAAAAGAAATACCAATTGACGCGCAAGGTGCTGGAAGTGGCTGCTGAATTCAATCAGGCAGTCAGCCTGATCACCAAGTCTGCATTGATCGAACGCGATATCGACATTCTGCAAAGCCTGAGCGAGCACAATCTCGTCCACGTGACGATTTCCATTACCACCATTGATCATCATATCTCGCGCTACCTTGAGCCGCGATCGGCCGCGCCCGCGCGACGAATGCAGACCATCAAGCGGCTCGCGGAAGCAGGTATTCCGGTCGGTATCAATGTCGCGCCAGTGATTCCCTTTCTCACCGATCACGAAATGGAAAAGCTGCTGGAGCAGGGCCGCAACATGGGGGCTACTTCCGCCGGCTACATCCTGTTGCGCTTGCCCTGGGAATTGAAGGAGTTGTTTCGCAACTGGCTCGAGAGTCATTTCCCGCTCAAGGCCGCGCATGTCATGTCGCGGGTGCAGGAAATGCGCGGCGGCGCCGACAACGATCCGAATTTTGGCTCGCGGA
The DNA here is from genome assembly GCA_016720925.1 of Betaproteobacteria bacterium. Classification (NCBI taxonomy): domain Bacteria; kingdom Pseudomonadati; phylum Pseudomonadota; class Betaproteobacteria; species Betaproteobacteria bacterium. The sequence goes on along the minus strand of JADKJR010000005.1, from coordinate 94,634 downwards.
TGGTCGGCGAGGGCATCTTCGCGCGATTGCTCGAGCAGCGCTTTGCCAAGGCGTGTCAGCGATTCGATTTGAATAGTGCGGGTAGACGGCAGATCGAGCGTCTGGACACATCAAAATTTGCCGTGCCCGGACAACCGGTGCAGGGTCAGCTAACCTGGTAAGGGGAGTGTGCTCCACGCAGGTTGCTGCGACATGGATCGCCGCCACGCACGTGCGCCAGGCAGGCCGCGATACAGTCCCAGCGTGTGGCGCAGGATTGAATGTGGGGGCACGCCTTTGAGTGATTGTTTGGCAACGTAGATTGCCGTTGCCGCTTCAACCGCCTCGCGCGTGACAGAGCCTTCCGGCGCGCCAAAGAATTCATGATCGAATCCCGCGAGCCAATAGGGATTGTGATACGCCTCTCGCCCGATCATCACGCCATCGACATGTTCGAGGTGCCCGTGAATTTCTGCCGACGTTTTGATGCCGCCGTTGATCACCATCGTCAGATGCGGAAACTCCTGTTTCAGTCGATAAACGTGTTCATACCTGAGTGGTGGCACTTCCCGATTTTGCTTGGGACTCAGCCCTTTGAGAATGGCATTGCGGGCATGCACGATGAATACATTGCAACCCGCTTCACTGACGGCGCCGACAAAATCGCGTACGAACCCATAGTCGTCGAGTTTGTCGATACCGATACGGTGCTTGACCGTCACCGGCAGCGAGACCGCATCCACCATTGCTTTCACGCAATCGGCTACCAGCTTCGGTTCGGCCATCAGGCAGGCGCCGAAACTGCCGCGCTGCACGCGTTCCGACGGGCAGCCGCAATTCAGGTTTATCTCGTCATAGCCCCAGCGCTCGCCCAGTTTCGCGCAAATGGCGAGGTCCGCGGGTTCGCTGCCGCCCAGTTGCAGCGCAACCGGATGCTCCTCGGTGTTGAAATCGAGATGGCGCGGCTGATCGCCATGGATCAGCGCGCCCGTGGTCACCATTTCGGTGTAAAGGCGGGTGCGTTTGCTGAGCAGGCGATGGAAATAGCGGCAATGACGGTCGGTCCAGTCCATCATCGGCGCAACAGAAATGCGGAACGGGGCGTGCTGAGAATCAGACATCACGCCATTTTAGCAGCCGTGTCTTAGGGCAAAATGTGGGCATGACTGCGGCCCAAAGCAAAGAAATCCTGAAACAAGCCGTCGACGCGCTCCTGCGCGGCGAATTGGTCGCGCTGCCAACGGAGACCGTCTATGGTCTCGGCGCGGACGCCGCGGATGAACTGGCCGTTGCGCGCATTTTCGAGGCCAAGGGCCGCCCCGCCGCGCACCCCTTGATCGTGCACGTGGCCAGGAACACGCCGCTGGACAAGTGGGCGATTGATATCCCGCCAATCGCGCACAAATTGATCGACGCGTTCTGGCCGGGCCCGCTCACGCTGATCCTGAAGAAATCGGCGCGAATTCCGCTTAGTGTCACCGGCGGGCAGGATACCGTCGGCATCCGATGCCCCGCGCATCCGCTTGCCCAGAAATTGTTGACCGCATTCGCCAAAGCCGGCAGTGGAATCATTGCTGCGCCGTCCGCGAATAGATTTGGCCACGTCTCACCAACGACCGCGCAGCACGTGCGCGACGAGTTCGGCGACAAGTTCCTGGTACTCGATGGCGGCCCGTGTGAAGTCGGCATCGAATCCACCATACTCGATCTGTCGCGCATGAAGACATTGAAGCGGCCAGTCGTGTTGCGCCCCGGCGCGATCACGCCGGAAATGATTCGCGCGGTGATCGGCGAAATGCCTTTGCAACCGGACGAAGTGCCCGCGCCCAAGACATCAACCATCAAGCCGGGTACACCACGTGTCTCGGGGTCCCTCGCCGCGCACTACGCACCGATGACGCCGCTGAAACTCTTGGACGCGGCCGCGCTGCAAACGGAAATGGACGCGCAACTGAACGTCGGCAAACGCGTGGCGGTACTGGGATTTTCCGCCAAGCCGCGGGTCAAGCCATCGCCCGTCGGCGTGGGGGTGCGCAATGCCCGGCAGCTGGTGTGGATCTCCGCCGACGCCGATCCCGCCAGTTATGCGCAAGGTCTCTATGCCAATCTGCGCACGCTCGATGCGGCGCAAACGAGTGTTATTCTGGTTGAGGCGCCACCGATAACGCCTGCGTGGGACGCAATCAACGACCGCCTGCGCCGCGCGGCAGTGGGCTCTGGCAGGAAATTGCCCGCGACAAAGTCAGGCTAGTGTGAAATGTTCAGTGACGACGCCGGTGACTGCGCCGGTGTGGTCACGCGTTCGCTCTTCGAAAGCCACCTCGCGGCGTGACGAGATACTGAGGACAGTCGAACAGCGCGTGCCGTATTTCTCCGTAACGATCATTGCAGGCGACAGAACCCGTTCCCATTCCTGCCCTACACCCGTATTGGGAAGCGAAGCGTCGGGCGCGAACTCGTCATTCGACAGTAGATCGTAGATCGCCATTTGACGGGCTTCTTCATGCATTTTCGTCCGGAGAGCCGCTTCCAGAGCGGACTTTGCCTTTTCCACCTTCGGCCAAGGCTCGTTCAACATATGATTCGACAGCGCGTGTACACCCGCTGGAACGTCGAGTATTTCACCGGTGCGGCTGCTGAAATATTGAAGTACATCACCGTCACCGGCCAGCAGATTGAAGCCCTGATACAGCGGCGCCATGACCTGCAGCTGACGCAGATAGTCGTGAGCGTTTGCGGCGCCCGCCAGAAAATCGCTGACAAGTTGCCCGCGGGAAGGCGCATCGGACTTGCGATTGGAAGGATCGCGAAAGTTGGTCAGCGCGGCGAAGCGGCCGCGTCGGGAAATTCCCAACCACGTGCCCCCGGCCTTGAGATCGCGGCCGGCAAGAATGTCAGGGTGATCCGCCCACCACGCAGCGGGCGATGCGGGCCGGTCGTACCATTCGTCGCGGTTGGCCGCCAAGATGAGCGGATAGTCCGGATGAGTTTTCCACGCAAAGGCAATAAGGCACATGAGTTCCTACAACTCCGTCCGCAAATCCCACAACTCCGGAAACAGCCGCACCTCCAACATCGCCTTCAGGTAGCCAACACCCGCCGTCCCACCCGTGCCGCGCTTGAAGCCGATGATGCGCTGGACAGTCGTGACGTGGCGGTGACGCCATTGCCGCACGTAGTCTTCGAGATCGACCAGCTTCTCGGCGAGTTCGTACAAATCCCAATGCTGCTTCGGCTCCGCATACACCGCGCGCCATGCGGCCATCACCGATGCGTTGCTTGTGTAAGGCAACGACCAGTCACGTTCGGTGGCGTCAACATCCAGCAAGAATCCGCGCCGCGCCAGCAGGCGAATGGCTTCGTCGTAAAGCGACGGCCCATTGAGCAGGCCCGACAACATCGCGTGGATTTCGGTGCGATGTTCAAACGGTTTCAACAGCGCGGCATTCTTGTTGCCGAATACAAACTCGAGAGCGCGATACTGATGCGATTGAAACCCGGAAGACTTGCCGAGACTTTCGCGAAACGCTGAATACTCGGTAGGCGTGAGCGTCGAAAGAATATCCCAAGCCTGGATCAGGTTGTTCATGATGCGCGACACGCGCGCCAGCATCTTGAACGCCGGCGCCAGGTCTCCGGCAATCACCTGCGCGCGTGCGGCGAGCAATTCGTGCAGCATCAGCTTCATCCAGAGTTCAGTGGTCTGATGCTGGATGATGAACAACAATTCGTTGTGCTCTTTGGAGAGCGGCTTCTGCGCGGCAAGCAGTTGATCGAGCCCGAGGTAATCCCCGTAGCTCATTTCATTGCGAAAATTATCGAAGGCGCCTTCGGGAAGGCCAGCCTTATTCGTCATGACACTTTCCCAGCGAAATAAACCGAAACACAAGTGCTGGCGGGCATTTCATGGCAAATATGCTCTGAAAGCCGCGCCAGTGCTGGTGTTTGTCTGTTAAGTTCAATAGAGCGGCAATGTCGCCTTGAGCACCGACCCGGTTTGCGACTCGGTGATGAAGATCTCATTTGGATGCTGTGGATGAATCGCAACGTTGGTCGTCCAGTCGCCGCGCGAAGAATCGATGCGGTACTTCGCTTCGCCACGCTTGTCGAATTGCCACACGCAGCCGAGGCCGTGATGCGCGACGTACAACCCATTTTCGTGATCGATCGCGATTCCGTCCGGGCCGAACCCGCCGGAGAGCTGAATGAACTTGCCGACCTTGGACACGCCACCATCGACCAGCGGCACGCGCCAGATGGCGTTGTCGCGCGTGACGGCGACAAAAAGAAAATGCTGGTCCTCGCTCAGCACCAGGCCATTGGGGCTGGGAATATTTGACAGCAGTTGCTGCACGCTGCCATCCGCTTTCAGGCGATACACGGCGCCGCTGGGATCATGCAATCCGCTCTGGCCCTGGTCGGTGAAATAGATATCGCCGTTGCGGGCAAGCGTCAGGTCATTCACGCCTTTGAAGCGCTGTGAAACATGGTGCGTAACAAGCGGTGCCACACGCCGTGATTCCACATCCATTTCAAGCAGGCCATGCCGGTAGTCGGCAATGATCAGCCGGCCATCCGGATGGAACTTGAGTCCGTTGGGCCAGCCGTCATATTTGACGATGAGATCCCATTCGCCGGTGGGTGTGATGCGAAAAATGCGACCGAAGGGGATATCCACCACCCACAAGTTTCCTTGCACATCGAAACACGGCCCTTCGAGAAAGCTGTGAATGTCCTTGCCGTGAAGGTTCGCTTCCACCCACGGGTTATGCGCGCCCGATTCGTGCAGATAGGCGGGCAATTCAAAAGCGGTTTCAGTCGTGAGTGACAGCGGAGCGTTGAACATGAGCGGCAATGTGATGGAATCGAAGCGCCATTATGCGTCATCGCAAACGGCTTCGTCACATATGCGAGGGCAGCCAGGTGATGATTCCCGGGAAGAAGTAAATCAACAGGACCGCCGCCATCATCAGGAAGAAAAACGGCAAGGCAACGCGGGCGATGTAGCCGATGTCGCGTTGGGTCATGCCCTGCAGCACAAACAGATTGAATCCCACCGGTGGCGTGATCTGTGCCATCTCGACCACCAGCACGATAAAGATGCCAAACCAGATCGCATCGATTCCCGCCTTCTGGATGGTCGGCAGGATCACGCCCATGGTCAGCACCACCATGGAAATGCCATCCAGAAAACAGCCAAGGATGATGTAGAAAATCATCAATCCGAACAGCAGCCAGAAGGGCGAGAGGCCCAGCCCGCCAATCCACTCCGCCAGATGCCGCGGCAGTCCGATATAGCCCATCGCCAGCGTGAGGAACGCTGCACCGGCGAGAATCAAGGCAATCATGCAATAGAGGCGCGTCGCCCCCATCAGGCTCACCGCAAAAGTCTGCCAGTTCATCGACCCCTGCACCGACGATAACGCCAGCGAACCCACCACACCGAGCGCCGCGGCCTCCGTGGCGGTGGCCACGCCCACGTAGATTGAGCCCAGCACCAATGCGATGAGCAGCACGACGGGAATGAGATGGCGCGACTCGTGGAGTTTCTGCACGAAACTGAGTGTGGTATCCGGCTGCGGAATCTTGTCCGGGTTCAGCAGCGACCAGACAATCACGTAGCCCATGAACAGGCTGGCCAGCAACAAGCCGGGAAAGACACCGGCGATGAACAGCCGCGTGATCGACGTATCTGATGCGACGCCGTACACGATCATGATGATGGACGGCGGAATCAAAAGGCCCAGCGTACCGGCGCCGGCCAGGGAGCCGATGGTGATGTCGTCGGGGTAGCCGCGCTTTTTCAGCTCTGGCAGGGTCATCTTGCCGATGGTGGCACAGGTCGCCGCACTCGAACCCGATACCGCCGCGAAAATGGTGCAGCCGATGACGTTGGTGTGCAGCAGCCGGCCGGGAAGGCGGCTGACCCACGGCGCGAGCCCCTTGAACATGTCCTCGGAAAGTTTGGTGCGAAACAGGATCTCGCCCATCCAGATGAACAGCGGCAGCGCCGTCAATGTCCACGATGACGCCGAGCCCCAGATGGTGACCGCCATCGCGTCGCCTACCGGGCGGGTGGTGAAGAGCTCCATGCCGATCCATGCGACGCCGAGCAGGCCGAGTCCGATCCACACGCCGGTACCCAGGAGCAGAAACAGGAACGCAATGAGTGCCGCCGCAATCAGCAGGTCCACGACTACTCCATCAACTTGAGTTCGCCTGACTCGGCGGGTTGATTCTTTTGCCCAGAGGCAAGCAGGACCAATTCATCCAGTATCGCGATAAACAGCACGATCGCGCCGGCGGCCATCGCCATCTGCGGAAGCCACAGCGGCGTGGCGTCATTGCCCTGCGAAATATCATTGAACACGTATGACTGGTAGACGAGGCGCGCGGAAAAGAACGCAAACGCGCCGGAGAAAAAGGTTGCGATCGCATGCGCGATCAGTTCCAGGCCATGACGGCCCTTCGCGCCCAGCCGTTCGAGGATCAGCGTGACGCGTATGTGCTCGCCGCGTTTGAGCGTATGCGCCAACGCCAGAAAGCCCGCCGCTGCCATGCAATAGCCGGCGTATGCATCCGAGCCGCGCAGATTGAATTGAAATATCCGGCCCAATACGCTGGCCAGCACCATCAGCAGGGTGCCGATCATGAACAACGCGGCCAGGACACCTGCCGCGTTGTACAAGAAATCCAGCGATTTGCGCACGCGTGGAGCCAAGTTGCCTCAGCGATCGTGCCGTCTACTTGCGATACGCGTCCAGCACCGCTTTGGCATCCGCCCCCGCGCTCTTTTCCCACTCAGCCAGCATGGTTGCACCGATCTTCTTCAGGTCCGCTTTCAGTGCCGCGCTGAGCGGCACAACATTCATGCCGTTCTTCGCCATGATTTCCCGGGTTTCAGTGTCGCGCGCTTCGGAACGTTGCCAGCCGCGCGTCTCGGCGTCCGCCGCCGCCTTCAGCACGGTATCCTGCGTGGCCTTGTCGAGGGCGTCGAATGCTTTCTGATTGACCACCACCAGATTCTTCGGCAGCCACGCCTGTGCATCGTAGTAGTACGCGCCTTTACCCATCGAGTCCCATACCTTGATGTCCACGCCTGTTGCTCCCGAGGTCATGTGGGCCTCCACCACGCCGGTCGACAGCGCCTGCGCCAATTCGGCTGCCTGGATCGTCGCAGGCTGCGCACCCAGCAATTCACCGATGCGGTTAGTCTGCGGGCTATACGCGCGCCATTTCACGCCCTTCAGGTCGGCAGCGCTGGTGACGGCTTTTTTCGAGTACACGCCCTGCGGCGGCCACGCAACGCCGTACAGCACCTTGATGCCTTGCTTGCCAAGCCGCTGTTCGATGGCGCTCTTCGACACTTTCCATAGTTTCAACGCCTGCGGATAGCTGTCAGCCAGGAAAGGCACTGAATCGATGCCGTACATCGCGTCTTCATTGGCTAGCGCCGGCAGCAGGAATTCGCCCGCCTGTGCCTGACCCGATTGCACGGCGCGCTTGATCTCGTTCTGTTTGAATAGGGAACCGTTATCGTGAACCGTGATCTTCAGTTTTCCGCTGGTGGCTTTGTCGACATCGGCAGCGAACTGCTTTACGTTTTCGGTATGGAAGTTCGTCGGCGCATAGCCGGTGGGCATGTCCCACTTGGTTTGCGCGGATGCGTTGCCCGCCACCAACAAGCCGGCAACGGCCAACAGCGAAAAAGCTCGATTCATGATTTCTCCTCGTCGTAAGGGGGATGTGGCAATTGGACTTGCTATCATGTTTAGTTTAGCAGTACACCAATCAACTCTTCATGAACGCAAACACTCGCGCACGCGCCCGACCCGGCAAATGGCAGTTCTGGATCGACCGCGGCGGCACCTTTACCGATATCGTTGCCCGGACGCCCGACGGCACGTTGGTCACCCACAAACTGCTCTCGGAAAATCCGGAGCAGTATCGCGACGCCGCCGTCGCGGGCATACGCCAATTGCTCGGCGTCAACCAGGACTCACCGATTCCGGTTGAGCACATCGACGCAGTGAAAATGGGCACCACGGTGGCGACCAATGCGTTGCTCGAGCGCAAAGGCGAACCCACCGTGCTGGCCATCACCAAGGGCTTCCGCGATCAATTGCGCATCGGCTACCAGAACCGCCCGCGTATCTTTGACCGGCAGATCAGGTTGCCCGAATTACTGTACACGGAAGTATTTGAAGTCAGTGAGCGCATCGGCGCACGTGGCGAGATGGTCGCGCCGCTCGATGAGGCGGCAACAATCAGTGCCCTGAGAGCCGCGTGGAATAAGGGTTTCCGGGCAATCGCCATCGTCTTCATGCATGGCTATCGCTTTACCCGACACGAAAAACGCGTGGCGGAACTGGCGCGCGATATCGGCTTCACGCAGGTGTCGACCTCCCATGAAGTCAGCCCGATGATGAAAATAGTGTCGCGTGGCGATACCACGGTGGTCGATGCGTATCTTTCGCCCATCCTCAAGCGCTACGTCGATCAGGTGGCGGCCGAACTGCCCGGTACGCGCGTGATGTTCATGCAGTCCAATGGTGGCCTGACCGACGCGCACAAATTCCAGGGCAAGGATTCGATCCTCTCGGGCCCGGCCGGCGGCATCATCGGCATGGTGCGCACGGCGGCCATTGCCGGCTTCGACAAAATTATCGGCTTCGACATGGGCGGCACCAGCACCGACGTTTCGCACTATGCGGGCGAACTGGAGCGCGAGTTCGATACGCAGGTTGCGGGTGTCAGGATGCGCGCGCCGATGATGTCGATCCACACCATCGCCGCCGGTGGTGGTTCGATCCTGCATTTTGATGGCCAGCGTTACCGAGTTGGGCCGGATTCGGCCGGCGCCAATCCTGGGCCGGCCTGTTATCGACGCGGGGGACCGCTGACGGTGACCGATTGCAACGTCATGCTGGGCAAGATTCAGCCGCAACATTTTCCAATGCTGTTTGGCCCGGACGGTGGTCAAGCGCTCGATGCGGAAATCGTGCGCGAAAAATTCCTGGCGCTCGCGGAAAACATTGAGCGCGCAACCGGGAAGAGATCCACGCCGGAAGATGTGGCGGAAGGTTTCTTGCAGATCGCCGTGGCCAATATGGCGAACGCAATTAAATTCATATCCGTGCAGCGCGGACACGATGTGACTGAATATACGCTCCACTGTTTCGGTGGTGCCGGCGGACAGCACGCCTGTCTGGTCGCGGATGAACTGGGAATGACGCGTGTTTACATTCATCCGCTGGCCGGCGTGTTGTCCGCATATGGCATGGGACTGGCAGACATCACCGCCATGCGCGAGAAGGCGGTCGAGATCCCGTTGGATGACGAGTGCCTCCAACGGCTCGATTTTGAGCTGAGCGAATTGTCAGGTAAGGCGGTGGCTGAAGTATCCGCGCAAGGTGTGGTGGCGGACAACATCAGCGTCAAGCGTCGCGTGCACCTTCGCTACGACGGTACCGATTCCGCGTTGATCGTTGACTTCGGTGACATCTCCGCCATGCGCCACGACTTCAACGCGGCGTACCAGAAACGCTTCAGCTTCCTGATGGAAGGCCGCGCGCTGATTGCCGAGGCAGTGAGCTGCGAGGCGATCGGCGCCACCGATTCACCCTTGACGCAAGCGGTTGATGCAGCGGGAGCAATCGATGCAGCTGCCATCGCCCGTGTTGCCATCGTCAGCGGCGGAAAGCGCCATGACGCGCCCCTTTACGTCCGCGAGCAACTTGCCATCGGCCAGGAAATCCAGGGGCCGGTAATCATCGCGGAAAAAAATGCGACCACGATTGTCGAACCTGGCTGGAAGGCAGAAGTCACCCCGCTGAATCACCTCATACTGACACGTGTGATGGCACGCAATGTGCGCTATGCGCTCGGAACAAAGGCTGACCCGGTCATGCTGGAAGTCTTCAATAATCTGTTCATGTCGATCGCCGAGCAGATGGGATTGCGGCTGGCCAATACGGCCTACTCGGTAAATATCAAGGAACGTCTGGACTTCAGCTGCGCACTGTTCGACGCCGACGGAAATCTCATCGCCAACGCACCGCACATGCCGGTGCACCTGGGCTCGATGGGCGAGAGCATCAAGACCGTCGTGCGCAAGAATGCGGGCCGGATGAAGAGGGGCGATGTGTATGTGCTGAACGATCCGTATAACGGCGGCACACATTTACCGGACGTGACCGTCGTCACGCCGGTGTTTAGTGACGACGCCGAGGAAATTCTGTTTTATGTCGGGTCTCGCGGTCATCACGCCGACATCGGCGGCATCACGCCGGGTTCGATGCCGCCCTTCTCGAAAACTATTGAAGACGAGGGAGTGCTACTCGACAACGTCAAGTTGGTTGAGAACGGCGTGATGCTTGAGGCGGATATGCGTGCCCGATTGGCGGGGGCCAGATACCCCGCCCGCAATCCGGACCAGAACATCGCCGACCTGCGCGCGCAGATTGCCGCCAATGAAAAAGGCGTGCAGGAACTTCGCCGCATGGTGGCCCACTTCGGCCTCGACATCGTCAAGGCTTACATGGCGCACGTGCAGGACAACGCGGAAGAAAGCGTGCGGCGCATCATCGGTGCGCTGAAGGACGGCGCATTCGCCTACGAAATGGACAACAGCGCGGTGATCAATGTGAAGATCACTGTCGGCGCGGACCAACGCAACGCCACGATCGATTTCACCGGCACGTCCGCCGAGCTTGAATCGAACTTCAACGCGCCATCCGCCGTGGTCTATGCGGCCGTGCTGTATGTGTTTCGCATGCTGGTGGATAGCGACATTCCGCTGAACGCGGGTTGCCTGAAGCCACTTACGATCATCATCCCCGATGGATCAATGCTTAATCCTCGCCCTCCCGCTGCCACCGTGGCGGGCAACGTGGAAACCTCGCAGTGCATCACGGATGCGCTGATCGGCGCTCTCAAGGTGATGGCCGCAAGCTACGGCACCATGAACAACGTCACCTTCGGCAACGATCAGTACCAGTATTACGAAACCGTTTCCGGCGGCACTGGTGCCGGCCCGGGCTTCGATGGCTGCGATACCGTACAGGCACACATGACCAACTCGCGCCTGACCGACCCCGAGATTCTGGAATGGCGCTACCCCGTGCAGGTAGAAGAGCATTCGATTCGTACGGGCAGCGGTGGTGCCGGCAAGTGGAAAGGCGGTAACGGTGCGACTCGCAGAATCCGTTTCCTGGAGCCGATGACGGCGGCGATTCTTGCCGGGCACCGGCGCGTTCCGAACTTCGGCATGGCGGGCGGCAAGGAAGGTGGGCTTGGACGCACGTGGATAGAACGCATGGACGGTTCGCGCACCGGGCTTTCCTATTCGGATGAGACGCAGGTGAATGCAGGTGATGTGTTTGTCCTGGAAACACCGGGCGGCGGCGGCTACGGTGCAATTGATCCATCGCAAATCTGATCGCGGCGCTGTGCTGGCATACATGCGGGCATGCATGCTGGCATGCATTTTTCCGAGCAAAAAAATCAGCGGGTTAAAACGTACTCCTAGAAACTACAAAATTCGATTGCTTAATTTGTGTGCGCCTATAAAATAGGCGGCCTTCCTTGCGATATCGCAATCCGGAAATCGGCATTCACATCGTGCAAATCGGCAACATCCCGCTTCGTAATAATCTGATCGTCGCGCCCATGGCGGGTGTGACGGATCGCCCGTTTCGCCAGCTCTGCAAACGGCTGGGCGCGGGTATGGCGGTGAGCGAGATGGTGGCGTCGGATTGTCGCCTGTGGGCGACAGAAAAGTCGCTGCGTCGTGGCGATCACACCGGCGAAGTCGATCCCATAGTTGTACAGATTGCCGGCGCCGCGCCGGAAATGATGGCGGACGCCGCGCGCTACAACGTCGACAAAGGCGCGCACATCATTGATATCAACATGGGTTGCCCGGCCAAGAAAGTGTGCAAGGTCGATGCCGGCTCGGCGCTGATGCGCGATGAATTGCTGGTCGGCAAAATTCTTGAGGCAGTTGTTAACGCCGTAGCGGTTCCTGTCACGGTCAAGATTCGTACCGGTTGGGATCGCGATCACAAGAACGCGCTTACCATCGCGCGCATCGCCGAGCAGAGCGGTATACAGTCGCTGGCCGTTCACGGCAGGACGCGAAGTGATCTCTACGAAGGCGCCGCCGAATACGACACCATTCGCGCCGTCAAACAAAACGTGACGATTCCGGTGATCGCCAACGGCGACATTGATTCACCGGAAAAGGCGCGCTTGGTGCTGGCCTACACCGGTTGCGATGCGGTGATGATTGGCCGTGCGGCGCAAGGCCGACCGTGGATCTTTCGCGAGATCGCGCATTATTTGCAGACCGGAAGGCATCTTGCCGCGCCGACGAACGCCGAGATTCACGCGATTGCATCCCGGCACTTGATGGAGTTGCACGCGTTCTACGGGGAATACAAAGGCGTTCGTATTGCCAGGAAACACATCGGCTGGTATCTGGCCGGACTCCCGGGAGGCGCGGAATTTCGCCACGCCATGAATGTAATTGAAGACGCAGATACACAGATTGCGGCGCTCGATCGTTTTTTCGTGCGCTTGATGAATGGAGAAGCGGCAGCCTGGAGAAAGGCTGCCTAGGGGGCGGTATCAAAAAAAAAAAGTAAAACAAGAACAACAGAAAAATAATCAGGGAAATGAAGATATGAATGTGCAACGTGACACCCGTGACAGCGAACTTTCCGCCTGTGTGCGGAAGATGATGAGCCAGTACTTTAAGGATCTTGATGGCGAAGACGTCACCAATATCTATGAAATGGTGGTCGCCAATATCGAGCGTCCGTTGCTCGAAGTGGTGCTGCATCACGCCGAGGGCAACCAGACCCGCGCGGCGGAATTGCTCGGGCTGAATCGCAATACGCTGCGCAAGAAACTCAATCAGCACGGCATAGAATAAGTCAGGACCGGTGGCCGGCATGTGAGTGCCATTTGCGAACATCTTCCCGTCGCGCCTCACCCGGTCACCCAGAATCTGTCATCCGTCTTCCTTTACTTTCAATAAAGCCCATGTCTACCCACTCCCTTCCGATAAAACGTGCCCTCCTTAGTGTTTCAGACAAAACCGGCATTGTCGAATTTGCCAAATTTCTTGCCAGTTGCGATGTAAAGATTCTTTCCACCGGTGGCACCGCCAAGCTGCTGGCCGAAAATGGCGTTAAAGTGGTGGAAGTCGGTGACTACACCGGCTTTCCGGAAATGATGGATGGCCGCGTCAAAACGCTGCACCCCAAGGTACATGGCGGCATCCTCGCGCGCCGTGATCTCGCGCATCACACCCAGGCGATGCAAGAGCACGAGATTCCGCCGATCGATATGGTAGTGGTGAATCTTTATCCATTCGCCGCAACCGTTGCCAAGCCCGATTGCACGTTTGACGATGCCATTGAGAATATCGACATTGGCGGTCCGGCGATGGTGCGGGCATCAGCCAAGAATCACGCTTTCGTCACGATCGTCACGGATACCGCGGATTACGCGGCGATCACCGCCGAGATGAAAGCAAATCAGGCATCGCTGTCCGGCGCGACCCGCCTGATGCTCGCCAAGAAAGCATTTGCCCACACCGCCGAATACGACGGCATGATCAGCACCTACCTGTCGTCACTTGACGAGGCGGGCAAGCGCCGCACCTTTCCCGACAAATTGCATCTCACCTTCACCAAGGCGCAGGACATGCGCTACGGCGAGAATCCGCATCAAAGCGCCGCGTTCTACGTGGAAAAGCATCCGGCGGCCGGCACGCTGGCGAATTTCAAGCAGCTGCAGGGCAAGGAACTTTCCTACAACAACATCGCCGATGCCGACGCTGCATGGCAATGCTGCCGCACCTTCGATGTGCCGGCTTGCGTGATCGTCAAACACGCCAATCCCTGTGGCGTAGCCATCGCCGACGCGGCATTGACGGCTTACCTGCGTGCGCTGGAAACCGATCCCACGTCGGCTTTCGGCGGCATCATTGCGTTCAACCGCGAAGTCGATGGCCCCACGGCAGAGGCGGTGGCCAAGCAATTCGTCGAAGTTGTGCTGGCGCCGTCGTTCAGCGCGGACGCAAAGAAAGTATTTGCGTCCAAACAGAATGTGCGGCTGCTGACGATTCCGATTTCCCGCGCTGTCGGTGATGTGGACATGAAGCGTGTCGGCGGTGGCCTGCTGGTGCAGAGTTCGGATGATTTCGATGTGGCCCAACTGAAGGTGGTGACCCAACGCAAGCCGACCCCCGAGGAAATGAACGACCTCATATTTGCTTTCCGCGTCGCCAAGTTCGTCAAATCCAATGCGATCGTGTTCTGCCGCTACGGCATGACGCTGGGCGTGGGCGCGGGACAAATGAGCCGCGTGGATTCGACCAAGATCGCCGCGATCAAGGCGCAGCATGCGGGGCTGTCATTGCAGGGTTCTGTCGCGGCCAGCGATGCGTTCTTCCCGTTCCGAGATGGGCTGGATGTGATTGCCGATGCGGGCGCGACAGCGGTGATTCAGCCGGGCGGGTCGATGCGTGATGAAGAAGTGATTGCGGCAGCGAATGAGCATGGCATATCGATGGTCATCACTGGCATGCGGCATTTCCGTCACTAATGTGGCGCTTTGCCATTGCACTGACGTCTGCTGTCATCGGTGGCGCATTGTTTGGCATAGGCGGAGCCTTTTTCCAAGGCATGGTGCCGAACGATGCAACGCGTTGGGCATTCTATTTTTTGTTCGGCATTCCGGTCTGGATTGCGGCTGAGATATTTGGTGAGGCGCTCTTTATGGTTATAGTTCCCTCTGCAATCCGGCATTGGGGAAATATTGCACGCACCGCATATCTCGCATTTATTGCTTGCGTGACGATTGCCTCGGCACTCATTACTTCGGCCAAAATTACTTCATGAAACTCCTCGTCATCGGCTCCGGCGGCCGCGAACATGCCCTCGCGTGGCGCCTCACGCAAAACCCCAATGTGCAGTGCGTCTACGTCGCGCCCGGCAATGCCGGTACTGCGCATGAAGATGGACTGGTCAACGTCAACCTCAGCGCTATTGCCGACCTGCTGAGATTTGCGCAGGACGAGAAAATCCATCTCACCGTGGTCGGCCCGGAAGCGCCGCTGGCGGCGGGCGTGGTCGATGCGTTCCAGGCAGCCGGGCAACGCATCTTCGGCCCAACGCAACGCGCCGCGCAACTCGAATCGTCAAAGGATTTCGCGAAGCAGTTCATGGTGCGGCACAAGATTCCCACGTCGAAATATGCAACATTCACCAACGCCGCCGAGGCGAGCGCGTACGTGGAGCGCGAGGGAGCGCCGATCGTGATCAAGGCCGACGGGCTTGCGGCGGGCAAGGGCGTGGTGGTGGCGATGACGTTGGGTGACGCGCTGGATGCCATCAAGGCGATGTTTGCCGGCAACACCGGTAGCGGTGCGGGCAAGGAGGGCGCGCGAGTCGTCATCGAAGAATTCATGGAAGGCGAGGAAGCCAGTTTCATCTGCATGTGCGACGGCGTCCACGCCTTGCCGTTTGCGTCTTCACAAGACCACAAGCGCATTTTCGATGGCGACATGGGCCCGAATACCGGCGGCATGGGCGCGTACTCACCCGCGCCGGTCGTCACACCCGAGGTGCACGCGCGCACCATGCGCGAAATCATCATGCCGACCTTGCGCGGGATGGCGGCAGAGGGCGCGCCGTTCACCGGTTTTCTGTATGCGGGGCTGATGATCGATGAAGCCGGTTTACCGCGTGTCGTTGAATTCAATGCGCGCATGGGGGACCCGGAAACGCAGCCGATCATGATGCGCTTGAAGAGCGATTTTCTGACGCTGGTCGAACACGCCATCGATGGCAAGCTCGACCAGATCGACGCCGAGTGGGATCGCCGCGCGGCGTTGGGCGTGGTGATGGCGGCGGCCGGTTACCCGGAATCGCCGGCGAAAGGTGACAAGATCAGTGGATTGCCAAAAGCGACCGACGACGCGCGCGTGTTTCACGCGGGTACCACCGAGAAGGATGGCAACGTCGTTACCAACGGTGGGCGCGTGCTGTGCGTGACGGCGCTGGGCGACACGGTGAAGATTGCGCAGCAGCGCGCGTATCAGTTGCTGGAGCCGATACGCTTCAATGGCATGCAGTACCGGCGCGATATCGGCTATCGTGCAATCGGGCGCCGGTAGCGACGCTGTTACTACAATAGACAGGACGAAGTCCAGCACTGGCGGGCGTTGCAGGGGAATATTGGCTGGAAAGCCGCTCCAGTGCTTGTGTTTACGAGTTGGGAGCCACTATTAATGCTGTCGTGCCGGCGCACAACCACAGGGGTTGCGCCGGGCCGGTACCCAAGTTTTCCGAGTTACTGAGACAATAAAAAGATTGGGCCATGCCGCTGCATCGGCTTGGCGTTCGGCGGGCGCAGAGCATGCTCTGCGAATTCCCCGCCTCACCCCCGGACTAAATCCGGGGCGACAGATTTTTAGATCAATGAAAGATTCCGGTTGACCAGTCTGTTGCCTCGGCTTTCGCCGGCGTAGCAGTAAACAAGGCGGGACAAAAGCTTGATGAATATCACCGACGTCAAAACCTATCTCCTCGATCTCCAGAACCGCATCGTCGCGAAAATGGAAGCGCTCGACGGCAAGCCCTTCCTGCGCGACGAATGGAAGCGTCCCGAGGGCGGCGGTGGCATTTCGCGCATTCTCGAAGGCGGCAATCTACTCGAGCGTGGCGGCGTGTTGTTCTCGCACGTGATGGGCAAGAACCTGCCGCCGACTGCTGCCGCCAATCGCCCCGAAATTGCCGGCCGCGCGTGGGAGGCGATGGGCGTGTCGCTGGTGCTGCATCCGCGCAACCCTTATGTGCCGACCGTGCACATGAATGTGCGCTTCTTCATCGCCCGCTCATCGATGGATGAGGAGCATGATGCGTTCTGGTTCGGCGGCGGGATGGACCTCACGCCGTTCTACGGCTTCGAGGAAGACTGCGTGCATTTTCATCGCGTCAACAAACTTGCGCTGGACGCATTCGGTGCCGACTACTACCCGCACTTCAAAAAATGGTGCGACGAATATTTTTACCTGAAACACCGCAAGGAACCTCGCGGCATCGGCGGCGTGTTCTTCGACGATTTTCACCATCCCGGTTTCGAACAATCGTTTGCGATGAAGCGCGCGGTGGGTGACGCATTTCTCGATGCCTATGTACCGATTGTCGAGCGCCGCCGCGACATGGCGCACGGAGAAACTGAACGCGAATGGCAGCTCTATCGGCGCGGACGCTACGTCGAATTCAATCTGGTGTGGGACCGTGGCACCCATTTCGGCCTGCAGTCGGGGGGACGTACCGAATCGATACTGGCCTCAATGCCGCCGCACGCAACGTGGCGCTATAACTGGCAGCCGGAAGCGGGTTCGACGGAGGCCGAGTTGGCCGGAAAGTATCTGATCGGCCGTGACTGGGTGTAGCGCCTAGAGGCTCTCGTACGCGAGCCTCACCGGCTCAGCCCCATAAATTTTCTCCAGCCGCCGAACGATAAAATGCCCGCGCGCCATGTCCTGGAAATGGCCGATGAACAGGGTGTTGATCAAACCGCCCGCGACCGCGCCGATGATCGGCACCGCCTGTGCCGCCGCCTTTTCTGAAACCACGATGCCGAAGCGCGCGCTGAGCATTGACACCAGACGCAGCAGCGCCGGCGCGCCGGATTTCGAGAAGCCTTTTTCCGCGAGGAACTTGCTCGCTTCTGACACCGCTCCTGCCATCGCGGCACGTGCCGCAAAGTAACCGGATTCGGCAGCATCATCTTTCTTGGACTTGTTGCCGCCAAGGGCAAATACCGTGAGGCACGCGAGCTTGGTATCGATGTAGTGAATATTCTCCCCCTCGCTCTTGGCGATGTCGGCAATGGAGCGCAGCATGATGGTGGTCGATACCGGCAGTTCGATGCTGAGGGCAAACAGCCCGAATGCGCCGCCGACCGCGCCGCTGGTCGCGGCGGCGATTTTGTGCAGCCGGCTTTGCGCGGGTTTCTTCGTGTTGTCGCCCAGCGATTTCACCGCCACATCAAGCGCTTTCATCATCGCCGTTTCGGATGCCTTGTGGATGCCTTGCTGAACGCTCTTTGGCAGCATGCCGACACTTTTTTCGATCGGCGAACCGAGTGCGGCGGACATCTTCGCGGCAAGCCCGGGATTTTCAAGCAGCTTCTTGGCGCGCCTGAGATCGGTAAGGTCTGATTTGGCAATTTCACTCATGCATGGCCTCGGATATCAAAAGCGGAAAGAAACGTTGGTACTGTGGAGAGTCGCATTCCATGCAGTTTAGCCAAATTCAGAGGATGATTACGATGGGATTCCCGTAAATACCGCACTGCGCTACCATGTGTGCGAAGCTCGAGAAAGGGGAGAGCGATGTTTCGCAAGGGTCACCGCCTGTTTTCCACGGCCTCGATTGGCTTGATACTGGTCGCGTTGCTGCGCGCCATCGTTCATTTTTCCGCGCCATCGGACGACCTCGTCATGAGCGCACTATTGACGGCGATGCAGGCCTATCGCTTTGACCTGGGCCTTGGCAATCCGTCGATGATGGATATTCATGACAGTCTGAGCCTCACCATGTCCATCGCGCTGTTGTGGACGGGACTCTTGAATCTGTTGATCGCCCGCTACACGGGGCTGCGTGACAAACTCATGCGGCGTGTTTGTACATTGAACATATTTGGCGTCGGCGCCTTGGTGGTGTTGTTCAGTGTTTATCAATTGCCGGGACCTGCCGTTGGCCTGGGTATCGTTGAGGTCCTGTTCGTAATCGCCCGCCTCCGGTTGCGGCGCAGCCGTGTTGTGCACGCACCCGGCGGGCATGCGCCCGCGAGCCATTAGCTTTCGCCCAGATACGCTTCCCGGACTTTCGGATTCGCCAGCAGCGCCTTTGATTCGTCGGCAAGCGTGATCAAGCCTCCATCCATCACGTAACCCCGCTGGCTGATTTGCAGCGCGAGCTTGGCGTTTTGCTCGATCAGCAGGATTGTCATTCCGCTCTTCGAGACTTCGCGCACCACTTCAAAGATCTTCTGCACCATGATCGGCGCCAACCCCATCGAGGGTTCATCGAGCAATAGCAGTTTGGGGCGCGCCATCAGTGCGCGGCTGATGGCCAGCATTTGCTGCTCACCGCCGGACAAGGTGCCAGCCGTCTGCTTCGCGCGTTCTTTCAGGCGCGGAAATAACTGGTATTTGTGCGCGATATCGGCGGCGATTTCATGGCGGTCGTTGCGCACGTAGGCGCCCATCTGCAAGTTCTCCTCGATCGTCAGGCTCGGGAACACGCCGCGGCCTTCGGGGACCAGCACCAGTCCTTTCGACGCGATCCGGTGCGACGGTTGGTTGATGATGCTCTCACCGTCATAATCGATTGTGCCCTGGGTGGGATGCAGCAGGCCGACGATGGCCTTCAGCGTCGTTGTCTTGCCCGCGCCGTTTGCACCGATCAGGGTGACCAGCTCGCCGGAATTGACTTCAAGATCGATGCCCTTGACCGCTTTGATGCCGCCGTACCCGACATGAATATTTTTCAGCGAGAGCAGTGCCATTTTAGTTACGCCGCGATCTCAACTGACGCGCCCAGATAGGCCTCAATGACGGTGGGGTCCCTTTGTACATCGGCGGGTATTCCCTCGGCGATTTTTTTGCCGTATTCCAGCACCGCGATGCGATCGCACAGGCCCATCATCAATTTCACGTCGTGCTCAATCAACAGGATGGTGATGCCCTGCGCACGGATCGATTCCAGCAGGGATCGAAGCGACTGTTTTTCGGTTGCATTCATCCCGGCGGCAGGTTCATCCAGCGCCAGAATTTTTGGATCGGTTGCCAGCGCGCGGGCAATTTCCAGGCGGCGCTGGTCACCGTACGCGAGATGTTTGGCCAGCTCGTTGGCGCGCGCATCGAGTCCGACAAACACCAGCAATTCATGCGCACGCTTTTCGATGGCCGCTTCTTCGGCGCGGGTGGCTGCATTTCGCGTGATGGCGCCCCACACGCCTGCCTTGGTGCGCACGTGCCGACCGATCATCACATTTTCGATGGCGGAAAGGTTGGCAAACAGGCGGATATTCTGAAAAGTGCGCGCGATGCCCAGTGCGGCAATGCGGTCCGGCGTCAGATCCTTGAGGGGTTCGCCTTGAAACAAAAACGTGCCTTCATCGTGACCATACAATCCGGTCAACACATTGAAGAGCGTGGTTTTGCCGGCACCGTTTGGACCGATCAAGCCGAAGATCGCGCCTTCGGCAATCGCAAAGCTCACCTCGGACAACGCCGTCAGGCCGCCAAAGCGCTTGGAAATATTCCTGATTTCGAGGATTGGGGAAGACATCAGCGTTCAGCCTTCATGCTTCATCTCTCATCCCGCGTCAATTCACGCTTGCGCAGCGCGGACGGCAGGATTCCCGCCGGCCGGAACAGCATCATCATCACCATCGCGAAGCCGAAGAGCAGCATGCGCAGTACTTCCGGCTCGATCCACATCTTGCCGAACAGCGTCACTTGCACGGGGCCGACCGTGTAGCGAAGCACCTCGGGTACGAATGACAGGAGGACCGCGCCGAGCACCACGCCCCAGATATTGCCCATACCCCCCAGCACTACCATCGCCAGCACCATCACGCTCTCATTGAGCACAAAGCTCTCGGGGCTGATGAATCCCTGGATCGCAGAGAACATGCCGCCGGCAATTCCCCCGAATGACGCGCCCATCGCGAACGCGAGAAGCTTGAGTCGCATGGTATTGATGCCCATGGCGCGCGCCGCCATTTCATCCTCGCGAATGGCTTCCCAGGCGCGACCGATGCGCGAGTTCTGCAGACGAAAATTGATGACAATGACGATCAACATGATCACCAGCAGGAAGAAATAGTATTTGATGGTCCCCGACAAAATGAAGTCGCCGAGCCGCGTATCGATGCCGAAATCGAGACCGAACAACTTGATCGAATCGATCGTGGCGAGCCCCTTCGGTCCGTTGGTGATATTGATCGGGTCCGACAGGTTGTTCATGAAAATGCGTACGATCTCGCCGAAGCCCAGTGTAACGATAGCGAGGTAGTCGCCGCGCAACTTGAGGGTGGGTGTACCGAGCAGGATGCCGAAGACGCAGGCGACAAACGCACCGATAGGCAGGATCATCCACCATGGCAGGTGCAACCCGAAATGCGGTGACGCCAGCAACGCATACACGTAGGCGCCAACGGCATAGAAAGCGATATAACCCAGGTCGAGTAGTCCGGCAAAGCCGACCACGATATTCAGGCCCAGCGAGAGCAGCACAAACAGGATGGCAAAATTGGTGATACGCACCCACGCGGTGCCGACCATGGCCAGCACGAATGGCAGCGCGATAAGGGCAACGGCGATGAGCGCAACACCAATCCACTTGGTGCGCGGGTTGTCTTTCCACATATTGGTGGTCACGCCCGATCCCCCACGCGTTCGCCCAGCAATCCGGATGGCCGGAACACCAGCACCATGATCAGCACGATAAACGCATAAACGTCTTTGTAATTGCTGCCGAACAGGCTCCCATTGGCGTTCGCCTCGCACATGCCGCTGAAGCCGGGAAGCCATTGATCAAGGAAGCATACGTTGGTGACGTCACCCATGTATCCCGCCCCGAACGCTTCGATCAGCCCGATCAATATGCCGCCCAGTACCGCGCCACCGAGATTGCCGATGCCGCCCAGCACCGCAGCCGAAAACGCCTTCAGGCCGAGCAAGAATCCCATCTGGTAATGGGCAATGCCGTAATACGTTCCGACCATTACGCCCGCCATGGCGCCCAGCCCGGCGCCGATCACAAAGGTAAATGAAATAACGCTGTTGATATTGATACCCATCAGCCCGGCAATTTGCGGATTCTGCGAGGTGGCGCGCATGGCGATGCCGATGCGGGTCTTGTACACGAGCAGTAATAGCCCGGCCATCATCGCCACCGACAACACCATGATGATGATCTGCACATTGGTAATGGTCGCGCTGTTGGCGGAATCGCTGAGTTGATAGGTTTGCGTCGGAAAAATCTGCGGAAAGGAAATGAAGTTGCGGCCCCAGATCAGCAACGCCAGGTGTTGCAGGACGATAGAAATGCCGATGGCGGTGATCAGGGGCGCCAGCCGCGGCGCGGTGCGCAGTGGCCGGTAGGCAACGCGCTCAACGGTATAACCCACCAGCGCGCACGCCGGTATTGCCGCCAGTACCCCGAGCAGGACGATCATGAGCGGCGGCACTCCAGAACCCGCGAGCGCGGTAATGACGGAAAACGCCACCATCGCGCCGATCATCACCACCTCGCCATGCGCGAAGTTGATGAGCTGGATGATGCCGTACACCATGGTGTAACCCAGCGCGACCACGGCATAGACACAACCGAGCGTGAGTCCATTGATCAGTTGCTGGAGGAAGGTGTCCATCAGTGAATGTTACCTGAAGCGGATTGGGCGAGCGGGGCGTTCCGCAGATTGACGCACATAAAAAAACGGCACCCGCCAAGGTGCCGTTTTCCTGTCTGCCGAAGCTTACTTCTTTGGTGCGTCGGCAGGTTTTGCATCTTTCGCCGGCGCTGCTGCTGGGGCTGCCGCTGCCGGGGCTGCTGCTGCCGGAGCTGCCGCGGGCGTGGGCGCGGCGAATGTGGTGGCCACGCCGTTCTTCACGATGGACACCGGGGCAATCTTGCCGCCGGTCATTTTGAAGATGGTGATTTCAGCGTCTTTGCGATCACCCTTGGCATCGAACTCCACCTTGCCGGTGGCGCCAGCGAAGCTCACGTTGAATACTTCCGGCATGAATTTGACGGGATCCACCGAGTTGGCTTTCTTCATTGCTTCGACCATCGCCATTGCGCCGTCGTAGAAATACGGTGCGTACTGTTTGACTTCGCCGTACTTCGCATTGAAAGCGCCAAGGAATTCCTTGCTGGCAGCTTCCGACGGCAGACCGGCCTGCGAGCAGACAAAGCCTTCCGCGGCGTCACCGGCGAGCTTGGCCATCTCGTTGGTGCAGGCGCCATCGCCGAATACAAATATTGCCTTGATGCCAAGTTCACGCGCCTGCTTCAGCAATGGGCCGCCGGTGGCATCCATCCCGCCGTGGAAAACCACGTCCGGGCTCTTTGCCTTGATTTTGGTGAGAATGGCCTTGAAATCGGTTTCCTTGTCGGTGGTGCGCTCGCGGGCGATCGGATTGATCTTGCCGGCCTTGAGGGTTTTTTCCACTTCATTGGCGAGACCCTCGCCATAGGCGGTTTTGTCGTCGATCAGCGCGACTTTCTTGCCCTTCAATTCGTTGGCAATAAACGTTGCCAGTGCCGGGCCCTGCTGGTCATCGCGACCAACGGTACGAAATACATTCTTCAGGCCGCGTTCGGTCAGCGTCGGGTTGGTGGCGGCACCGGAAATAACCGGGATGCCGGCTTTGTTGTAAATCTCGGAGGCGGGAATGGTCACGCCGGAATTCAGGTGACCAATCACGGCGACGACTTTGGCATCGACCAGTTTTTGCGCGATCGTCGTGCCGACTTTCGGATCTGCCTGGTCGTCCTCGCTCATGAACTTGATGTTCAGGACTTTGCCGTCAATCTTGATCTTTTTGGCGTTGACCTGGTCGATCGCGAGATGCGCCCCGTTTTCATCGTCCTTGCCCAAGTGTGCAATCGAACCCGTCAATGGACCGGCGTGGGCGATGACCACGCTAACGGTCGGTTCGGCCACAACTTCCGCTTTGGGTGCCGGTTTGGCCGCTTCTTTACCGCAGCCGACGACTCCAGCCGCCAACAGGGTGGCAAACAAAATCTTGTAGGACATTTTCATCTGAAGAACTCCGGAAATAGGGGATGGAAAATCGGGGAAATCGACCGAAACAAACGCAATTATGCGAACGGAATTTAGGCCTTGTCAAACGATTTGCCTTGGGGAAAAGGCATAAAAGAAAAAAGGCCAGCGAGACACTGGCCTTTTTTTGTTTGTAACCGCTTACTTGAGTGTAAGTACCCATTTCACGAGGGCCTTGATATCCTCATCCTTGGCAGCCGCATTTGGCGGCATCGGAATTGGACCCCATACGCCTGTGCCGCCTTTTTTGACCTTGTCGATCAACATGGCTTCGGCTTTCGCGTTGCCCTTGTACTTGGCGGCGATGTCCTTGTAGGCGGGGCCGACCAGTTTTCCTTCGACTTTGTGGCAGGCGAGGCAATTGTTCTTTTTGGCCAGTTCTTCACTGGCTTGCGCGGTACCCACAAAAGCGAGGGCGGCGGCGATGGCGATGACGATTCGTTTCATGGGACTCTCCAGAGAATGTGCTATTGCAGTATTGAATTGATTTATACGACAGGCGGCACTATAGGGGGTTTCAGCGTTGCTTGCAATTGGGCAATTTCCGCGATCGGCGGCAGGCAACTAACGCCCATGCAGAGCCACGCGTTGACCGTCGGGGACAACGGGCGTCGCAGTGCCTCCGGCAATTGATTTGCCCCATTCATTTCATTGGGTATCGTCAGGGTAAGCAGGTCGGGCCGATATTGGCCTGCCAACGCTTGCCGCCAACGGTCCAAGTCCTCTGTCGCGCCGGTCAGGATCAATATTCGAGGGGGACGGAGTGACTCCTCCAGCGCCATCAGCAGGCTTCCGTGCCCACTTGGGTGTTCGTCCATCGCCGGGTAAAAGCAGGCCAATGTCCGTTGGGCGGCGCGTTCGAATCGCAACCCGCCGGTCAGGTGCGCGAGCCGTTGCAGCGCGAACGTGGCCACTCCGTTGCCCGAGGGCGTCGCATTGTCGGGCCCCGGCTTGGGACGCTGGATCAGCGGCTCGTGATCGTGGCTGGTGAAAAAGAAGCCGCCGCGTTCCGTATCTTCGAATTGGGCGAGCAAAACATCGGCGATCGATTGCGCGAAGGCGACATCCTCCACACGAAAGTCTGCTTGCAAGAGTTCGATCAGCGCCTTCAGCAGATAGGCATAGTCATCCAGATACGCATTCAGATGGGTCTTGCCGTCCTTGTGGGTGGCAAGAAGCCGTTTGTTCTGCCACATCGTCGCCGCGATGAAATCGCGCGCGCGCCTTGCCGATTCAATCCATTCGGCGTGGCCCAATATTCGCCCCGCATGGGCCATGCCCTCGATCATCAACGCATTCCAGCTCGTCAGGATTTTTTCGTCGCGGCCGGGGTGGACGCGCTGTTCGCGCGCCGCGAGAAGTTTTGCGCGTGCGCTGGCCAGCCAGGCTTCGCATTGGTGTAGCGGCACATCAAGCGAGCTTGCGACGGCGGGCAGCGGCACGGTGACATTGAAATGCCAGAACGCACCTTCAAAATTAGCGGCACGACCCAGGCCGTAATGCGGTTCAACCACGCGCCATTCATCCGCAGTGAGCAATGCCTTAAGCTGCGCGGGCGTCCATACATAAAACTTGCCTTCGTGGCCCTCCGAGTCCGCGTCCAGCGTGGAGTAGTAACCCCCCGCCGGCGATTGCATCTCGCGCATTACCCATGCCGCCGTCTCTTCAATGCAATGCACAAACAGCGCCTTCTGCTCGCTGCTCTCGGCGACAAGCCACGCATCGGCCAGCAATCGCAACAGCGGACCGTTGTCGTAGAGCATTTTTTCAAAATGTGGAATCGCCCACTCGGCATCCACCGAATAGCGGGCAAAGCCGCCGCCCAATTGGTCGAATATGCCGCCCCGGCACATTCGCTCCAGCGTAAAGCAGCCGACGTGGCGCGCTTGCATATCGCCGCTTTCCCCAAAGCGCCGCAGGCAGAATTCGATCATTTCCGGATGGGGGAATTT
This sequence comes from Betaproteobacteria bacterium, assembly GCA_016720925.1. NCBI lineage: Bacteria > Pseudomonadati > Pseudomonadota > Betaproteobacteria > Betaproteobacteria bacterium. The sequence continues at coordinate 68,817 of JADKJR010000005.1, read as the reverse complement.
TGGCGCGCTGCCAAAGCCGCCGCGACGCGCATCGAACGAATCCAGCAATTGCCGGCGGGCCGCCATGATGGGCTCGCGACTGAATTCCGGTGCTTCAGTCGGCGCCGTTCCGCTACGCGCATCCAATGCGGCCACCAGCGCCTGGTTTTGTTCCCGAATGCTCTCACCTTGTTCACGATGAAATGCGGCGACGCGCGTCAACAGATCGCCAAAGCCCGGCAAACCATAGCGCGCACTCTTGGGGAAGTACGTGCCACCGAAAAACGGCGTGGTATCAGGCGTGAGGAACATCGTCAGCGGCCAGCCACCTGAGCGTTGCGTGAGCATGGCATGCGCGGTCTGGTAGATCTGGTCGATATCCGGCCGCTCTTCGCGATCCACCTTGATATTCACGAACAGCTCGTTCATGAGCGCGGCGATTCCCTCGTCTTCAAAGGATTCATGCGCCATCACGTGGCACCAGTGGCACGCCGAATAGCCGACCGACAGCAGAATCGGTTTGCCCGACGACTTGGACAACGCCAGCGCTTCCGTGCCCCACTCATGCCAGTGAACAGGGTTTTCTGCGTGCTGTTGCAGATACGGTGACGTACTTTGTGCTAATTTGTTAGTCATCTGTCTCGTTCAATCCGGAGTCTGAAATGCCACTCGCCGTCGTTGCCACCATCATTCTGCTGCTCAAAATCGCCGAAATTGGTCCGCCCGCGAAATGGTCATGGTTCTGGGTGCTGATTCCCTTTGCCGTCCTCTTCCTGTGGTGGACCGTCATCACGCCGATGATTGGCTGGGACAAGAAAATGGCCGAAAAGAAAATGAAAAAAGAGCAGGCCGAAGCAGAAATCACCAAGAAGAAAAACCGCGGTTTCTAACGCAGCACCTTGATTGCCGCTTCAATCGCCTGACCAATCGCGAGTACCCGCGCGTCCCCCATTGTTTCACCGACCACCATCAGCCCAACCGGCGCCGTGCCCGCGCGATGACACGGGACCGACAGGCACGGCCGGTCCAGCACATTGAACGGCGCGCAATTCCTGAGCAGCAGCCCGTTGACCCGGAAGAATTGGTCATCCGAGGATTCCATCTCGGCCAGTGTGGGCGCGATGATCGGTACCGTTGGCACCAGCAACGCATCAAAGCGCGCGGTGGTGCGATTCGCTGACTCCATGAGTGCTCCGCGCAGTTGCAGCAGATCGATGTAATCCGCCGCCTTCATTTCCGCGCCGAGCATCAATCGTTTGTACACGCGCCGGTCGAATTTGTCTCCCGCTGCCTGCAGTCGCTCGCGGTGCAGCGCGTACGCCTCGACGGCAGAAAAATTGGCTCTTGCGTTGCCGTCGCGCTCGCGAACCATTTCCGGAAACGCGAATTCCTCGACCACCGCACCTGCCGCCGACAAGCTCGTCAACGCGCGTGAGAACGTATCGGCGACTTCGGGCGCGAGTCCATCTAGCAGCAGCGTGGTCGGCACGCCGAAGCGCATGCCTTTCAAGCTAACCGGCGCCGGAATAGCGAGCGCTGAGTTTGACATGGCAGCATCCAGCCAGGCGCAACATGCGACCGACGGTCCCAGCGGACCAATTGAATCGCGCGTAAACGAAAGCGGAAACGCGCCGGCCAGCGGTACGCGTCGTTGCGTGGGTTTGAAACCGGTGATCCCGCAAAGCGCCGACGGTATGCGCACCGATCCACCCGTATCCGAGCCGATGGTTGCTGCCGCCATGCCGTCGGTGACGCTGACCGCGCCCCCCGAGGTGGAACCGCCGGGAATGCGTCCTGTCGCCCGATCCCACGGGTTGCGCGGTGTACCGTAGTGCTGGTTCATACCGTTCGCGCCATAGGCAAATTCGGTCATGTTGGTGCGGCCGACGAGGATCATGCCGGCTGCCCTGAGGCGCGCGATCGCCGTTGCATCCACGGTGGCCGGAGCGGCATCGGCGAGCACGATGGAACCGGCGCGCGTCACCTCGCCGCCGATATCGAACAGATCCTTGATTGAAATGGGAATGCCGGCCAATGGCGACGCGACTTGTCCGGCGGCGCGTGCTGCATCGCTTGCGCGCGCTGCCGCGATGGCCGCGTCAGCGTAGATTTTGGTGAACGCCCGTCGCCCTTCACCAGCGGGATCGGCAATTTTTTCCAGGCATGCGTGCACCAACTTTTCAGAGTTGGTTTTGCCGGTGGCGAGAGCGTGCGCGAGTTCGGGCAGGGTTTTCATTGGAAAAATGTTGGTCGGACAGAATGAGATGGAAGATTATCTCTTGGAACGCCTTCGGCGTTGGGTCCGGGCTGATGTAAATCCCTCGGGGGATTCCCTTCCCCAGCACGTGACCACGCAGAACGCCATTCGGCGGACCTTTCAAGGCATTTTCGGCCCGCAGGCCGCACCAGTGCTTGAGTTTGAAGGTGTTCTCAGGCGCCATCTGCACCGTGCGGATTCCCTCACCGCGCCAGCAGCGCCAGAAACTCATCTGAATCAAACCCGTTTTTCATGCGATGGGTTTTGCCGCCGCGATTGACCAGCAGGAACGGTGTGCCGGTGCCGCCCAAATTTCTGAATTCCGTTTCGCAGCGGTACTCGTTACTCATGTTGCATTCGGTGAATGCAAAGCCGTACTGGTTCAGCCAATTCTTTGCCTGCGTGCAATAGCCGCATTCGGTGGTCGAATACATCACCACCTCACCGGGGCCGACCGTGCTGGCCAGTGCGCTCATGCGGGCGAGCGGTGATTGGCCAGCGGAAATGGCTTCAAGACTTGTTGCGCCGCCTGCCTTGGTGCGAGCGGCCTGCAAACTCACCCCGACGACCGCTGCGAACAAGGCGAACAACATCAGCTTGCCCCAGGGGATAACGTGACTTTCCGCATCGGGTCTTGGGGCGCGCCGTTCCACTGGCTTCTCGCCAAGTCGCAATGCTTCGGCGGCTTTGACGTAGGCCACGCCGCATGCGGGACATTGCCAATCAGGCGCGGTCGCTTCCGGTTGCCTCACGTGGCGGCATTTTGGGCATGTGACAGGCATTACGATCCAGCTTTAATGGACGGGCGTCCAAACAGCATTTCGACTCCTGCGCAAGGCAATCTGCCTGACTCACCTTTCACGTTCTCTGCCCTCAATAATTTCCGCGACATGCGTGACCGGAAAATTGACCGAATTGGCGATGAAACAATTGGCGTGGGCCTTTTCGTGAATCGACATCGCGTCTGCGAGGTCGGTGCCCTTCGCCACCGTCACACGCGGCCGCAAGGTGACTTCCTGCATCGACATCTTGCCCAGCGGACCGCTCTTGGTATCGGGCTCGCCCAGTCCCAGCGTGCCGGTGGCGCGGTCCACGTACGAGAGGATGGTCATGCGCTTCTTGGCGGCAATAGCCAGGTACGTGAGCATGTGGCACTGCGACAGCGACATCAACAGCAACTCTTCCGGGTTATAGCGCGTGGCGTCGCCGCCGAACACGGTGGGCGAGGACGCGGCAACGTCTGACTTGCCCGCGCCCCCCAGCGTGCTGTTGCGCGAAAAGGCAGGGTCCGGCGGCAGCGGTTGTGCCGGGTCAGCCGGCCAGCGTAGCGTGGTTTCAAACGAATGTGCATCGGACATAAGGGTCTCCGTTGGTGTGGATGGAACAATTATCGCCATTTCCCCCGTTCAAATGGCGTTTAACGCTTCATTTCCCACCCATGCAGGTAGTTTTTTATTTTGGCAGCCGGGATATGCTGACCTTGCAGTAAATTCACCCCTCCGAAGGTGAGTGCATTCGCCGCCCGCTCGGGCGGCTTTTTTTTGGTGCGAGCCTGTCGAAGATCAACAAAAGCCGGCGTGTGAGCCGCTAAGATGGAATTTATTTCATCAACAGGGAGCTCGGGATGGCGCATTGGATACGATTTTCGCAACACGGCGCGATTGGCTTCGGCCAACTCACCGGCGACACCATTCGCGTATTCGAGGGCGAGATGTTTGGTACCAGCGTCGAGACCGGCGAGCACCTGCCACTCGCGGACGTGAAGGTGCTGATGCCGTGCGAGCCCACCAAGATGGTTGCGCTATGGAATAACTTTCGTGGCCTCGCGGAAAAACTCGGTCAGGCGATTCCGCCCGAGCCACTTTACTTTCTCAAGGGCAACAACGCGTTTCATCCCCACGGCGAGCCAATCCGGGTACCGGCCGCCTATGCGGGGAAGGTGGTGTACGAAGGGGAATTGGGCGTGGTGATCGGCAAGCGCACGCATGCCGTCGGCGAGGACGAAGCGGCCTCATACATATTTGGCTACACCTGCATCAACGACGTGACCGCGGCCGAATTACTTTTCAAGGACGCGAGCTTCGCGCAATGGACGCGCGCAAAAAGCTTTGATACGTTCGGCGTGTTCGGTCCGGTGATCGCGACCGGGCTTGATCCCATGACGCTTGCCATCAAAACCATCCTCAATGGCCAGGAGCGGCAGAATTATCCGGTCGCCGACATGATTTTTCCGCCGACGAAACTGGTGAGCCTGATTTCGCACGACATGACGCTGGAGCCCGGCGATGTAATCGCCTGCGGTACGTCGATCGGCGTGGGGTCGATGAAAGCCGGCAGCGAGGTCAGCGTCATCATTGAAGGCATTGGCGAATTGACGAATCGCTACGAGTAGCCGTTTCGCCTGCGCGCGGGGCAGGCGAAAAAGTCTAGTACTTCCCGGTCAAGCCCAGTTTCACAAACGGCGGCTCACGTCCGCTGAGTTTTTCCAGCATGATGAGTTCATCATCGTTGTGATTGACGAACCCGGCCTTTTCTACCTTCATGATGCCGCCACTGTCATCTAGCCAGACCGGGCTTTCGTGATGTGTGGTCTGGATGATTTTCGATTGAGACATGCCCGCGCCATCGATTGCCGCCTCACCGTAGCAAAGGCAAAAATAGGTGCGGGCCTCCTGGATTTCGAGATAGCAGCCGGTGCCGCGGATACCGATGGTGGCGCTGGCCGCCTTGATCCGCACGCCTTTGTCCGCGCGCTTGTCGAATACGGATAGCATCTTGCCGGTGGCGATCAGCACGTTTTCCAAAATGCCCGGCCGGGTTTTGCTTTCCTCGAAAATCACGCTGGTGCTATCGCGCAACAGAAACGCATCCTTGCCGACCACGACGACGACATAGCTCCCTTTACTGGTGGCGACCTTGTCGCCGGGCTTGACGGCCGTGCCGACCTTGGCGGCCTGGCCGTTGACGGTAGCGCTGCCCGACAGCGCGTTGATGCCGGGCAGTGCCGGCGCATCGCCCTTCGCCAGCGCGTCCTGAATCAATCCGGAAATGCCGGCTGGGCCGAGCAGGCCGAGCGCAGCGAGTTGCTTCAGCGTGACGCGGCGGGAACTGAGGTTTGATTTGCGGCTCGACATGGCGTTGACTCCTGAAAAGGATAGCAAACACGCATCTTACTCGCGCCGGCAATTTTCGGATTCACCGGATTCACGAGAGGCGGAACACGAGATCCCATACGCCGTGGCCCTTGGCAAGCCCCTTGCGTTCAAATCCCGACGTGCCGCGATAGTCGGGGCGGGGCGCAAAATCTTTCGCGGTATTAATTAGCCCCGGTTCGGCTTTCAGCACTTCCAGCATGTGGTGCGCGTATTCCTCCCAGTCGGTGGCGAGATGAATGTACCCATCCGCCGCGAGTTTTTGCACCAGCAGCTTCACCAGTTCCGATTGTATCAACCGACGCTTGTGATGACGTTTCTTCGGCCACGGGTCGGGGAAAAAAATGTGAAAGCCCGCCAGTGATCGGTCGGGAATCATGTGCTTTAACACTTCCACGGCATCGTGCTGAATGATGTGCAAGTTGTTGAGTTCCTGCTCGCCAATCAGCTTCAACAGCGCGCCGACGCCGGGCGTATGAACTTCGATGCCGATGAAATTCCTGTCCGGCAACATCGCGGCAATCGCCGCCGTACTCTCGCCCATGCCGAAGCCGATCTCGACAATCGTCGGTGCATCGCGCCCGAACAGTTTTCGATAGTCCAGCGGGCGGTCAACGTGAAACGGCACAATGAACTGCGGCCCGAGCGTGTCGAAGGCGCGGGTCTGCGCAGGCGACATGCGACCCTGACGCAACACAAAGCTGCGGATCGGGCGCAGATGCAAGTTTTCTTCTTCATTCATGGCGAAATTATACGGTGCCGGTTGAGTCCACTCGGTACAATTCAGCCATGAAGAAAATGATCATCAAGTCCGGCCGCGAAAAATCGCTGTTGCGCCGGCACCCGTGGATATTTTCCGGCGCGGTGAAATCCGTTGACGACGGTGTCGAATCGGGCGATTTCCTGCGCGTGCACGCCGAGGACGGGCGCTTCCTGGCGCATGCCGCGTATAGCGAAAAATCGCAGATCGTCGGGCGAGTGCTGTCGTTTGACGAAAAAGATGTCATCGACGATGACTTCTTTCGCCAGCGCATTCGCACCGCCGTCGCCTACCGTTGTGCGATCACCCGCGACACCAACGCGATGCGGTTGATACACGCCGAATCCGACGGCCTGCCCGGCCTGATCGCCGACCGATACGGCGACATCATCGTCATGCAGCTGCTCACGGCGGGCATCGATCGCCAGCGCGATCTGCTTGCCCGATTGCTGATGGACGCGACGGGCGCGAAGACGATCTATGAGCGCTCCGACGCCGACGTGCGCGAACTGGAAGGATTGCCGTCACGCAACGGCCTGGTGGCGGGCGAACCGTTGCGTGCCGAAGTGGTCATCGACGAAAACGGACTGCGTTTCGCCGTGGACGTCGCGCATGGTCACAAGACCGGTTTCTACCTCGACCAGCGCGACAATCGCGCTTTGACGCGTTCGCTGTCGAAGGACGCAGACGTGCTCAATTGTTTTTGTTACACCGGCACCATGAGTGTGGCCGCGCTGGCCGGCGGTGCAAAATCCGTGCTGTCGATCGACAGCTCCGGCCCATCACTCGCGATGGCGGCGCGCAATGTGGCAATCAATGCACTGGACGGCACGCGCGCCGAATGGCTGGAGGCTGATGTGTTTCAGGCCTTGCGCAAACTGCGTGACCAGGCCCGGAGTTTCGATCTGGTGATTCTCGATCCGCCGAAGTTCGCGCCGACTGCACATCACGCCGAGAAAGCCGCGCGCGCCTACAAGGACATCAACCTGCTGGGCTTGAAGCTGCTGCGTCGCGGCGGGCATTTGATGACGTTCTCATGTTCCGGTGGCATCTCGGCAGAACTGTTCCAGAAGATCATTGCCGGCGCGGCGCTGGATGCGAATGTGGATGCGCAGATTCTGCGGCGGCTGAATCCGGGGATTGATCATCCCGTGGCGATTCATTTTCCGGAAGGGGATTATTTGAAGGGGTTGTTGTTGCGGCGGACTTAGGCGAATCTGCTGGAATGAGAGATAACCCGGCCCCTTAGCAGCGCTAACGAAAACACGAGGCTCAATGTGAACGATCAGATTACTGTTGAGGAAGCGTTTCGCGCAATGATCGTCTTTCTCGATCGGTACTACGAACGAGGTGGAGGCAAAGACACGCTCGGGCATGTCCTTGGCGACGTTTCTCAGTTTCTGTGGGCCGATGGGAGCCCAAATGATCCCGCCCAATGGCAGGATTGGCTAGATGCTGTCAAAAGCGTGAGGAAATAAGCACCAATTCACGAAACTCGGCAAACGTGTTGTGTAGCTAACTAGCGACTTTCAAAGCAGATAGACACAAGAGCGGGACATGACAGGAATGATCTGTGTGCGATGCAATGCTACATAGCCACTTCCATTTGACACGCCGCCACCATCGTTCTATTGTGAACACGTAACCTTCCAAGTCACCCTCGCATCATCTCGGGAACTTTTTCACGAAATATCGGCTCAACGATTATTCGATTAAGGACTCAGCCATGAAAACAACAATACGCAAGGCACTGGGGTTATCCGCCCTGACGATGATGGCGGCCGGAAGCGGCGCCGCGAGCGCGCAATACTATGGCGGCCTGAATTTTGATCTGTCGCGATATTCCACTGTCGCGCGTGGCGCAGGTGCCGAGGCGGATTCGGGATTTTTCCTCACCAATACGGCGCTCGACGATCACCGCATTCGCTACGGCCTGAAACTCGGCTATCAGGTTTCGCCACATTTTGCGCTGGTCAGCCGCTATTCCGCATTCGACCGGCGCGATTCCGTGGCGCCGCTTGCGCGTAACTACGGGCTGGATGTGGAAGGCCGCTATCCGCTGTTGGCCGGGCTCGCGGTTTCAGGGAGCGCGGGCATCGCCAAGCTGCGTAATGAAACGGCGTTCGGCAGCGATTTTTATTCCGGGTTATTTGCGAGCACCGGGTCGCGTGCGTATACGGCGGGCCACTTGGGGCTGGGCGTGCAATACCAAATCAACGCCAGCATGGGATTGCGTTTCGATGTTGATCGCTATCGCGGGTTCAATGGGGCGGGGGCGAGTGAACTGGGCGCGGACCATTTGGCGCTTGGGGTGATGCTGAGGTTTTAGCCGCGGCGATGTTGCGGTCTGGTTCCCTCGAAACCACAGGGCAATAAGACAGGCGTTGCGAACTTGAGACCCGGCCTTCGCCGGGGTGACAGTGTCTTATGGTTTGCAGCGGCGCTTGCGAAGTGGCATAGGACCTACGAAATCTTGCCTTCCACCGGTGAACTCGGCGACGCCTGATAAATCTTCTTCGGCATCCTGCCTGCCAGAAACGCTTCGCGACCAGCTTCCACCGCTTTCTTCATCGCACTCGCCATCAGCACAGGGTTCTTTGCCTTGGCGATCGCGGTATTCATCAATACGCCATCGCAACCTAACTCCATCGCAATCGCCGCATCCGACGCGGTGCCGATGCCGGCGTCGACCAGCACCGGCACGTTGGCGCGATCGAGGATGATTTCCAGGTTCCATGGATTGAGGATGCCCATGCCGGAGCCGATCAGCGAGGCAAGCGGCATTACCGCGACACAGCCGATTTCTTCCAGCGCCTTGGCCTGGATCGGGTCGTCGGAGCAGTACACCATGACCTCAAAGCCGTCGGCGACCAGTTCCTTCGCCGCGATGAGTGTTTCCGGCATGTTGGGAAACAGGGTCGCGTCATCGGCGAGCACTTCCAGCTTCACCAGCACACGGCCATCGAGCAACTCGCGCGCGAGGCGCAAGGTGCGCACGGCGTCCTTGGCGTTGTAGCAGCCGGCGGTGTTGGGCAGGATGGTGAACTGCGAGGGCGGCAGGCTATCGAGCAGGTTGGGCGCGCTGGCGTCCTGGCCGATGTTCACGCGGCGGATCGCGACGGTGACGATCTCGGCGCCGCTGGCATCAATGGCCGCGCGCGTTTCCGCGAAATCGCGATACTTGCCGGTGCCGACGAGCAGGCGTGAGCTATATTTTTTGCCGGCAATGACCAGCGAATTCGATATTGCTTCCGGCGCATTCATCAACCACCTCCGACCGCGATGACGACTTCCAGCTTGTCCCCATCGCTGAGCATTGTTGCCGCGTGGCGGCTTTTGGGAACGATCTCGCCGTTAAGCTCGATGGCGAATCGCTTGCCTTCCAGATTGAGGGCGGAAATGAGTTTCTCCACGCTGCTGCCCGGGGAAATTTTCTGTGGCTTGCCGTTGACTTGCAGGACTGGCATCACTTGTATACTCGCTTGAATTTATTGCACTGAAAAAAGTGTAGCACGCGGCTGCGCTTCACAGATTGATCGAAACCAATAACTCATCATGAAAATGAATTCAACCGCAATGGCAACCGCAATGGCCCCGATGGAGCTCCGTGGCCTTACCTTTGTGTGGCTGGCGGGCCTGCTGGCCTCAGGCTGGGCGCCATTTGATCGTGCTACCTGGCTGATGGAGGTTTTCCCTGCGTTCGTGGCGCTGGCGATGATGTGGGCGTCGTGGAAGAAGCTGGAGCTCACGCGGCTGCTGTACTGGCTGATCGCCATTCACGGCCTGATCCTGATGCTGGGCGGCGCCTACACCTATGCGCGCGTGCCACTCGGATTCTGGATGCAGGACTGGTTCGGCTTCACGCGCAATAACTACGACAAGATCGGCCACTTCGCGCAAGGTTTCATTCCGGCCATGGTGGCGCGCGAGCTGCTGATTCGCGTGTTCAATATTCCGTCGAAGAAGCTGGTCGCGTTCCTGTGCGTGGCAATTTGCCTCGGGATATCAGCGATGTACGAAATCATCGAGTGGTGGTCGGCGCTGTGGCTGGGGCAGGGCGCGGATGCATTTCTCGGCACGCAGGGTGACCCTTGGGACACGCAGTCCGACATGTTCTTTGCCCTGATCGGCGCGGTGGTCGCGCTCGCCGTGCTGTCGCGCTGGCATGACCGGCAAATGGCGGCTAGAAAATAGCTGTTTAAAAATTCCTACATCTGCTTGAACAGGTGCGCGTAAGCGCGACTGACCGGCAGTTCCGCCTTGCATTCCTTGAGCTTCACTTGCGTGCGTCCCATGACATCGCGCTGGGTGGAGACGACGCGGTTGACGTTGATGATGGTCGATCGGTGAATTTGCCAGAATTCGTTGGGATCGAGTTGTGCAGAAAGTTCTGATAATGGCGTGCGAATCAACGATTCGCCATCCTTTGTGTAGACGCTGACGTATTTGTCCTGCGCCTGCAGGTAGAGCACTTCATCGATCGGAATCTGCCGCACCGTCTCGCCGACCGAAGCGCGAATCCAGCGCAGGTAGTTGTTTTTGGCAGTGGGTAGCACCTGTGCCAGTTGCTTGAGAATGCCCGCGACATCGCCGGGCGATTCCGCCTGGGCAATTTTTTTCTTTAGTCTGGCGATGGTGCGCGTGAGGCGATCATCCGTCACCGGCTTCAGCAGATAATCCGCCGCTTGCCGGTCAAAGGCTTCGACGGCGTATTGGTCGTAGGCAGTGACAAACACGACGTGGGTTTTGGCGTCCAGGCGCGATGCGACTTCGAGCCCGGTCAGGCCCGGCATGCGGATGTCGAGAAAAACAATGGCCGGACTTTCGTCATCCACCAGTCGCATCGCCTCCAGGCCATTCTTGGCGATGCCCACGATCGAAAGTTCCGGCCATAGCGCGGAAAGGCGGTCGTTCAGGTAGTTGGCGAGGTGTTGTTCATCGTCAGCGATGATGGCGGTCGGGGCGGTTGTCATTCGGGCTCGCAATGTGGGTTTCGATAATCACTCCCGCGCCCGCTGCATCGGGCTTGGGCGCTCACAGGCGCGTCCCATGGGACGCGAATTCCCTGCTCACGTGTCGTCGGCGATGATGGCGGTCGGGTAGGTCGTCATACGGGCTCGCAATGTGGGTTTTGATAAAGTCCAAGAGGCAAAACACTAGCGCCGGCAAGCCTTTCAGGCCAAAACGACGCCAGAAGCCGCACCAGTGCTGGAGTTTGTCGTTTGAGTGGTGTATGGAAGGTCGAGAATCACCCGCGTGCCGCTCGGCTGGTTTTCCTCAATCGCAATAGAAGCCTTGCCGTCGAACAGTTTGGCGAGGCGCTCACGCACATTGCGCAAGCCAATTCCCTGGGAGGTTGCGTCACTGAAGCCGAGCCCGGTATCGCTCACGGTAATTCGCAGCATTTCGCCGTCGCGTCGCGCTTGCAGGGTCACACTGCCGCCCTCGATCTTCGGCTCCAGACCGTGCTTGATGGCATTCTCCAGCAACGGCTGCAACAGCATGGACGGCATGTGCAACGCAGCCAAGTCGGCGGGCAAATCGACATCAACACGCAGACGATCACCCATGCGGATCTGCAGAATCGCGAGGTAGTTGGCCATTAGCTGGAATTCATTGCCGAGCGTGGTTTCCTGTTCGCGCGTGGCGGCGAGCGAGGCGCGCAGGTAAGCGATGAATTTTTCCAGCATCAGTTTTGCGGTGTCCGGCTGCGGATGAATCAGGCCGACCACGTTGGCAAGCGTGTTGAACAGGAAATGCGGCTCGATCTGCGCTTGCAGCGCGCGCAGGTTGGCTTGCACGGCCGCGCGTTCGGCCGCTTCGACCCGCCCGCGCTCTTCCGCCAGAGCCATCTGGGCGGCGAGCTCATCGAGGCGTCGCCGCCAGATCGTGGCGAGGACCAGCGAAATACACAGCGAGATGATGAAGCTGGTGGTTACCTGCTGAGGTGAAAATAACCACTGATTCATGTTCCCGTAACCGGGAATGAAGCTGATGGCGAAGAAACTCAAGGTTACGATGACGGTGCCGATGGTCGCGTAGGAGAGCGAAACCACCACGAAAGACTGGCGGTTGATCGCGCGCATGACCGGGCCCATCAGCGCAAAGACAGCCCAGAAGGAAAAGCCGACAACGTTGGATATCAGCAAATTTCGTCCGAACGCTGCAATCACCTGCGACGCCGATTCGATGCGCGCGAACATCACGCCCATAAACAGAAACGCCAGCGCAAACAGCGTGTTGAAAATCAGCGTGTAGACAAAATTGCGCGCAAAACTCCGCGGCCAGCGTCGAAAAATGCTGATCGCCTCCAGCGGGTGGAAATGCTCACCATCGACATCACGGCTGAGCTTTTTCTGCGCAGCCGCGATGGCTTCTTTGCTGAAGGGGATCGTTTCTGGCCCGGATGACATGATTGAGATTCGTGGTGGTTGCATAGGGGGACTGGCGTTACGGGATCACATTTCCGGCGGAATCCCGATCCTGAGCGCGAGGCGACCTGCGATTCCACCAACGATACGCAAGATAGGCGAATCCCGCCAGCAGTCCCGCGCCGATCAAGGTCTTCAGTGCCCGCGCCCATATGCACAGCAGCGCGATGCCCATGCCAAAGGCGACCCATTGCACCCACCAGTGGCCAGGACTGGTGAACCAATTGATGGCGCCACACAGCCCGACCACAAACAGGGCGGTGAACGGGAATGTGATGGCTTTGCTAAGGTCTCCAACAGCTTTGATCGGGTTCATGGCGGCTCCTGCGGATCGGGAATGAGGCAAATCGGGAATGAGGCAATTGTGCGGCGGCCGCCGGTTACCGACATCGATTTTGCGACCAATTGACGGTTGGAGGCCGCGAACCGTCATCGGAAGGCGCAAACGGGCGGGTCGTATTCCGCGTGGCCGGAATGCGGGCGGTATGAATGGGATGGCGCAGAATCGGTAAGACCAAAAAAAGACCCGCCAGGACGAACTGTCCGGACGGGTCAAGTGCCCGTCACGGAAATCCGGGAAACGGGCGCCTCAGGGAAACGCGTGATCATGCACCATTGTTACGATGGATCTCGCCAAACGGATTCGAGTGTGCCATTCGCGTTGCCAGCGCTGTGTTCAATCGAGCGAGAAAATTGCCCTGCGCGCTGAAGGCAGATAGAATTTGCCTGTCGACTCACTCCGTACGGGTGATCCGCCCTGCGGGCGTCGTATAACGGCATTACCCTAGCTTCCCAAGCTAGTGACGAGGGTTCGACTCCCTTCGCCCGCTCCAGATTTTTCAGGCCGCGTTTGCGGCCTGATTCATTTCAGCCTCGAATCAGGAGCCCCATGCAACAACGCGATTTCGGCAACACCGGGCTGAAGGTTTCAGCTCTCGGTCTCGGCGCCGGACAGATCGGTGGCGAATCACTCGATGAATCAGTTGCCGGTGCGCTGCTGAATGCGGCGCTCGATTGCGGCATCACACTGATCGACACCGCTCGCGGCTACGGACTTTCCGAGGAGCGCATCGGCCGTCATCTGGCGCATCGGCGGTCTGAATTTGTGCTTTCAACGAAGGTCGGTTATGGCATCGCCGGGCACGCGGACTGGACTCATGGCTGCATAGTCGCCGGCATCGATGAGGCGCTTTCCCGCTTGCATACCGACGTCATCGACATCGTGCACCTGCATTCATGCCCGCTGGAAACGCTGAAGTCGGGCGGCGTGATCGACGCGCTATTGCGCGCGCGCGAACAGGGCAAGATTCGTGTCGCCGCCTATTCGGGCGAGAACGCCGAATTGGCGTGGGCGGTGCAAAGCGGACATTTTGGCAGCGTCGAGTGTTCGGTCAATCTATTTGACCAAGGCAGTTTGCTAGCCGTTCTGCCTCGCGCCGTAACGGCCGGAATGGGTGTCATCGCCAAACGGCCGCTCGGTAATGCACCATGGCGGCATGCACAGCGGCCCGCAGGCGAGTATTGCGAGACGTATTGGACGCGGATGCAAGCGTTGAGCCTTGATACGCTTGGCATGCCCTGGGATGCGTTTGCGCTACGCTTCAGCGCGTTCGCGCCGGGAGTCGGCAGCGCCATTGTGGGTACGGCCTCGATTGCACACCTTCGGCACAATGCTGACCTGGTCGAGGCGGGCGCCCTGACGCCGGATACCTTGGCGCAGATTGGCCGGCGCTTTCGTGAAGTCGCCAGCGAATGGGCGGGAGAAATCTGAGCGCTCGTCACAGCACAATAAAGGCAAACACAAGCGCTGGCGAGGTTCTTACGGCATTTTCTCCTGAAAAGCCGCGACAGTGCTTGAGTTTGTCGCCGAGATTCGCCGCTGTCCTCTAACGAAACGTCTAGCGCAAATCTGCCACCAGTGCGGCGCGGGTCTCGTTGCTCACCGTGGTCGTCGACGTGTACTGCGCGTGATCGATTCCCATCGTTAGTGACACGCCGTACTTCAAGGCCGCTGCCATTTCTTCGCTCAACTCGAAGCGCAGGAAGTGCACGGCGGAAGTCTTGGTGTCGTTTTCGCGTTCAAGATCCTCGTCGGCGATCGCATAAACCTTGGGCGAGCCTTCGACCTGTATCCAGGTCTTGTCCTCGATTCCTTTGAGTTTGGTTAACGCGACGCGCCGCTCATGCTCGTCGCCATATTCGATCATCATCGTCGCTTTGAGATTTCGGCCATCCGGAACGAGCGGGTTGTAGGCGTCAAGCTCGTCCTGAATGCTGCTTTCCTCGAAGGCCTTTTCGATACGCAGCATTTCCTGAATCTGGTAGCGCACGGTCATCTCGTCCTCGAACAGCAGCGTGACGTGCTCGCCGATATGTACGGTGCGCAGGCGCTTGTGGGCCATGGCCTTTGCACGGAATTCGGGGCGCGCCTTGGCATAGGCTTCAAGCGTCATCAGGTTTTCGCGGGTGATTGGATTCATGGTGGTCGTGGTCATGTGGATTTACTCGGGGAGTCCGTACGCCTTGCGTACGAGGGTGATCGGATGTGCCAGCGTGGCTTTGGCAGGTGCCGGGTCTTTCTTCAACTGCCCGATACCCTCCTCGATGTGGTGTCCGGCGAGCTGGCAATCGGAACTGATGTAGTCGGGCTCGGCGTCCAGCATTCGCTGGAATACCGGCTTGCCGATCTTGAGCGCCGTTTCGTGAAACTCTTTCTTCACGCCCCAGGTGCCGGCGTGGCCCGAGCATCGCTCGATGGTAGTGACTTTGGTCCCGGGCACCATTTCCAGCATCTCGCGAGTTTTCTGGCCGACGTTCTGCACGCGCGAGTGGCAGGGGATGTGATACGAAACATTACCCAGTGGCGTCTTGAAGTCGGTCTTCAGCAGGCCGTCCTTCTGACGTGACACCAGATACTCAAACGGGTCCATCATCGCCGCCCTGACGGCCTTCACGTCGGCGTCGTTTGGAAACAGCAGCGGCAGCTCCTGCTTGAACATCAGCGTGCAACTCGGAATCGGCGTGAGGATGGCGTAGCCTTCCTTGGCAAGCTTTGCGAGCGGAGGAATGTTTTTTTCCTTGAGCGCGGCGACGGATTCGAGATCACCCAGTTCAAGCTTCGGCATGCCACAGCAGGCTTCCTTTTCGACAATGACGTACGGAACGTTGTTGTGCGCCAGGATCTTCAGCAGGTCGTGCCCAATTCCCGGCTCGTTGTAATTCACGTAGCAGGTGGAAAAAATCGCCACCTTGCCTTTGGTGCGCTGACCGTCCTGCACCGGATGTGCCGCACTATTCGCGGCATTCGGGCGGAATTTCTTCGATGCAAATTCCGGCAGCCATGCATCCTTGTGCACGCCTATCGCGCTATCCATGATGCTGCGTACCGTCGGCATTTTGGTGGTCGCATTGACGAATTGCACCACCACCGGAATCGTCGCCAGTTTGCCGTTGCGATCGGTGGCTGAAAGATTGGTGTCGCGGAACTTGGTCGCGCTGCCTTGCTTGAACTGGATCGCCTTGGCGCGCAGCATCAGGTGTGGAAAATCCAGGTTCCACGGGTGCGGCGGCACGTATGGGCATTTGGTCATATAACAGACATCACAGAGGTAACACTGGTCGACCACGTGCCAGTATTTTTCTTTCGGTATGCCATCGACTTCCATTGTCGGGCTGGCGTCGACCAGGTCGAAGAGGACCGGAAAGGCGTTGCACAGGCTCACGCAGCGGCGGCAACCGTGGCAAATGTCGAACACCCGCTCCATTTCCTTCATGGCGGACTCGACAGAATAAAAATCCGGATTCAGCCAGTCGATGGGATGTCGGGTCGGGGCTTCGAGTGAACCTTCTTGCGTGGACATGGTGTTCTCTTGCGGTGAAGGAGGGAGTACAGGGTGAGAGGCGGAAAATGCGAGAAAGGCGGGAGGCGGGTAACGGGCGCAACCAATTTGTTGCGCCCGTTTCTGATCACGTCACCAGTGTTTAGGCGGCAACCAATGCGTCCAGCGCTTTCTGGAACTTGTTGGCGTGCGAGCGTTCTGCCTTCGCAAGCGTCTCAAACCAGTCGGCGATTTCGTCGAAGCCTTCGTCGCGTGCTGACTTGGCCATGCCCGGATACATGTCGGTGTATTCGTGCGTTTCGCCGGCAACGGCGGCCTTCAGGTTTTGCTCGGACGAACCGATCGGCAAATCGGTAGCGGGGTCGCCCACGCTGGCGAGATAATCCAGGTGGCCGTGTGCATGCCCAGTTTCGCCTTCGGCGGTGTTGCGGAACAACGATGCCACTTCGGTATGGCCTTCCACGTCAGCTTTGTTTGCGAAATACAGGTAACGGCGATTGGCTTGCGATTCGCCGGCAAATGCCGCTTTCAGGTTGTCGTGGGTTTTGGTGCCTTTCAGTTTCATGGTGAATCTCCTCGTCAAAAAAACGTCAAACAGGCTGTCTGCACGTATTGCAGATAGATAGCATACGGCGTCTATCTAGACTGCTCCAATTGATTGATTGGATATTGACGATAGTCAAAAGCTATTGATATGGCTTTGCCATTCGATGCAAGTCCCCATGGCAGGGACAGAGAAGGTCAACCGCGCGCAGCGGCGAGAAATTCTGACAGCAAAGGCTTGCCGTCGAGCAGGGTCGGGTCTACAGGCGACATAAATTCCGGGTGCCATTGAACGCCAACCACGTAACCGGAACCAGTCCAACGAATGGCCTCAACGATGTCGTCTTCGGTAGAGCGGGCCTCAACGACCAGGTCGCGTCCGATATCCTTCACCGCCTGATGGTGAATGGTATTAATTGTCGCGTTTTCAACTTCCGGATACAGACGCGCGAGGCCGGTATTGGCGAGGATACGCATCGTATGGAAATTGTCCTCATAACGCCGGCGGCACTGATGGGTGATCTCTGAGCCGGTTTGCAGCGCGATGTCCTGGAACAGCGTTCCACCGAAGGCGACGTTGACGAGCTGCATGCCGCGGCAGATTCCCAGCACGGGCTTTTTCCGCGCCATGAAGGCGCGGATCAGTTCCAATTCGTAGATATCACGAATGCGATCGCCGGCCCATTCCGGGCGAAGCGGCGTTTCACCGTAGGTTTCCGGGGCGACGTCGGCACCGCCCTGCAGCACCAGTCCGTCGAGGTGGGCGGCATAATGATCAACGTTCAGTCGATCTGGTCCATGCGGTGTTTCCTTGCTGATCGCCGGAATCATGAACGTCAGTACATCGGCCGACATCACCCAGTGCGCCACACACTGCTCAACATATTGCAGTGTCTTGGTGGGCAACCATGCGCGTCCCGGTTCCGGATACATCAGGCGTGCCGAAAGGCCGATCTTGAGTGGAGCATTCACTGCGACATTATGACAAGCAAATGGCTTGATGCGGGTACTATTGTCTTATACCGTCGATCGCCATTCCGGAAGCGTCGAAATGACGAACGGATATCGGCGGCGCCAATGAATCTGTAATATCTTCGAAAATCTGGTCTGACAACTGAATGAGCGCATTCGCAAAAAAAATCACCGCGTGGCAGTTGCGAGAAGGCCGGCACGGCTTGCCTTGGCAGGAAACAAGAGACGCCTACCGCATCTGGCTTTCGGAAATCATGTTGCAGCAGACGCAGGTGGCGGCGGTAATTCCGTATTACGAGCGCTTCCTCTCGCGATTTCCCGATGTCCTGGCGCTTGCTTGCGCAGACGTCGACGACGTCATGCAACTGTGGGCCGGGCTTGGCTACTACGCGCGCGCACGGAATCTGCATCGTGCCGCCAGACAGATCGCGGAATTTCACGAAGGTAATTTTCCCGAAGATTTTGAGGAGATCCTTGCGCTGCCCGGCGTCGGTCGCTCAACGGCTGCAGCGATCAGTGCCTTTGCGTTTGGCAAGTGTCGCCCCATTCTCGACGGCAACGTCAAGCGTGTGTTTTCCCGTCACTTTGGCGTTGAAGGCGATGTCAGATCGCGGCCAGTTGAGGATGCGCTTTGGCTGATTGCCGAAAAGAAACTCCCCAAGGCGGAAATCGAATCCTACACTCAGGGCCTGATGGATCTGGGCGCCACGATCTGCACCCGAACACAGCCGACTTGCCTGCTATGCCCGGTCCGGAGATCGTGTGTTGCTTTCAATGAAGGGCGCATCGAAGAATTACCCGCGAAAGGCGAAAAGCGTGAGACGCCTCACCGGCAGACCCGCATGCTGGTCATATTGTCCCGTGGCGAAGTATTGTTGGAAAGGCGCCCGCCGACCGGTATCTGGGGCGGACTATGGTGCCTGCCGGAACTGCCGGTTGAGCAGGACGTGTTCGAGGTACTGCATACACGCTATGCCCTGAAAGGCCGGACCGTGCGCGAACTCGATCGCGTTGAGCATGGCTTCACGCACTATTCGTTGTCCATTTTTCCGGTCGAGATTGCCGTAACGGGCATCGCAATTCGCGCCATGGAACCTGGCTTGATGTGGGTGAATCTTGAAGAGGCAACAGGTGCCGCCATTCCAGCTCCCGTAAAGCGAATCTTGCAGGCGAGGCGATCAGGCGATTAGTTTTTGTTCACCTAGAAACCGCCGCAAAATTTCGAGACGCATCCGTGCATCCGTGAGCTCCAGCAATTTTTGCTTGACGGTGTTGTTGAGTGGCAGAATTTCGATGATACGAAAACCCACCCAGCTTGAATCGTCGAATTGCGCATGCGTCAAATGCTCCGAACGCGTTTGCATCAAGACCTTGCGCAGGAATGCCGCGCATGGCGGCAATTCGGGACAATCGACGTGAAGATCATCAGGAATCAGTGACAGGTCACCGACGATCAATCCGGATTGGGTGGCGGACTTGTTGGCGAGACGAAACCGGCTTTCACCGCGCACTCTGATCTGCAATATTCCAAGATCCTGCATGTCCCATTCGACTATTCGCGCTACCGTGCCGACGGTTTCCGGCTCGACAGGTGCACCGACCTCTTCGCCGGTGCGAATTAATGCGATGCCGAACGGCGTGCCATTCTTCAGGCACACCTTGGCCATTTCCATGTAACGTTGCTCGAAAATTCTGAGTGAAAGATTGCCGCCTGGAAAGAGAACCGACCCAAGTGGGAAGATCGGCAGCTTGGTCATCTCCGGGGCACGGAAACGCACCGATTCAGAAACGGCATCGAGAATGGATTTGATCACAAAAATCGACTGGCCTTGCTATGAAAGGTCGCGATGCCGGATTAGTATTTGCTGATCAGTGCCAAAACGCTGGGCGAGTTCTTCGACGATATATACGGACCGGTGCTGGCCGCCGGTACAACCGATCGCAATGGTCAACGCGGCACGATTGTCGCGGACATAAAATGGCAGCCAGCGCATGAGGAATGAGGCGATGTCGTCAATCAGGCGCGCCACGTTCAAGTCGGCCTCCAGGAATTCCTTGACCGGCGCATCCTTGCCCGAGAGAGGCCTGAGCTTGGGATCGTAAAACGGATTTGGCAGGAAGCGCGAGTCGAATACCAAATCGGCGTCGATCGGAATGCCGTGCTTGAATCCAAATGACTGAAACGCGAGCGTGATTCGCGCTTGGTCAATCCGCAGCCAATCCTTGATCCAGGCGCGCAGGATGTTGGGGCGGACATCCGACGTATCCATGCGATGCGCCAGATCCGCGACCTCGGAGAGAAGGTCGCGCTCTTCGGCAATGCAAGCCGCAATCCCGCCGCTGACCCTGTCTGTCATCGGATGCGGCCGGCGCGTTTCCGAAAAACGGCGCGCCAACGCGTCATCGTTGGCTTCCAGATAGATCACTCGGCAATCGATGCCGCGCTCTTGCAAGTCCTCAACGATTTTTGGCAGGGCGGCAAGCGTGTCGCGGGTTCGCGCATCGATGCTGATCGCGATCTTTTCCCCGCTGCGCACATTGCTTTGGTGTGATTCCAGCAAGGCAGGAATCAAAGTGGCTGGCAGGTTATCCACCGCGAAATAGCCCAAATCCGCGAGCGCATTCAGCGCCACACTCTTGCCGGAACCGGATAACCCGCTGACCAAAATGAGTTGCACGTGACTGTCTCCCTTTTGAAGAGGAACCGGCTTGATCTATTCAATCCGTGCCAAAGGCACGGAAAATGCCGGTTTCGTCGAAGTTCCCTGGATCTCGACTCTCGTGATCGCCATGCCCGCGCATTGCCTCTTCATGTCGATCCAGAAAATCCTTGGTCGAATCATAGCCGCGCGTCTGCAGGATGTAGTGGCGCACTGCTGCCTCGACCAGCACCGCCAGATTGCGGCCAGCGACCACGGCAAGCGTCACGGTCGGGATCTCCACCCCAAGTATGGAAGTGGAACTTGACTTGGTCTGCAGTCGATCCAGGCCACGAAAGTATTCTTCAGTCGGGCGTTCCAGATGCACGATCAGACGCAGCGTCTTGCGGGGACGTACGGCAGTCTCGCCAAAGATCGCCTTGATGTTGATGACACCGATACCGCGAACCTCCAGAAAGTCACGAAGCAGGGGCGGACAGCGGCCCTGGATTGTTTCGGGGCCGATCTGGAAAAGCTCTACGGCATCGTCGGCCACCAGTCCCGCTCCGCGGGAAATCAACTCCAGGGCGAGCTCACTTTTTCCAATCTGCGAATCTCCGGTAATCAGGATTCCAAAGCCGAGAACATCCAGAAATACGCCATGGCTGGTTGTGACCTCGGACAGCTCGCGCTGGAGGTATGGACGTAGCAAATTGACAAATGCACGGCTCTTCTTTTGCGACAGGAAAAGCGGTGTGCCGTATTGATCGCACGCATCAACGAGGTATTCCGGCGCGTCAGCACCGTCACATACGATGATGCAAAGTGTCTCTCCGGTACATAAGGTGGCCAGACTCGCCGCCTGCGCGGCGGCGGCTGGTTGCTCAGGTATTCCAGGTCGCTCAGGCCCAGCGCTTGGATGAGAATCGGATGAATCAGGTTGAAGTGTCCAACCAGGCCGACGCCGGGACGATTCAACGCGTCATGGTTGAGCTCTCGCGACGCACCCTTCTGGCCGCCTATCCAGGTAAGCTGGAGTTTCTCGCGCCGGTCTTCAAACAGTTGCTGTACGCTTAGCCGTGGCATAGGGCGACCACTCGGTCAGCAATTTATATACGACAGCCGGGTCGGTTGCCGCCAGGAGAGATTCACGCAATTCGGGATCGCTGAACATTTGTGAGAGTTCGGAAAGCATATTCAGGTGTTGTTCGGTAGCATGCTCGGGCACTAGCATTGCGTATACCAGTCGCACAGGCTGGTCATCAGGCGAGTCGAAGGGAATGCCCTCTTTGGCGCGTACGAATACCGCTACCGTGTCGCGCAGTTGTTTGATACGTCCATGCGGGATGGCGATACCAACCCCCAACCCAGTCGAACCCAGTTTTTCGCGGGCAAAAAGGGCATCAAATACGCTTGCGCGGGAAATGCGATTCTCATTTTCGAACATAAGGCCGATTTGTTCGAACAGACGCTTCTTGCTCGTGATGTCCATATCCAGAGCAACTCGGGATACCGACAGGGACTTGCTGATGAGATTCATTCGGGAGAGGGAATACTCGAGGCAGGAAAGGCGCGTAGCTTACCGCTTTTCGCGTCGTATTGCTGAAGTCGTGAGCTTGCGTGAATTTGCATGCAGGATATCCAATCGGGCGACCGGCCGCAGCCGGTCGCCGGGCGAGCGCTATTCCGTGGGAATTCGCTTCAGTGCGGATATATCGTGTTTGTTCTTGACCTTCTCCTTGTGTTTGATTATTTGCCGGTCGAGCTTGTCGACCAGCAGGTCGATGGCCGCGTACATGTCGGAATCTTCGCTTTCCACAAAAATGTCCTTGCCGGACAAGTGGACGTTCGCCTCGATTTTCTGTCGTAGTTTCTCCACGCTGAGAATAATGCTTACATCGATCACCTGTTCGAAATGGCGGTCGATTCGGGACATCTTGGACGAGACGTAATCACGTATTGAAGGTGTGATTTCGAGGTGATGGCCGGTCATGTTCAAGTTCATTTGCCAATCTCCTATCTAAAAGCGCGGCTAGTGTGCACACGCTGCGAATTTAACTTCTCAAAAGAACGACGGACTACGACGACAAGAGCAATTGCAACAACAACGACTGATTACATGCATTGTGACATCGAGATCCTAGAAAGATTTCCGTAAACTGGCGGATTGAATTTGCAGCGCCTCCCGATACTTGGCGACAGTACGCCTTGCAACCACAATACCCTGTTGGGCGAGAATATCCGAGATTCGATTGTCTGAAAGCGGCTTCTTTACATCTTCGGCCTGTACCAACTGCTTGATCAACGCGCGAATTGCCGTGGCCGAGCATGCGCCGCCGGTATCCGTGGATACACTCGAACCAAAAAAATATTTCAATTCGAAAATGCCCTTGGGGGTGAGCATGTATTTTTGCGTGGTAACCCGCGAAATCGTTGATTCGTGGAGACCAACCTGATCGGCAATCTCACGAAGCACCAACGGGCGCATGGCGACATCGCCGTGATCGAAAAAATGCCGCTGGCGTTCGACGATTGCCTGCGTCACACGCAGGATAGTGTCGAAACGCTGCTGTATGTTCTTGATCAGCCAGCGTGCTTCTTGCAATTGCCCGGTCAGATTCTTCCCCGCGCTATCCCGGCTCTTGTGCAGCAGATCGGCGTAGAGCCGATTGACACGCAGCTTCGGCATCGCTTCCTGGTTGAGAAAGGCGGTCCACTTTCCTCCCGCTTTCCTGACCACCACGTCCGGTATCACGTAACGAATGTCGCCGCTGCCGAAGCGCCGGCCCGGCTTGGGATCCAGTGAAACAATCAATTCGCGCACCAGCTTCATTTCGACATCATCGCAACGCAGGATTCGCTTCAGTTTCAGAAAATCGCGCGCGGCGAGCGCATCCAGATGATGTTCGGCAAGCTGTATGGCCCGATCAAGTTGCGGTGTATCGGCAGGCAGTGTGCGGAGCTGCAACGAAAGACATTCGGAGAGCGAGCGCGCGCCAACGCCGGTCGGCTCCATGTTTTGCACATGCCGTAGCGCAATGGCCAGCTCCTCGGGCTCAATGTCGATATGTTCCGCAATCAAGGCCGCAAGGTCGTCGAGGTCGTAGGTCAAATAGCCATCATCGTCAAGATGCGCAATCAACATAAGCGCCAGTTGGCGATCGCGCTCCTGAAGCGGCGACAAGGTCAGCTGATTGATGAGGTGTTCTTGCAGCGTCGGTTCGGCAGCCGGTATCTGCGAATATTCACTGTCCTCATCATCATCCGATTGGCGTCGCGTTGACGAGCCATAGCTGGCACCTTCATCCATCGAGCCGCCAAAGTCGGCACTTGACTCGCTTGCACCCGATTCGACGCTGTCTGTTTCGGCCGATGGAGCGCTTTTCTCGCGCGAGGTTTCGCCGTAATCGGCGGCGCCATTGAAGGTCGCGGGAGAGTCCCCGGATTCACTCGCTGAATCCACGCGTTCGAGTAAAGGATTTTCAAGCAGGTAGCGCTCAAGCTCGGAATTGAGTTCCACCGTCGACAGCTGCAGTAACTTAATCGACTGCTGCAGTTGCGGCGTCAGCGTGAGGTGTTGTGAGAGCTTGAGCTGTAGGCTATGTTTCATGCTGGAGATGCATCGCCGCCCAAGGAATTAAAGACGGAAGTTTTCTCCCAGGTAGACTTTGCGAACAGCTTCATTGTAAATGATTTCCTCAGGCTTGCCGAAGGCGAGGACCGAACCCTGATTGATGATGTATGCATGATCGCATATGCCCAGCGTCTCGCGCACATTGTGGTCGGTAATCAGCACGCCAATGCCACGGTTCTTCAGGAATTTGATGATTTCCTGGATATCGATTACGGCAATCGGATCCACGCCCGCGAATGGTTCATCGAGCAGAATGAACTTTGGATCAACCGCAAGCGCCCGGGCAATCTCGACCCTGCGGCGCTCGCCGCCGGAAAGGCTTATGGCCGGATTGTTGCGCAGATGGGTAATGTGCAGTTCGTCCATCAGCGAGTCACGCTTTGACTCGATATCGCTGGACGAAAGGCTGCGCAATTCGAGTACCGCCTGAATATTCTCGGCGACGGTAAGTTTGCGAAAGATGGATGCTTCCTGCGGGAGGTAGGCGAGGCCCATGCGCGATCGGCGATAGATCGGCAACCTTGATATGTCTTGGCCATCGAGAACAATGCTGCCGCCATCAACGGGAACCAGCCCGACAATCATGTAGAAACAGGTGGTCTTGCCAGCGCCATTTGGACCTAGCAAGCCCACCACCTCGCCACTTTCGACGGTAAGGGACACATCGCTGACGACAACGCGCTTCTTGTAGGATTTGCGCAGCCGGCCGGCGCGCAACACACTTTTGGACGCGGGTACATCTTGCGGCGCGGCTGATACGCTGGCTTCGTTCATCAATGTCGAATTCGCGGCAATTAGTTTGCTTTGCGGGAGGGCGCCTTGGCATCGGCGGGCTGGCTTTGAGTCTGACTGCGGGGCTTGATCTCGAATACCACGCGTCCTTCCTCCGTACCTGCCTTCGGTGTCATGCCCGGAACCTGATTGCGCAATTCCATCTTCTCCGTGTTCGTGTTGTATTGCATGTACTCGCTATTGACGAGGTCCCCGCCACTCTTGAAATGAACGCGGGAGAAAAGCCTGATTGCTCCGGTCTTGTCGTCGAACTCTGCACGGTCTGCCGAGGCTTCAACGAAATCACTCTCACCTTCGCGCTTTTGCCGAAAGGTTATCTGATTGGTGTTGTTGCCGAACAATTAAGCGTATACGCCGCCATCGGATTCCTTGACGACGGCGCGCTCCGCCGTGATTCGCATGGTTCCCTGGGTAATGAGCACATCACCCTCCAACTTCTTCAGGTTTGCTTCCTTGCTTCCCTCCGCGGAGCCCTGTTTCGCGGACATTCGAAGCGTTTGCAAACGATCGGCCTTTTCGCCATGCGCCATGGATGGCGCAAGAAATGCAATCATTGCGATGGGAGCGACATATCGTCCGGGTGTCATCGGTTACTCCTGGAGGCGTAGTTCAAATCAACGATTTCAAACGCAATGTTGCGGGTCATGGTGTTCAGCAGGAATGACTTCGCGGTCAGCCTGCCAGCGGGGCTTTCCATTACAACGCCATCTGCCGAGCGCGCGATATTCTGGTCTGGAATGATGGTTAAGCTAGGGGTCACCAGCTTGATTGGCGGGTACCGGCTGTCCGCTTCTGTTTCAATGCGTACACCTCCATCCATCATAACCTCGTCATCCCCGTCCGGGTGCTTGAAAAGCTGTCCCCGAGGCGCAGTCGCGGTCACCTTTGGTTGGTTGGGTTGAATGGCCGTAAACACAACATTCTCCAGCATGGACGAATCATCGTCCCGGAAATGCATCATCCTGACGGCGTTGACTGCGTATTCCACGTCGCCGCCTTCCCCGAGCTTCTGCGCGGCAAAGTTGTCAATGATCAGATCCGGATCGTGGCGCTTGGGCCCATCCACGCGGCTCTCGTCTTGCTGAACAAAGCGCGAGAGCCAAAACGTCAAGGCAACGAGCAATACCAGGACGCTCAGCGGCAGAACGGGAATGGAGCGTTTATTCAAGGATTTTCAGAGTTCGTTGAAACGGCAATCATTGCGGCGGTGAAAATGGCGTCAGTGCGGCGTCTGATCATAACGCGACTTCCCGCGCCGCAACAAATGCCTAACGAATGACCTTCGACGAATTCCCGGTCTCGATCGCCGACAGGACGATGGCGGGCGTAAGTATTTCGGGCAAGGTATGCGGCTCGCCGTTTGCGGGGTAGAAAACATAAAGCGGCACGCCGTTGCGCCCGAACGCCGCCAAGGCGCTGGTAATTTCAGGATCCTTTACGGTCCAATCGGCTTTCATGCGCACGATGTCGAGCTCCTTAAAACGCTGGACGACGTTTTCCTGATTCAGGGCAACACGTTTGTTTACCTGGCAGGTAATGCACCACGTTGCCGTGAAGTCCACGAATACCGCTTTGTGCTGGCCGCGCAATTCCGCGATTTTCTGCGTCGAGTAAGGCACCCATCCATCGTCCGTGCGGGCGCCCGGCGCGCCAGTGTGCAAGGCATTCGGCCACGCGATCGCAAGTCCGCATAGCGCAATGACGAGCGCAACCAGAGACGCACGCACGGGCTTGGAACCCTGCCAGTGGCCGTACAGCCACGCCGCCAGCGCGATAATCACCAGCCCGAACAATAGTTTTGCAGCGCCATCATTGCCGATCTGCGAACCCAACACCCACGCGAGCCAGGCAACGGTCGCATACAGCGGAAATGCCAGGAATTTTTTGAACGTATCCATCCACGCCCCCGGTTTGGGCAAGTATCGTAGCCATTGTGGCGCGAGCGACAGCGTCAGTACTGGCAGCGCCATGCCTATTGCAATGGCGGTGAACACCAGCAGCGACAAGGCCGGCGGCTGCGATAGCGTGAAACCGAGGGCCGCGCCCATCATCGGGGCAGTGCATGGCGTCGCGACGATGGTCGCCAGCACGCCGGAAAAGAGCGCATCGATCAGCGTGCTATGACCCCGCGGCGCAAGACCGCCGGCCACGGTCTGGAGCCGCAAGCCCATTTCAAATACGCCGCTCAGATTCAACGCCATCAGCATGAATAGCACGGCAAGCAATGTGACGAACAGGGGCGACTGGAGCTGAAACCCCCAGCCGATCGACTCGCCCGCGGATCGAAGCGCGATGAGTATCCCCGCCAAAATCCAGAAGGAAACCAGCACACCAAACAGAAACGCAAATCCTTGTTTTCTCATTAGCGCGGGGTCGCTCTGTGCGTGCCGGGCAAAGCTCATGATCTTGATGCCGAGCACCGGGAATACACAGGGCATCAGATTCAGCAGGAGCCCGCCCGCCAGCGCGAACAGCAATGCCGCGAACAGTCCCATCTGACTTGAAGCCGATGCGCTGTTTGGCAGCGCGGGAACGGCAGTTCTTGGCGACATAACATTGGAAATCGTCAGCGGCGCGGAAAAAGCGACCGCCTTTCCGGTGGTTGCATTACTCCAACCGCTAGAGGCGACAATTACGCCATCGACAGACTTGAGCGCTGCGTTGACCGGGTCTGCCGTGGGAATCGACAGGCGATAACCCGAAGCAGTCTTGCTCAAAACCTGCACGGCGGCGTTGGCGATCAGATCTTCGCGCAGCGGAAAAAAAGATGCATCGGCAATTGAAATCGACGTGTCTTTGGGTGGAGCGAATTCGATCACGAGCTTTCCGTCGGCGATTGTCGCCGACGTCGTCCAGTTTTCAATCTTGCCCGGCAGCGCAAGGTGAGCTTTTGCGAATGCGTCAACCCAGCGCGTATCCGGGAGCGGTGTTGAGTTAACGGCAGTAAGCGTGATCGAAACGTCGGCGCTTTCCGGAATACAGACATCGCTGCAAACGAGCCAATCTGCCTTTGCAGCAACCGTGACCGGCGAACCGGTCTTGATACCCGCCGGCGTTTGCAAAGTGACCAGATGCATGACTTCGCCGTCATAGCCAAAATTCATGAGCGGCCCAAGTGGCAACTTCTTCGGGAATGGCCATTCAATGGGTCCAGCGGAGAACCCCGCAGGCAGCTTCCATGCGAGGCGTGTGGGCAAACCGGAGTCGCCCGGGTTTTGCCAATAGGTGTGCCAGTGATCGATGATTTTCAGTCGCAACGCCACCTCAACCGGCTGGCCCGGCTGAAAAGCCTGGTTGCGGGCGACCAATTCAGCTTCGACGTGGGGTGTTTTGACCGGTGCCGCCGCCACGACCGACGCGACAGCGAGCAGTGAAAATGCAATCAGGCGGAAAAGCGGGGCGAGGAGGAGAGCCATAAATGGGAACGTGAAATAGACCCTGTTTAGTAAGGGCAGGAGGTGCGACGTTCCCGCGGGTGGAAAATTTACCCCGGAAATCCGTTTGGTGCCCACAGTCGGATTCGAACTGACGACCTACCGCTTACAAGGCGGTTGCTCTACCCCTGAGCTATGCGGGCACGATACTGCAGAAAATTTGAGGATCGGGTACGCCCCGAACACAAATCCCGCAAGGATGTTGGTGCTGTTGAGAGGAATCGAACCTCCGACCTACTGATTACGAATCAGTTGCTCTACCAACTGAGCTACAACAGCGTGAGTGCGAAAGATAGCCCAAAATTATATCCCAGACACCACTTTAAGCCAATAAGGGGAATACGTAACATAATTGGTTTGGCCGGTATTTGAAAACGAAACTCAAGAACTGGCGAGTGTTTTCGGGCGAAAACGCCATTAAGTCGGCCCCCGGTTGGCGGTGGTATAAGGTGGCGCGGGGGTGTGCCTCTTGAAGACGCGATTTGGTGTCAGATTGCCGCACGCCTTGGGAAGATCGCGCGCCGACAGGGCCGCGCTGTGGGCGAGTGGCGGCGCAGACGGCCTTGTCCCCGGTGGTGGCGGTGAACTCCGCGCCTGGCGACGTTGAAGGGCAGGCCGTTATCGCCGACGCTCCTGTTGACCGTTGGCACGGTTTCGCCCCATGAGCCCATCAGCGACTCCTGCGTCGACCTGTGCAGGACGCCCTGTCCTTCCCTGCCGGACAGGGTGCCTCCCAGTGGCCGGTCGATCCGCAGGTGGCATCCTCGGGCCGCCAGCGCCGGACGCTGTGCCCGCGCCTTGGTGTGCAGAAACTGCCGCCGCCGCGGCGCGTAGAGAGCTGAACGCCTTCATGTGCTGCACCCCGGCCCTGACCGCCGGCGACCAGCCTTCCCTTAGCCGCTCCCCAACCCCGCCCTCGTCCGTCTCGCTATTCGCCGCTGCGCGCGGGTGACCTGGCAACATGCGGGCAATATTGACCCCGACCGCGACCGCGCGGCTCGTCGTAAATCATTGAACGGTCACGCTTCAACTGACGCGCAATCCGCGTCGGACTCATTCCTCCCAACATCGCGCTGTGAATCAGGTATCTTTCCTCCAAGGTGAGGTGTGTGCCACTCATTTCGGTCTCCTTTCGTCTCAGAAACAAAAGGGTACCGCGGCTTCACTCCTCACCCCCTAAATTCACCAGAAAAGTGTCGGGACTCGTTGTTTAACTCGCGAAAATGGTTGAAAAGCCGCGCCAGTGTTAGAGTTTTCCGCGTCGCGTCGCGTCGCGTGTCGTGATAAAGGCCTTTCCCTGGTAGCGCGCAGCTTCAAATATGTCGGGGCTGGCTATGAATCCATCATTGAGGCATCCGGGCTGCAATGAACCAACAACTTTCCTGTTTGTGTCGATGGCCCGATTCTCGCGCCGCCCCAATGCCGCCACAATCCGCCCGCCACCGCGAATATGTGAGCAAATTCACAATTTCGCCCGTATTTAACGGCGTTGGGCTAATATTTTCCCGCCGATTCTTCTTTTGCTACCGCTTGTCGCATGCACTTGGGGTGGCGGGAAGACATCTCTAATATTCATCTTGCCCAACGGGGTCAAAGGACGGAAACATGAAAAGAACAAGTCAAGCCAACGCCGGCTTTACCCTGATCGAAGTTTTAATCGTGGTGGCGATCATCGGAATTCTTTCGGCTATCGCGATGCCGATGTATGGCGATTATGTTACGCGGTCGAAGATTCAGCAGGCGACGGCGGGTCTTGGTGATGCGCGGGTCAAGATGGAGCAGTTCTTTCTGGACAACCGCACTTATGCGGGTGGTGCCGCGCCTGGGCCTGCGGTTGGCAGGCAGGATTTCCTGTGCCAACGTCACGGTACTTTGACTTTAGTTGTGCGTCGACGGCAAGTACCTATACCATCACGGCGACTGGGAAGGCGGGAGAAGGAATGGGCGGCTTTGTGTACACGGTAAATCAGTCAAATGCCCAAGGCTCAACGTTTACGGCGTCAGGGTGGAACAACTCCACGACTTGCTGGGTAACGAAGAAAGGCGAGACGTGCTAACCATGGCCAAACAGCGCGGAATGTCGTTGATCGAGATGCTGGTCGCGCTCGCGATCGCGGCCATCCTCCTGGTGACCGCATTCCCGATGTATTCCGCCTGGGTGCAAAACACGCAAATTCGTACCGGTGCGGAAGCTATGCTGAATGGATTGCAATTTGCCCGTTCGGAAGCGGTTAGCCGGAATACAAATGTGCAATTTGAAATGACCAGCGCGGGTACAACCAGTTGGCGGGTCAGTGAGGCCAGTGATCCGGATGGCCTCGTGATTCAGACACGTTCGGGCGCTGCCGGTTCTGCCACGGCCAAGGCGACACCAACGCCTGCGGATGCAACAATCGTGACATTCAATGCGCTTGGCCGCGTGCTTACGCCAAACCCAAGTGACGGATCCATGCCGATTTCTCAAGTTCAAATTGAAACGTCAATTGCATCGTTTACTGACGCGCGAAATTTGCGAGTCACGGTCAGTCCTGGCGGGCAAGTACGGATGTGCGATCCGGACCCGTCAATTCCCACTGGCGACACGCGCAAGTGCTAAAGAGGATGGAGTGGAAATGAACGCAGTACAAAACAAAAATGTTGCTATACAAAGTGGCGGAAAGAAACATCAGCAAGGCGTGATGTTGCTTGAGGCGCTCGTAGGGCTGCTGATTTTTTCCATCGGAATTCTTGGCCTGGTTGGCATGCAGGCCGTGGCGACCAAGAACGTTTCCGGGGCACAGTTTCGATCCGAAGCGAGTTTTCTGGCAAATGAGATTCTTGGGCAGATTTCAGTTGACCAGAAGAATGCGGCGACCTACGCGTCCACTGCTGCATCTTGCCCAACTTCACCCTCTACCCAGCTTCAGCAATGGGCTTGCCGGGTCGCCAGGCTCCCGGGCGCTTCAGCATTTCCTCCAACTATAACGATAGTTGCGGGTGCCGCGGGTACCACTGTCATGACCGTAAATGTAGTGGTTCGCTGGAAGGCGCCAGATGCGGCGGCTCCCAGCAATGTCACATTGAGCGCCAACATGAGTTGTCATTTAACCAAGCCAAATAGCACAACCGGCGAATGCATTTAGGATATGCAAGCGATGAATAAAACTAGTGGTTTTTCGCTGGTCGAACTGATGGTCGGCATGCTGGTCGGCTTGATCGGCACGATGGTCATTTTCCAGGTGTTCGCTATTTCCGAAGGCCAGAAGCGCACGACGACATCCGGCGGCGATGCCTCGCAGAGTGCGGCATTTGCCCTTTTTAGTCTCGAGCGCGAGCTACGCGTTGCCGGACAAGGTTTCAACAACAACGGATTGCTCGGTTGCTCGATTCGCGTCTACGACGATGATTCTCCACCGCCAAAGAGCAGGTTGCAGGGGTTGGTGCCGGCGGTAATCACGGCAGGGGCGGGAAATTTGCCCGACCAGTTGAGCATTTCCTTTGTTTCCAGTGACATCGTGAATCCACCATCCCAGATTTCTGCTGACGTTAGCGGAAATGGGACAATTTCCGTCGATGACCGCGGCTTTTACCAGCCCGGAGATGTTCTGGTGCTTTCACAATTGGACGACACCGGAAATAATGCGACAGTCGCGGGAGTTCCGCACCACTGCGCCATGTTTCGCGTGACCGCTCTTCCGGCGCTGACAAAGGAGCTTGCCCATGCTCCGGCACCTGGCAACTACATCGATCCCACCGGCAGCTCGCGGCCAATACGTTTCAATCACCCTGCGGGCATTGACAATGGCTGGACGCCTGCTGGCTTGACCTTTGCAAAAGGCGTGACGGGATCAGAGGCCGGGGGCTATGTATATAACATGGGCAATGCGCTCAGTTCGGCCACGTATTCCATTGTCAACAATCAATTGATGCGAAACGATGACATGACCAGCGCGAGCGCTACGAACCCGGCTCCGATCGCGGACGGTATTGTGCAGATGAAGGTCTTGTATGGCATTGATACTCCTCCTTTCGACAGTCAGATCTCTGCAAGTGAGTGGACCAAAATTTCTCCGGCGACGCCTGCCGGATGGCAGCGGCTACTGGCGGTCAAGCTGGCACTTGTGGCGCGTAGCGCATTGAGAGAAAAAGCAGATCCCGTCACCGGGCTGTGCACGGTGACCGAGGCAGCACCGCAGTGGTATGGCGCAGGCACTGCGGGCGTTGACATTCCACTTGATGTGAGCGCCGACCCCGACTGGAAATGCTATCGCTACAAAGTTTTCCAAACCATCGTACCGTTACGCAATATGGCTTGGAAGCCGGTCCGTTAATAACCTACTCAAGATACCCGGTCATCTCTATGGCAACCAATATCCCAATCCTGACACGTCGACCGCGCCGCACACCTCGGCATTCGCAAAGTGGCGTAGTTTTATTTATATCACTCATTGTGCTGGTCGCCATGAGTCTGGCGGGTATCGCCTTGCTCCGCTCTGTTGATACCACAGTTATGGTTTCAGGAAATATTGCGTTGAAACAAGCAACCATTTCGGGCGCAGATCGGGGAACCCAGGCCGCAGTCGAATGGCTTGAAGCGAACAGCAAAGGTGCTGCTTTGCAGGCGACTGATTCGGCGGCGGGCTACTTCGCAACCCTGCCACTGCCGGACCCATCATGGTTCGACGCCACCGTATGGGCGGATGCCCCTAAAGTAAATGGTGGTGCGGCCGATGTCGCGGGCAACAAGACAAGTTATGTGATACACCGCCAGTGCAAGTTAGCGGGCAGCTATGAAGTCGGGGGTTGTTCAGCCCTTCAGTATCTGGCTGGCGGTGCCGCGCTGACCGAAGGTGACTCGTTTCGTGCGGGCGCTTCCGCCGGTTTTGCAAAACCCAAGAATGTCTACTACCGAATTACCAGTCGCGTGGAAGGCCCGCGCAACACCGTGAGCATTGTTCAAACCACGGTGGAAATACGGGCCTAGTCCCGCCGCAAATGATTTATTTAGGAGAATCACCATGTCGAGTGCCATGACGTCCCCCAAATTCCTGCCCTTGGCGGCATTGGTGGTGGCTTGTCTGTTTGCAACCCAATCCAGCGCGCAGCTTGCTGATCTGTCTGACGTCCCGCTCGCCAGCGCGCCATCGACCACCGTGTTGCCCAATCTCATGTACATCCTGGACGATTCGGGGAGTATGGCGTGGGACTACATGCCCGATAACATCTATAGCCTGTCGAGTGGTACGAACATCAATAACTGCAAAGCGTATTCGGGATCGGCTTCATCGACGTTCAGCCGGATCCAGTGCAACAATGGCGAACCTCCCTATTACGCCTCGGCCTTCAATCAGGTTTATTACAATCCCAACATCACCTATGCGGCGGGCATCGATTCCGCCGGCACCAGCTTGGGGATCAGGCCATTGGCAGCGCCAAACTGGATGCGTATCTCAACGCCACGACCAAAAATCTGACGAATACGTATCAGGAATACGTGTATTGCAATACAAGTTCTCCTTCCGCCGCCGACCTGACCAATCCCCTCGTTTGCAAACGCAACGGCAAGGACAACGTCTCTGGATTGGTTCCTTATTTTCGCTATTGGGGCGCGAGCGGCGCCAACGTGGCATATCCGGTGGCGACAGGCACCAATGCGACATCATTTAATAAAGTGCAAACGCTTGCTTCCAATCCTTACTACTTCAACATCGATGCGAACGAGTATTGCAGTGACGACAACTTGACGACCTGCGCGCTTGCCACGGCGGCTGGCGCTGCACCGGCGGGTTTCACGCTCCCCGCGCCAATCCGCTACTGCAAAACGCTCGCCGATGCGCAAGCAACGACCGCCATCACCGGCAATTCCGGAGCGCCCGCGACACCGCGTTGCCGCAAGAAATTCGACGTGTCCAAATATCTCTATCCCCGATATGGGCGCTTTAGCCGCGTCGATATCGAGCCGGCGACCCCAAGCTATCCCAAGCCCTTAACGTCCGCGCGTACGGACTGCGCTGCCGCGGCGTCGTGTACCTATGCCGAGGAAGCGAAGAACTTTGCCAACTGGTTTAGCTACTATCGCACCCGCCTTGCCATGATGAAGACCGCAACGGGTCGCGCATTCTTGCCGATCGACGATCGTTATCGCGTTGGCTTCATGACCATCAACCCGAACAATCCCGTCACGGCAAGCAAGTATTTGAAAGTGGGGAAATTTGACGCCACGCAGCGCAGCAACTGGTATACCAAACTTTATGCGCAAAGCACCAACGGATCCACGCCGCTACGCGAAGCGTTGTCCCGGGCCGGTCGCTACTACGCAAATGTGACCAACGGAATTAACTCCGGCATGTCCGATGATCCGATGACGCATTCCTGCCAGCAGAATTTTACGTTGCTGACAACGGATGGCTATTGGAACAGTAACGCCGGGCAAAACCTGACTGGTGCCGGTGTGGGAAACCAGGATAACGCGGACAGCGGATTTACCAAACGAGTGGATGGTGCATTTGACGGAGCGCTGTCTGGTGCGAGCGATACGCTGGCGGACGTGGCTGCTTACTATTACAAGCAGGATCTTCGTACCTCAGGCCCGCTCTCGGCCAACAACGTGCCGACGAATGAATCGGCCAAGGACAAGGCAACGTATCAACACATGGTTACCTACACCCTCGGCCTCGGCATCCAGGGCTTGATGGACTATAGAACTGATTACGAAACCAACGCGGCAAGTGATTTTGCAAAGATCAAAGGAAGCGCTTCGACCTGTTCCTGGGCTTCCGGTGTATGTAACTGGCCATTGCCTGCGCAGAATTCACCATCCGCGATTGATGATTTGTGGCATGCCGCCGTCAACGGGCGGGGCATTTACTTTAGTGCCGCGGACCCGAATTCGCTTGCGGATGGTATTTCTGGGGCGCTGTCGGCGCTGAAGGTGCAAACAGCGGCCGCATCGGCCTCGGCAACGTCCAGCCCGAATATCACGCCGACCAACAATGCAATCTTCAGCTCGACTTTCCGGACAACGGTATGGGATGGAGAAATCGTTGCACAGAAAATCGACCCGAATACCGGTAACGTCATTCCTGCCATTCTCTGGTCCGCCCAGGCTTTGCTCGATGCCAAAGTGAGCGCCACGGGTGATACCCGCACCATCTGGGCGCCTGATTCGTCGTCGGGGAACAAACTCAAGACCTTTGACTGGTCCAGTCTTTCCACCTCCGCGTCCGGGAGCATCGCCGCGGAGCGCCCGTACTTTGCGAACAAATGTACCGCTTTGTCGCAGTGTCCGTTGTTGTCTGTTGCCGAGCGAAGCGATGCCAACGACGGACAGAATCTGGTTAACTACCTGCGTGGCAGATCGGAGTTCGAGGGTAACGCGTTTCGAAATCGGGAACACGTGTTGGGCGATTCGGTCAATGCCACACCTGAATATGTGAAGGACGCGGAAGGCGAATTCGTCGATGCCGTCGTGCCGACATTTGCCACATTCAAAGCGAGTTCAGCGATCACTGGGCGCAAAGGGGTACTTTACATTGCCGCCAATGACGGCATGTTGCACGCCATCGACGGCGCGAATGGAAATGAATTGTGGGCGTATGTGCCGAGGATCGTCATGCCGAATTTGCACAAATTGGCAACCGACAATTGGGGCGTGCGTCACGTTTATTCCGTGGATGGCTCGCCGACAACGGCGAGTATTTATGCGGGCGCGAGCCCAACAGGGGCCTGGAAGACCATCCTCGTTGCGGGACTGGGCAAAGGCGGGCGCGGCTTCTATGCGCTTGATGTAACGGACCCGGACAATCCCAAGGGAATGTGGGAGACCTGTTCGGATCCGACGCTCTGCGCGAGCCCTAACAACGTTGACGCGGATATGGGTTACTCCTTTGGAACGCCTGTCATCACCAAGCGGCCCACTGATGGCAAGTGGGTGGTGCTCGTCACCTCGGGCTACAACAATGTGCTTCCCGGCACCGGCAAGGGCTATTTGTACATGCTCGACGCTCTCACTGGAGTGGTACTGAAGAAAGTCACGACCAATGTGGGCACCACAACCCAGCCCAGTGGTTTGGCAAAACTGTCGGGTTATTCAAACAATCCAGTTACTGACAACACGTCATTGTATGTCTACGGTGGTGACCTGCTGGGTAACTTGTGGCGCTTCGACTTGCAGGTTGATCCCCCTACGGTGAAACACATCGCCGACCTGAAGGATTCTGGTGGCAAGCCTCAATCGATCACAGCCAAGCCTGAAATTACAAAGATAAACGGAAAGCCGATCATATACATTGGAACCGGACGTTATCTGGGTGGCGATGATCTATCGGATCCGGCAACCTTGGTTCCTCCCCAGCCGTGGGCCTACCAGCAGTCGATTTATGCGATTCGCGACACCGACGTCGATTATGGGAATGTCCGCACATCTGGACGATTGGTGGAACAGACTCTGACCGACTTGGGAACAACGCGGACAGTGAGTTCGAACGCGGTCGACTATGGAAACAAGGATGGTTGGTTTATCGATTTGAACCCGGGCGGTGCATCTCCCGGCGAACGCGCGAATCTCGATATCCAGATTGCCAGTGGCACGATCGTCGTGGTGACCAACGTACCGAACAACACGCCGTGCACAGTTGGTGGTGACAGTTTCCTGTATTCCTTTGACTTCAAGACCGGGGGAAAAATCGATACCGCTCCTTATGCGGGGCAGAAAATCACCGGACAGGTGGCGGTCGGTAACATTGTCATTCAACTTCCGGACAAGAGCATCAAGACCATTGTAACGGGTGCGACCGGAGACAAGACGAGCTTCCCTGTGCCGCGCAATAGTGGCGGCGAGGGTGCAAGACGTATTTCCTGGAGGGAGATTTTCAATTGGTAAAGATGATCAGTTTGTCTAGGCGCGGATTTTTCTCGGGGGCGCGTGTTGGACGCGCCCTATTCGGAGCCGTCGTGTTGTTGGTGACGGTTACCCCAATTGCTTTTGCCCAGACCTCCGGGTACTCAACTTCGTATGAACCATCGTCGCGCCAGCGTCTCCGATCAGAAGCGTGCATGAAGGACGAAGTCGACCAGAGCGGCTTTTGCATCAAGCGCTGCGACGAAGATTTCAAGCTGGAAATGAATGGCAAGAAGGCGACGTGCCGTGCCATTAAATCAGGCGCGACGCGCAAGGCGATTCGCACGGAATACCAGACGCCGCAGCCTGCAACGAACGAGACGCCGGCGAAGTCCGGGTACTAGCGTTTTCGCAGGCGTGCTGGATTCGCGAGCGGGACTGGCTTAATCAGCCGTCCCATCGCGGGACAGCCCCTTCGGCAGAGGGAAGGTAATATTCTCGGTAATTCCGTCAAGCTCACGCACGCTTGACGCGCCCATCGATTTCAATTTGGCGACCACGTCGCGTACCAGCACTTCCGGTGCCGACGCGCCCGAGGTCACACCAATTCTTCGCTTGCCGGCGATCCACTCGGGTTGCACTTCCTCCGCGCTATCCACCTGGTATGTGGTGCATCCCAGCGTGTCAGCCAATTCGCGCAGGCGATTGGTGTTCGAACTGGTTCGTGAACCGACCACCAGCACTACCTCCACCTGCGGCGCCATGAATTTGACGGCGTCCTGACGGTTTTGGGTGGCGTAGCAGATGTCGTCGTGCTTTGGGCCGACGATTTGCGGAAACTTTTGTTTCAGTGCATCGATCACAATCTGACAGTCATCCACGGACAGCGTGGTTTGCGAGACGTAGGTCAATGGTGTGCCTGCCGGGATGTTCAATTTCGCGACATCGTCCGCGGTTTCCACGAGATACATTCCTGCTTCTGATTGACCCATCGTGCCTTCGACCTCAGGATGTCCTTCGTGGCCAATCATCACCACCTCAAAGCCATCCTGGCGCCGCTTCATCACCTCGACGTGAACCTTTTTCACCAGCGGGCAGGTCGCATCGAACACATGAAAGCCACGCTGGGCGGCTTCGATGCGGACCGCTTTGGAGACGCCGTGCGCGCTGAACACAAGCGTGGCACCTACCGGCACATCAGCAAGATCCTCGATGAATACCGCGCCCTTGCTCCGCAAGTCATCGACCACGAACTTGTTGTGCACGATCTCGTGCCGCACGTAAATGGGGGCGCCATGCAGCGTCAGCGCGCGTTCCACGATCTCGATGGCACGATCGACGCCGGCACAAAAGCCCCGGGGGTTGGCGAGGAGTACGTCTGGTTCAATCATGCGGGGTTCTCTTCGTCACAGTTACAGATGGTTTTACGAAACTCAAGCACTGGTGCGGCTTACGGGCCGATAATGGCCTGAATACCGCGCCAGTACTGGAGTTTATCTCGATTGAAGGCGGCACCTCGTCATGGATAGCGTCGCACGTCTCCTGTCGGTCACGCCGAACCTTCCTGCTTGGAGGCGGGATGCGTCGGCGTGGCTGCCGGCGGTTTGCGCAACGAGTCGAGGATAAGCAAGGTTGCACCGACACAAATGGCCGAATCGGCGATGTTAAACGCGGGCCAGAAATAGCCCGCCGCATGCCATTGCACGAAGTCGACAACGTAGCCGTGCAGGACGCGGTCATACAAATTGCCGAGCGCGCCGCCGACGACCAGTGCCAACGCGGTCGACAGAACGCGATTGCCGGCATTGCTCCGTAGCATCCACAGCAACACCGCAGTGATGACTGACGTCAGCACGATGAAAAACTCGCGCTGCCAGCCGGATGCGTTGGCCAGAAAACTGAACGCGGCACCGGTGTTATGCGCGAGTACCAGGTTGAACCAGGAAAAGATGACCTTCGATTCGCCGTACTGGAAGTTGGCCGTCACGGCGTACTTGGTGATTTGGTCGAGCACAACCACGACAAAGCTGAGCCACAGCCAGTGGAGCCAGGCAAATTTTGAATTTTCGCTATGCATAGAATCGCTTCTCGCCTTCACCAAACAGATTGCTCACGCAGCGCCCGCAGATGGTGGGATGGTCCGTATTCGACCCCACGTCTGAACGATAGTGCCAGCAGCGTTCGCATTTCTGTTGCGTGCTCGGTTTAACGATGACGGAAACCGATTCCGTCGCAGTGGACTTTTGTACGGATGCGGTAGAAGTGATCATCACGAATCGCAAATCGTTTTCGAGTTTTGCGAGCAAGTCGTAGTCGCCACCCGGGGCAGAGAATTCCAGTTCGCCCTGAAGCGACGAGCCGATGGTGCCTGCGGTGCGTTGATCTTCGATACCCTTTAACGCCATCGCGCGAATTTCACGCAATCTGGCCCAGCGCGCTTGAAGTTCTGCTGCGTCTCCCACGCCAGGAAGCGCGTAGTAGCCGTGCAAAAACACACTTTCATCGGCACCCGCGTTCAAGGTGCTCCAGATTTCCTCGGCCGTGAACGACAATACCGGCGCGATCAAACGCGTCAGCGTTTGCAAAATGTGATGCAGCGCAGTCTGAGCCGCGCGTCGCGGTTGTGACTTCGCCCCCGCCGTGTACAGCCGATCCTTGAGAATGTCGAGGTAGAAGCCGCCCAGGTCTTCGGAACAGAAATTCTGGATCGCCTGCATGGCCGGCTGGAATTCAAACTTCTCGAAATGCGCCAGCACTTTCTTCTGCAACTCATCTGTCAACACGAGAACGTATCGATCGATCTCCAGCCATTCTTCCACCGGCAATGCATCTTTGGAGAGATCGAAGTCTGCCGTGTTGGCCAGCAGAAAGCGCAGCGTATTGCGGATACGTCGATAACTCTCCACCACACGTTTGAGAATTTCATCCGAAATCGAAAGTTCTCCCGAATAGTCCGTGAGCCCGGCCCAAAGACGCAAAATTTCGGCGCCCAACGTATCCGATATCTTTTGCGGCGCGACCGCGTTGCCCATGGACTTGGACATCTTCTTGCCTTGTCCATCCACCGTGAAGCCGTGCGTAAGGAGATTTTCGTACGGCGCGCGGCCATTAATCGCGCACGACACCAGCAGCGATGAATGAAACCAGCCGCGGTGCTGGTCGGAGCCTTCCAGATACAGATCCGCCTGCCCGGGTTTGCCGTCGGTCGACGGCTTCACCAGTGCTGGGGTCAGTGCCATCACCGTGTTGAAAGTGGCACCCGAATCCAGCCACACGTCGAGCGTGTCATTGATCTTGTGGTAATCGGCTGCATCATTGCCCAAGAGTTCTTCGGCCGTGATGTGCTGCCAGGCTTCAATACCTTCTTTTTCGACGCGCTGTGCGACGGCCTCAAGAAATTCGAGGGTGCGCGGATGTGGCTGCTGGGTTTCTTTATGCAGGAAGAATGGAATCGGCGTTCCCCATTTTCGTTGCCGCGAAATGCACCAATCGGGCCGGTTGGCGATCATGCCGTAGAGGCGCGCCTGGCCCCATGCGGGATAGAAATGCGTGGCGTCGATGGCTGCCAGCGCCATCTCGCGCAACGTCTGGTCATCTCCCGGCGCTTTCAGATCCATGCCAATGAACCATTGTGCGGTCGCACGAAACACGGTCGGCGTTTTATGGCGCCAGCAATGTGGATAGGAATGTTTGATGTTCGACGTCTGGAACAGCGCGCCCGCTGCTTCGATCGCCTTGACGATTTCCGGCTGTGCTTTCCAGATGTTCAGGCCGCCAAAGATCGGCAAACTGGCCACGTATCGTCCGTCGCCCATGACCGGATTCAGGATGTCGTCGTTCGTCATGCCGTAGCGTTTGCATGAATTGAAGTCGTCCACACCGTAAGCGGGGGATGAATGGACGATGCCGGTGCCGGTGTCGAGGGTGACATAGTCCCCGAGGAAGATCGGCGAGACGCGATCGTAGAAGGGGTGTTTGAACTCGATCCGCTCAAGCGATTGCCCCTTCGCGGACGCAATGATCTTTCCGTCGAGCGCATAGGCTTTGAGACAGTCGCTAACACGCTCGGTGGCCAACAGCAGAATTCCCCGTGACGTTTCGACAAGCGCGTACTCAAATTCCGGGTGCGCGTTTAACGCCTGATTGGCCGGAATCGTCCACGGCGTCGTCGTCCAGATCACCGCGTACACCGCGCCGTCCGGCAATTTTGCGAGACCAAACGCCCTTGCCAGTTTCTCGCGTTCAGAATCAACGATCGGAAAGCCCACATCGATTGTGATCGACGTCTTGTCCTCGTACTCCA
Source organism: Betaproteobacteria bacterium (assembly GCA_016720925.1). Taxonomy (NCBI): domain Bacteria; kingdom Pseudomonadati; phylum Pseudomonadota; class Betaproteobacteria; species Betaproteobacteria bacterium. The sequence goes on along the minus strand of JADKJR010000005.1, from coordinate 27,264 downwards.
CTTCCGCTTCCGCCAGCGCCGACTGGCAGTCGAAACACCAGTTCACCGGCTTCAGACCGCGATACACATAGCCGCGCTCGAACAGTTTGCCGAGCGTGCGAATCTCCGCCGCTTCCGTGGCGAAGTCCATCGTTTTGTACGGATGATCCCAATCGCCCAGCACGCCGAGGCGCATGAAATCGGCCTTTTGCAATTCGACCTGCGATTCGGCGTGCGCGCGCGCAAGCGACATCAGTTTTTCCGGCGGAAGGTTCTTGCCATGCTGTTTTTCGACAAATATCTCGATGGGCATGCCGTGACAATCCCAGCCGGGAATGTAGACCGCATCGAAGCCGGCAAGCTGTTTCGACTTGACGACGACGTCTTTCAGGATCTTGTTGACCGCATGCCCAATATGAATAGCCGCGTTCGCATAGGGCGGGCCATCGTGCAGGACGAACTTGGGTTTGCCTTTTGAGGATTCGCGAATTCTTTCGTAGAGCTTCCGCTGCTGCCATTCGGCGACCCAGTTCGGTTCGCGCCGTGCGAGATCGCCGCGCATGGGAAACGGCGTATCGGGAAGATTCAGCGTGCTTTTGTAGTCAACTTTTTGGTCCATCGTCACTCATCCGCAAAAATGGTATTTGCCTTCGCAACATCGTCATGCATCTGCGTGACGAGCGCATCCAGGCTCGAAAATTTTTGTTCGTCGCGGATTTTTTCGATGAAGGTGACTTCCAGGCGTTGGCCATAGAGATCGCCTGCGTAATCGAAGAGGAAGACTTCCAGATGATGGCGGTTTTCAGAAGAAACCACCGGATTGGTGCCAAGATTGGCGACGCCGTTAAGAATCGTTCCGACCTTGCCCGCCACTCCCTCGAGCCCGCGAGTTACAAGCCGACATCTTACTGCAAACACGCCGGAGACGGCGGGATTCCGTTGTCGCGCGCCATAGCCAAGCGTTACGTTGGCGGTCGGGAAGCCCAGGGTGCGGCCGAGTTTCTTGCCATGTTTGACTCGGCCCACGATGCGATATGGCTTGCCCAGCATGGCGCTGGCGGCGGGAATATTGCCACCGGCCAGTGCATCGCGAATCGCTGTCGATGAAATGCGTCGGTCGTACTTTTCAATATCGGCGATCGATTCCACGACGAAACCATAATGATCACCCGCTGTGCGTAACGTCGCCACATCACCCGCGCGCCGCATCCCAAAGCGAAAATCTTCGCCGACCATCAGCCATTGAACGCGCATCGCAACCAGGCGCGCGATGAATGCGTCCGGCGACTGACCGGCAAATGCGGCGTTGAATCGGGGAACGAAGGCGAGCTTGATACCGGCATGCGCAAATGCCGCAAGTTTTTCGCTCAAACTCATCAAGCGGGCAGGTGGAGCCGGTGAATCGTGGCGAATTCGGCCAAAGTACTCACGTGGCAACGGTTCAAAACTCATTGCAGCGGGGGTGAGTCCGTGCTCATGTGCGGCGGCAAGGGTTGCGGCGAGTATCGCCTGATGTCCCAGATGTACGCCGTCGAAATTGCCGATGGCAAGCGCCAGCGGCGACACGTCATTGAGGAGGACGCGGTTAAGCTTCAACGTGATCATCAAATACCGCTTTTCAGGAAATCCCGCACGCGGATGCCCATCGCCCAGAGCGCCGCGAAATAGACAGTGGCCCCGAGCGCAATGATCCATGCAAGCCGCACGCATTTCGTCAACGTGTCCAGCATCAGCCATTCGGCCTCAGTCCCAGAAGCCCACCACAGGGCGCCGCCCATCATGTACAACGCAACGGCGAGCTTCAAGAGGAAAACCAGCCACTCAGGCTGCGGCGTGTAAATGCCCTGCTGGCGCATGAAGAAATACAGCAGGCCGGCGTTCACGCAAGCACCCAACCCGATCGAGAGTGCCAGCCCGGCATGCGCAAAAAGTGGCACGAAGGCCAGATTGAATGCCTGCGTGATCACGAGCGTTGCGATGCCGATCTTCACCGGCGTCTTGACGTTCTGGCGGGCATAAAAGCCGGGCGCGAGGATCTTGACGAGAATGATGCCGGTCAGCCCGACTGCGTACGCGATGAGCGCGGCGCGTGACATCAATACGTCATTGGCGGTGAATCTCCCATGTTGCAATAGCGTGGCGATGAGTGGTGTGCCGAGCAAGGCGAGCCCGAGGGCAGCCGGGAAGGTGAGCAAAAGCGTGACGCGTAGTCCCCAATCCAATAGTCTTGAAAATTCCTGCGGATTTTGCGCCGTATGACTTTTTACCAATGACGGCAGCAATACGGTGCCCAGTGCCACGCCAAGCAGGGCGGAAGGAAACTCCATCAGGCGATCAGCGGCGGTCAACCATGAGACGGAGCCGGTCGGCAGAAACGAGGCTATCTGCGTGTTGAGCAATAACGAAATCTGCGCAACCGAGACGCCCAATATCGCGGGCGCCATCAGTCCCAGAATGCGTACCACCCCGTCATCTTTCCTGTAACGCCAGGACGAAAAGGAAATGCGCGGCAACATGCCAATGCGTAGCAAAGCCGGAATCTGGAAGACCAGTTGCACCATTCCACCGACCAAAGTGCCGATGGCGAGCGCCAGAATGGGTGGATTCACTCTCGGCGCGAGCCAGATAGCCGCTGCAATGACGGAGAGATTCAGTAACACCGGCGTGAATGCCGGTGCCTTGAAGGCGCTGAAGCTGTTGAGAATGCCTGCGGCAAGCGCCACGAGCGAGACAAAAAAGATGTAGGGAAAGGTAATGCGAACGAGTTGGACCGTGAGCTCAAACTTGGCGGCATCGGCCGAAAAACCTGATGCGGTAAGGTAGACGAGCAATGGCGCCGCGATTACCCCGATAACGGTGACGATAAACAATATGAATGCAAGCAAGCTGGCGACATGGTCGGCGAGTATTTTTGTGTTTGTTTCGCTTCCCCTGGCTTTGTATTCTGCAAATACCGGCATAAAGGCTTGACTGAATGCGCCCTCGGCAAACAGGCGTCTGAGCAGATTCGGAATGCGCCAGGCAACCTGAAATGCGTCCATGGAGGCGCCCGCACCAAACAGGTTGAAGCCAATAATCTCGCGTATCAGCCCCGTAATGCGCGACAAAAAGGTCATCGCGGAGACAGATGCGGCAGCTTTCAGCAAGTTCATGGGAGGCAGGATTGGGCGAAAAGGGGGTAAAAATCGAGCAAAATCAGCGGGTTTGCTTTTTAATTGTGGTGCGCTATAATACAAGGCTTCCCGCAAATTTCATCGCAAGAATCTGGAAAAATCATGGCAAATACCAAACAAGCCGCAAAACGTGCCCGCCAGGCAACCAAGCAACGCAGTCATAACATGGCGCAGCGCACCGAATTGCGCACCGCCATCAAGAAGGTGACGGCAGCCGTTGCCACTGGCGACCAGGCCAAGGCAGAAGCGGTGTACAAGACTTCCTCGTCGACGATCGATTCGATCGCCGACAAGAACATCATTCACAAAAACAAGGCTGCTCGTCACAAGAGCCGTCTGACCGCTGCGATCAAAGCAATCGGCTCGAAAGGCCAGACCGCCGCGCAAGCGTAAGTCACCCGTACATGCTCTAGAGGGCAATGCAAATTGTCCGCCTACGACATACCGCCAATCGTGCCCAGACAACCGGGCTTTGAGATTGGCGGTTTTCTTTTGTGCCGCGGGTGCGTGCACGTCGATGCCTTGACCGTGGATGTTGCACCGCACAGTCGTTTGCCCTATATTTATTCCTCTTGAAACGATACGGCGGCCCCCGACGACCATTTCGGGCCGCCGTTGTCATTTTTGTCTCGCCCCTCATCAAACGGGACGCGGTTTAGGAGACGCAAATGCAATCCCCACACCAGATGAATACCTACAAGCCCGCGCCGGTCGCATTTACGCACGGTCAGGGCGCCTGGCTATACACGACCGACGGTCGACGAATGCTCGACGCGCTGGCAGGGATTGCCGTTTCCGGACTCGGGCATGCCCATCCAAAGCTGGTGAAAGCCATCGCCGAACAGGCAGGGAAAATTATTCATACCTCGAATCTGGTGAACATTCCCGAGCAGGCCGCGCTGGCGGACAAGCTCTGTGCGCTGGCCGACATGGACAACGTGTTCTTTGGCAATTCTGGATCAGAAGCCAACGAATGCGCGATCAAGCTTGCGCGGCTTTATGGCCATCAGCGCGGCGTCGCGAATCCGCACATCATTGTCATGGAACGCGCATGGCATGGCCGTACGTTGGCGACACTTGCCGCAACCGGTTCACGGAAGGCGCAGGCGGGATTTGAGCCGCTGGTCACCGGATTTATCCGCGTATCGTACAACGATATTGAGGCGATTCGCGCCATCGCGCAACACAACAAGGACGTGGTCGCCGTGCTGACGGAGGTGGTGCAGGGCGAAGGCGGCATCGTTCCCGCACGCGCTGACTACTTGAAAGGACTGCGCGAGTTGACCGCGCAAAAGCAATGGTTGCTGATGATCGACGAGGTGCAGTCCGGCATGGGCCGCACCGGCAAATGGTTCGCGCATCAGTGGGCGGGAATTACGCCGGACGTGATGCCGCTGGCGAAAGGACTGGGTTCTGGCGTGCCGATTGGCGCGTGCCTGGCCAAGGGCGTTGCCGCCAATCTGTTCAAGCCTGGCAATCATGGCACCACTTTTGGTGGTGGACCGCTGGTGTCGGTCGCTGCGTTGCGTACGCTGGAAATCATGGAAGAAGAGGGTCTGCTTGCCAACGCGGTCAAAATGGGCGGAATCATGAAGGACGCATTTCAACAGGCGCTGGCCGGCGTGCCCGGCGTCAAGGAGATCCGCGGGATGGGTCTGATGATGGGTATCGAACTCGATCGCCCTTGCGGTGAAATCGTCAACATGGCGTTGGCGTCCGATATCTTCACCAATGTGACGCAGGACAGCGTGATCAGATTGCTGCCGCCGTTGATCATCAACGAGTCCGAGGCAAGGGAAATCGTGGCTCGACTGGTGCCGGTGATAAAGTCATTTCTTGGCCAAGTCAGTAAAGCAGCCGCGTAGTTCACTTGTCAGGCGCGTGATGAAAAAAGCCCAATGAGACACTTTCTACAATTCAAGGATTTCACCCGCGACGAATATGAGCATTTGTTCGCCCGTACCAAAATCCTCAAGCATCGCTTCAAGAATTACATCCCTTATCAGCCGTTGACTGATCGCATGTTGGCGATGGTCTTTGAAAAAAGTTCGACGCGAACCCGCGTTTCATTTGAAGCGGGGATTTATCAGTTGGGCGGTCAGGCAATCAATCTCGATTCGCAATCGACGCAACTCGGCCGCGCTGAGCCAATCGAAGACACGGCGCGCGTGATTTCGCGCATGGTTGACCTGGTGATGATTCGCACCTTTGAGCAGGAAAAGGTCGAACGATTCGCGGCACATTCACGTGTTCCCGTGATCAATGGGCTGACCAACGAATATCATCCCTGCAGGTGCTGGCGGATATCTTCACATTTGTCGAACAGCGCGGATCGATCAGTGGCAAGACCGTCGCCTGGATCGGGGATGCCAACAACATGAGCTACACGTGGCTGGAAGCCGCTCGGGTGCTGGACTTCAAGCTGAATGTGGCCACGCCGGTCGGGTACGAAATGAAGTCTCAGCGCGGTGAAGTGCTCGATGCCGGCCACCTGGAAACGTTCGCTGACCCCCAGGATGCCGCCAAGGGCGCGCATATTGTCACGACCGATGTCTGGACGAGCATGGGTTTCGAGGCCGAGACCGCCGCGCGCAAGGCCGCTTTCGCCGATTTTACGGTAGACGCGGGCATGATGGCTGTCGCGGATCGAGATGTATTGTTCATGCATTGCCTGCCTGCCCACCGAGGAGAGGAAGTAACCGGTGAGGTGCTTGAGGGGCCGCAAAGCGTCGTGTGGGAAGAGGCGGAGAATAGACTGCACGTGCAGAAAGCGTTGATGGAGTTTCTGCTGTTGGGCCGGATTGATTCGTGATGAATCGAGTTGAGAATTCTTATTAATTTCTAGCTATTGAAAGAGTGTATGAGCGACGTAAAAAAAGTGGTGCTGGCGTATTCGGGTGGCCTGGATACTTCCGTGATCCTGAAGTGGTTGCAGGATGTTTACCAATGTGAAGTCATTACCTTCACGGCTGACATCGGCCAGGGCGGTGAGGTGGAACCCGCGCGCAAAAAGGCGCTGGCGATGGGTATCAAGAAGCAGAACATCTTCATCGAAGACCTGCGCGAAGAATTCGTGCGCGATTATGTGTTCCCGATGTTTCGTGCCAATACGGTATACGAAGGCGAGTACTTGCTGGGCACTTCCATTGCGCGTCCGCTGATCGCCAAGCACATGATCGAAATCGCCCGCAAAACTGGTGCCGATGCGGTCTCGCATGGCGCGACTGGCAAAGGCAATGATCAGGTACGTTTCGAGCTGGGCGCCTATGCGCTGATGCCGAATGTAAAAATCATTGCACCGTGGCGGGAATGGGATTTGCTGTCGCGCGAGAAACTGCTGAACTACGCGGCCAAGCACAAGATTCCGGTCGATTTCAAGAAACGCAAAGGGGGCGGCGCACCATATTCGATGGACGCAAACCTGCTGCACATTTCGTATGAAGGTGGCATCCTTGAAGATCCCGCCTTTGAACCGGAAGACAGCATGTGGCGCATCACGGTTTCACCGGAGAAGGCGCCAAACAAACCGGAAATCATTGAACTCGAGTACAAGCTGGGCGATATCGTAGGCATCAATGGCAAGAAACTCTCGCCCGCGACGGTGCTGACCGAATTGAATCGCCTCGGCGGCAAGCACGGTATCGGACGCCTCGACATGGTTGAAAACCGCTATGTCGGCATGAAATCACGCGGCTGCTACGAGACGCCCGGCGGCACCATCATGCTGCGCGGGCATCGTGCGATGGAATCGATCACCATGGATCGCGAAGTGCTGGCGCTGAAAGATGACCTGATGCCGCGTTACGGTCGCATGATCTACAACGGTTACTGGTTCTCGCCTGAGCGGCAACTGCTGCAGGGCTTGATTGACGAATCGCAAAAGACGGTCAACGGCACGGTGAAACTGAAACTCTATAAAGGTACCGTGCTGGTGGTGAGCCGCGAATCGAAAACCGATTCCCTGTTCGACCAAACCATCTCCACTTTTGAAGACGACGGCGGCGCATACAATCAGGCCGATGCAGCAGGCTTTATCAAGCTCAATGCGCTACGCATGCGTATTGCGGGCAACAAGGCCGCGTTGCGCAAGAAAAGCGTCAAGCAAGGCAAGCGCGAGCCGAAAGGTGACGCGTAAGACTGCAGCCCAAGTCAAAGTCTCAAACCACGCGGCCGGTCCTGCCACCGGCCGCAAATAACCTACAGGTTCCAACATGCCCTCATTCGATATCGCTTCCGAAGTCAACAAAGTCGAACTCAAGAATGCCGTCGAGCAAGCCAATAAGGAAATCTCGACGCGCTTTGACTTCAAGGGATCCGACTCACGCATCGAGCAGAGCGAACTGGAACTCACGCTTTACGCGGACGATGATTTCAAACTCGGGCAGGTCAAGGACGTGTTGTTGAACAAGATGGCCAAGCGTAGCGTCGACGTACGAATGCTGGACGAGAAAAACCGGGAAAAAATTGGTGGCGACAAAGTGAAACAAATCATCAATGTCCGCAACGGCATCGAGATCGAACTCGCCAAGAAAATCGTCAAGCACATCAAGGATGCCAAGATCAAGGTGACGGCATCGATTCAGGGCGAGAGCGTGCGCGTGCAGGGCGCCAAGCGCGACGATCTGCAGGCGGCGATCGCGCTATGCAAAGCGAAGGTTGATGAAGTGCCGTTGCAGTTCAACAACTTCCGCGACTAGGTTTTCATAGCGCAAAATGGTGTAGATCGCCATTTTAAGGGGCTCTCCGGCCTGAAACGCCAGGGAAGCCTCGTCAGTGCTTGAGTTTATCTCTCTAATTACACCGTCAGGCCAGTGATCCAACGTCGATAGAGACGGTCGGCCAGGTTATTGAGCGCGCGCAGTTTTTCTTGCATCGCCTCGCGCATTTCTTCCGGCCGCTGCACGCTCGCGGAAGCATCGACATTTTCCGCCTCCCAATCGCCGCACCATTCTTCGATCATCGCGGCGGTCATTTCGACATGACTCTGCATGCCCAGAGAATTGCCGATGACAAACGCCTGCTCGCGACAAGCATCGGCGCTCAGTATCCGCGTCGCGCAATCCGGCAACGTAAACGTCTCGCCGTGCCATTGAAATGTCGTGAAATGCGGATGGTCGGTGATGTCGTCTCCCAGCCATCGCCGTGCGACAGCGTTGTTTTCAGCCAGCAGAGGATTCCAGCCGATTTCCTTGACGGGATTTTTCGTGACTTCTCCCCCGAGCGCCTTCGACATCAATTGCCCACCGAGGCAATGACCGATGCAGGGAAGGTTGTCCGCGATCGCGCGGCGTATCAATGCGAGGACCGGCGCGATCCACGGCAGATTATCGTTGACGCTCATCGGCCCGCCCATCAGCACGAGCCCGGAAAAGCTGTCAAGGTTTGCCGGCAGCGCGGCGCCCTCGTCAAGATTGTATTGCGTCCAGGGAATCGAATGGCGATCCAGAAAGCTGGCAAAATAGCCGGGACCATCGTCGGAGGAAAAGCGGAATATGGCAACAGGTTTCATGGTGTGCGGGCAGGCATGCGGACGCAGTGCGATGCGGCATTTTACGCGCGCTTTGATGTTGTGCCTTGGGTTCGCGAGCAGTACCACTTGGGCGGTGAGCGTGACGCTTGTCGGGTTATTCCCGGGAAAGGCCGTGGTGGTGATCAATGGTCAGGACCCGCGCACCCTTTCCGCCGGGCAGAAAACGCCGGAGGGTGTGACCTTGATCACGACGGCATCGGATAGCGCCGTGTTCGATATCGAGGGAAAGAAACAGACGCTGGAACTGGGGCAGCACTTTGTACCCGCTTCCGGAAAAGCAGGATCAGTCTTGGCGATATCCGCCGACGGCCAGGGGCACCATTGGACAGCCGGTCAGGTGAACGGCAAGACTACGCGCTTCCTGATCGATACCGGCGCGACAACCGTTTCGCTCCCGGCCGCATTCGCGAGGTCGGCGGGAATTGACTACCTGAAAGGCCAGCGTGGATTTGTTCAGACCGCGAATGGTCCGTCCGCCGCATTTCGGGTGAAGCTGGACAGCATGACGGTCGGTGATATCACGCTATATCAGATCGATGCGACGGTGCTGGAAAGCGGGCTGGATATCGCATTGCTTGGAATGAGCTTCCTGAGCCGAACGGACATGAAGCGCGATGGCGCGAATCTGGTGCTGACCAAGCGTTTCTAGGTTGACCGAGACAAGAAAGCCCCGGATGCCGAGGCTTTTTTGTTTGGGAAATGAAGTCAGGCTATTGCTTGGTCTTGTCGCACTCAATCATCGCGTAGGCACTATGATTGTGTATGGATTCGAAGTTCTCCGATTCCACAAAATAGGTCTCTACGCGCGAATCGGCGTTGAGCACGGCCGCCACGTCGCGGACCAGGTCCTCGACGAATTTCGGATTGTCATATGCGCGTTCGGTCACGTATTTTTCGTCGGGACGCTTCAATATCCCATAGAGTTCACACGACGCCTGTTCTTCCGCAAGGCGCACCACGTCTTCAATGGCAATCGGCACCGTGCCGCATACCGAAATTGTGATGTGCGAGCGCTGGTTGTGCGCGCCGTACGCTGAAATTTCCTTCGAACACGGACACAGGCTGGTCACGGGTACGACCACTTTCGTGGTGCTACGCGTCACGCCGTCCTTTATTTCCCCCGCGAGCGTGACTTCGTAGTCCAGTAGCGATTTCACGCCCGAGATGGGCGCCGTCTTTTCAATGAAAAACGGAAACTCCATTTCGATGCGGCCCTCGGATACTTCCAGGCGCGCCACCATGCGTTCGAGCAACCCAGCCAGAGAGTTCGCCGAGAACGGCTCGGGGTTGGTTTCGAGTATTTCGACAAAGCGCGACATATGCGTGCCCTTGACGCTATGGTCAAGACGTACGTTCATGTTGAACGTGGCAACAGAATGACTGATCGCACCGGTCTCGGATTGAATGCGGATCGGATGGCGCAGCGACCGGATGCCAACGCGGTCGATGGAAAGCTCGCGGGTGTCCGCCGAACTTTGTACATCGGCAATTGGCATGTGTGGGTCACGCTGGTTCATTGAATGTCTTTCTGGCACGACTTGGAAGTATAGCTTGGCGGAAATAGTTGAGTAAAGCTATCAACAATATGGGAGCTCCATGCAGACATTCAAGTCAATGCGTTTTACGCAACGGTCCAAATTGTAAAGGGTCAAAGAAAAGGGGCGCCATTGCGGGCGCCCCTTCTTGATTCCTAACCGGATTCCCGGTCAGTCAATCGATGTTACGAGTAAGCCGTCTCGCCGTGTGAGGTGATATCGAGACCCTCGCGTTCCTCGTCTTCCGGAACTCGCAGGCCGATCACCATCTTGACGATCAACAGCGATACCGATGCGACGACTGCCGACCAGACAACGCTAACGCCAACAGCCTTGGCTTGAATCAGCACTTGCTCGCCAATGGAGGTAAAGCCAGTTGTTGCCTTGACCCAGTCGGTGACAAATCCGGGACCACCCAGGTCAGGTGAGACGAATACGCCCGTCAGCAACGCGCCGAGAATGCCGCCCACTGCATGGACGCCAAACACGTCGAGCGAGTCGTCAACCTTCAGCATCCGCTTGAGTCCGGTGACACCCCACAGGCAAACGATACCTGCTGCGAGGCCGATGACCAAGGCGCCCGGAATGCCGACGTTACCTGCCGCCGGCGTGATGGCGACCAATCCTGCCACGGCACCGGAAGCGGCGCCCAGCATCGAAGGCTTGCCCTTGATGACCCACTCAGCCATTGTCCAGGAAAGTACCGCGCAGGCAGTCGCCAGGAACGTATTCATGAACGCCAGCACAGCTGAGTTACCCGCTTCGAGTGCCGAGCCTGCGTTGAAACCGAACCAGCCGAACCACAGCAGCGATGCGCCGACCATGGTCATCGTCAGGCTATGTGGCGTCAGTGCTTCTTTGCCGTAGCCAATACGCTTGCCAAGGAAGTAAGCGGCGACCAAGCCCGCGACGCCTGCGTTGATGTGCACCACCGTGCCGCCTGCAAAGTCGAGCGCGCCCCACTGCCACAACAGGCCGGCCTTGGCATTTTGTGCATCGACTACTGCGGCGGCGGTATAGGCATCCGGACCCGGCCAGAACCAGACCATGTGGGCCATCGGGATATAGCTGAAGGTGAACCAGAGCACCATGAATAGCAGGACGGCGCTGAACTTCATGCGTTCCGCCACTGAACCCAGGATCAGGCAGCAGGTGATTGCGGCAAACGTGGCCTGGAAGGCAACAAACAGCAATTCGGGAATCACCACGCCCTTGCTGAAGGTGGCGGCCATCGCATATTCGCCCTTCAGCAGATCGGCGATGCCCTTGAGGAATAGTCGATCCGTTCCGCCGATAAATGCATTGCCCTCCGTAAAGGCGAAGCTGTAGCCATATATCACCCACAGCACGGTGATGAGAGAGAACGTGACGAATACTTGCATCAGCACCGACAGCATGTTCTTCGAACGTACCAAACCGCCGTAGAACAGTGCCAGTCCCGGTATGCTCATCAACAGTACGAGAGCCGTGGAAGTGAGCATCCAGGCCACATCGCCTTTGTTGGGAACGGGTGCCGCAGGTGCTGCCGCTGCGGCGGGCGCGGCGGCAGCGGCAGGTGCTACAGCGGTCGCGGTCGCTGCAGGTGCTGCCGTGGCAGCCGCAGCTGGCGCTTCCGTCGGCTTGGGATTCTCGTACTGTGCGTGCGCACTGCCGGTCAGCATCAGACTGGTCAGCAGCGCGAGCGTGGCAAAAAGTCGTTTCATTTTATGGGCTCCCTGGGTTAAAGCGCGTCGGCGCCGGTTTCACCGGTGCGAATGCGCACCACTTGTTCGAGATCGAAGACGAAAATCTTGCCGTCGCCGATCTTGCCGGTGTTGGCGGATTTTTCGATCGCCTCGATGACCTGCTCGATCAGATCGTCCTTGACTGCCGCTTCGATTTTTACCTTGGGCAGAAAATCGACGACATATTCCGCGCCGCGATACAGTTCCGTATGGCCTTTTTGACGGCCGAATCCTTTGACTTCCGTGACCGTGATGCCCTGCACGCCGATGGCGGACAGCGCTTCACGCACTTCGTCAAGCTTGAACGGCTTGATGATGGCGGTGACCAGTTTCATGGTAATTGCTCCCTCTCAATGAATGGATTTTTTGCGTAGTCCGCACCCGCGAACGGGTGTGGGCGTCGTGTGCGGTTTAGAACGACTTCGCAACGAAGGCAACGAGGCGCGCCTTGCCGAGGTCCTTGCCGTTGACGGTATAAAAGGCTTCCTTGGCGTTGGTATTCTTTACATAACCACCTGCTGCCCAGCCGTCTCCGAGGTCATAGGTCGCGCCGAGTTTGTAGACGGTATAGCTGAAATCACCATTGTTCTTGACGGTCTGGCGGGCGATTTGCGCATTCGCTGTGAGCTTCGGCAAGATTTCCTGGGCCCAATTGATTTCGGTGAACGTGGAATTCTTGCTATTCGCGAAACCGAACAGATTGCTGGTCGAGTGCGAATACTTTGCGCTGAACGGTCCCGAGCCGATGCCGATATAGATTTCATCGGTGTTTGGTGATGGATTGAACGCGCCGCTCGACGGATATTCGTAGCGCAGGTAACCAACATCCAGCGTGACGTCCTTGGCGACTTCAAACTTGTAACCGCCGAACAGATCCCACTCGATCTGCGCGCTGGTCGAAAATCCACCGGCCTTGGCCGCTTCCTTCAGCCATTTGATGTTGGAGACGAAGGTACCGAGATAGAAGCCGCTCGTATGTGTGTAGTCCAGGTTGAATTGAACGGCGGGTTTTTCAGCCGTTTGTGAAATACCGCGATATTCGTATTCACTGTAGAGCGATATTTTGGGTACGAGGGTGTTTTCCGGTGCAGGGGCCGGTGCTGCCGCAGCGGGCGCCGGCGCTGCCGGCGTGGCTTGCTGCGCCATAACCTGATAACTGGTTAACGACAGGGCGACGGTGCCCGCGAATGCCAAATGTTTTGCGATTGTTTTCATCTGAAGGCCCTTGAGGTGGTTGGAAATAAAGTGCTTCAACGGATAGTTAGCACGTTGCATGCCATTGTTTTTACGTCGGTAAGTGACTGTTTTGTTATGATATTTGTGCGGCGCACCATGAAAATGCACCAATCACGGGCGTCGATGCGCGCTCATGCACCCGGATGGCGCATGAATGGCCCCCGCTTTCGACAACACCAAGTGAGCCGCTCGGCTAAAATGCATTACTTGCCCGCAAATTGCGCCTACAGAAATCATGACCAAGACCTCCTCGGCGCTTGACGCGCTTTCCAAACTCGCCGCCAAAGTCGATGCCGCGATCCAGTCGTCCCCTGCGGCCGATTTTGAAAAAAATGCGCGACAGCATTTCGTTTCACAACTCGCCCGCCAGGGATTGGTCACGCGCGAGGATTTTGAAATTCAGTCTGCGTTGCTGGAAAAGACACGCGCAAAATTGAACGCACTCGAAGCGCGATTTATTGAGCTTGAGGCGGCGCTTGACCCCAAACGCCAGCCTTCACCAAGAAAATAAAGTCCTGAATGTCCCTTGCAGTTCTCTATTCCCGTGCGCTGGCCGGCATGGAAGCTCCACTTGTCACCGTGGAAGTACATCTTGCCAATGGTCTGCCGATGTTCACCATTGTGGGGCTGCCCGAAACCGAGGTTAAGGAAAGCAAGGACCGGGTGCGCGCGGCGCTATTGAACGCAAGGTTCGAATTTCCCGCGCGGCGCATCACCGTCAATCTGGCGCCCGCCGATCTACCGAAGGAAAGCGGCCGTTTCGATCTGCCGATTGCGCTCGGTATCCTGGTCGCGAGCGGACAGATTCCCGGCGACAAACTGAAACAATACGAATTTGCCGGCGAACTTGCCCTGACCGGTGACCTGCGACCGATACGTGGCGCACTGGCGATGACCTTCAAGGCGCATGGCGATGGCCGTGCATTTGTCCTGCCGACGGCGTCGGCTACCGAGGCCGCATTGGTGACCGATGCAACTGTGCTGGGCGCCAGAAACCTTTTGCAGGTTTGCGCACACTTGGCCGGCCGCGAAAATATTCCGGTCTTCCAAGGCGAGGCGGCGGTCGCCATCGCACACTATCCCGACATGTCCGAAGTGAAAGGTCAATCGCAAGCGAAGCGCGCCATGGAAATTGCCGCGGCCGGGCGCCACAGCGTGTTGATGATGGGCCCTCCCGGCACCGGCAAGACCATGCTGGCCGCGCGCTTTCCCGGCATCCTGCCTGCCATGACGGATGCGGAAGCGCTGGAGGCGGCAGCCGTGCAGAGCCTTTCACCCGGCGGCTTCAAGGTGGAGAACTGGAAAAAGCGCAGCTATCGATCGCCACATCACACCGCGTCCGGCGTCGCGCTGGTCGGCGGCGGCAGCAATCCGCGCCCGGGCGAAATCTCGCTCGCGCATCACGGCGTGCTGTTTCTCGATGAACTGCCGGAGTTCGAGCGAAACGTGCTGGAGGTTTTGCGCGAGCCACTCGAGTCCGGCCGCATCACCATTTCACGCGCCGCACGGCAAGCCGATTTCCCCGCGGAATTCCAGTTGATCGCCGCGATGAACCCTTGCCCGTGCGGCTACCTCGGCCACTTCCTCAATAAATGCCGCTGCACACCGGACCAGATTTCACGTTACCGCAGCAAAATTTCCGGGCCGCTGCTCGACCGAATCGATTTGCAAATCGAAGTACCGGCGGTGCCGCAACTCGAATTGGTGAAGGCCGCAAAAGGCGAGGGCAGCGAAACCATTCGCGAGCGCACCGAACGTGCGTTTCAGATTCAGTTGAAGCGGCAGGGCAAGCCAAATGCGAAACTGGGTCCGAAAGACATCGATGACATCTGCAAGCCCGATGCTGCAGGCGAGGAGTTACTCAAGAGCGCGATTCAACGCATGGGCTTGTCGGCGCGTGCCTACCATCGCGTGTTGAAAGTAGCGCGGACGATAGCCGATTTGGCGGGTGTTGAAAACATTGCGGGCGGGCATATCGCCGAGGCGATTCAGTATCGGAAGATGGACAAGGCGTAAGGTTTGGACGGCCTGTCTTGGCGTCAAAATAAATATGCAAACACAAGCACTGGTGCGGTCGTCCGGCGCAAAATGGCCTGAGATCCCCGCCAATGCTTGAGTTTCAGTCTTCCGTTACTTCACAATAGACTCGACAGCCAGTCCGCAAAATCATCCGCAATTTTCTCGGGAGCCTGGCGGGTCCCAAGATCATGGTTCCAGAAAACCATTGCTGCGGTATCACCGGACCGCTGGCTGGTATCGATGCAGACATGATCACCGTCGCCTTCATAGTGCACAGGGATCAGATGCGCGGGCAGGCGTGCATGCGCCCCGGCTCTCTCGATTGACGTCATCTTGACGACATCCAGCCAAGCTGGGACGTCGCCACCGAGGCCATAGATCTCAAAGCGGCCAATGCAACTCCAACCGTAGTCCGTCAGGAATCGCCGATAGCTTGCGGGAAATGTGACGCCCAGCGACGCTTCCGCAGCGGAAATCATGTTGGCATTCGCGCCGGCACCGTGTTCAAACTCTTCGTGGAATTCGAGGCGCTTAGCCACATTGTCGAATGTCATCATGTCCGTCCCGGTATTTGGTGTGGTGATTTCCGTCAAGTCCACGCTATTTACGCACCACAACCGGAATCGGATTCAAGCGCCGGAATTGCTACCCGTCGCCGCCAAGTTCAGCCAGGCATCGCCTCAAACAGCGCCTGCAGGTCTTTTGCGTCCAGCTTGCTCGCCGCGTTCACGTCGCCATCTAGCAGCCCTGCCGCCAGCGCCCCCTTTTTTGCCTGCAGTTCGACAATACGTTCTTCGAGGGTGCCTTTGGCGATGAGCTTGTAGACGAATACCGGCTTGACCTGGCCGATGCGATGCGCCCGGTCAGTCGCCTGATTTTCCACGGCGGGGTTCCACCACGGATCGTAGTGGATCACGGTGTCTGCGGCGGTGAGCGTCAGGCCGGTGCCGCCAGCCTTGAGGCTGATGAGGAACAATTTGACTTCACCCGACTGGAACAGCTCGATCGGCTTTTTCCGATCGCGGGTGGCGCCGGTGAGTTTCGCGTAGGCAATTTTGCGTTCGCTCAGTTCGGCTTCAATCAAGGCGAGCATGCTGGTGAACTGCGAGAATAGTAAGATGCTGCGGCCCTCGGCCAGCAATTCATCGAGCATCTCCATTAATGTCACCAGCTTCGCCGATGCAGGTGGCTTGCCTTTGCGTTCGGTCTTCAGCAGTCGCGGGTCACAACAGATTTGCCGCAGCTTCAGCAACGCGTCGAGCACCACGATGTGGCTTTTGGCAATACCCTTGGCGGCAATCTCGTCGCGCACGCGTTTGTCCATCGCTGCGCGTACCGTTTCGTACAAATCTGCTTGGGCGGAATCGAATTCGACCGCGCGCGTGACCAGCGTTTTGGCCGGCAATTCATGCGCGACCAGATCCTTGGTTCGCCTGAGCAGGAACGGATGCACGCGGCGGGCCAGGAATTTCTGCCGGGCGAGATCGCCTTCCCGTTCAATCGGCACCCGGTAGTCGCGCTTGAACGTTTTTTCATCGCCGAGCAATCCCGGCATCAGGAATCGAAACAGCGACCAGAGCTCTCCCAGGTGATTCTCCATCGGTGTGCCGGTCAGGCAAAGTCGATGCCGCGCCTGCAGGCGGCAGGCAACGGTGGCCGCCTTGGTCTTGGGATTCTTGATGTTTTGCGCTTCGTCGAGAATGACCAGATGCCATTGCTGCGCAAGCAACTTTTCTTCATCACGGGTCAGCAGCGCATAGGTTGTGAGCACCAGATCGAAATCGGCGAAGGTTTCTTCGCGATCGTGGCGCGACAATCCATGTGAAACCATCACCGTCAGGCCAGGCGCGAAACGTGCCGCTTCCGCGTGCCAGGTCGCCATCATGCTGGTGGGCGCAACCACCAGCGCCGGTCCCCCGAGTCCACCAAGCCGCCCCGCTGCTTTCTCGGCCACCAGGTGCGCGAGAGTTTGCACCGTCTTGCCGAGCCCCATGTCATCGGCGAGGATGCCGGACAGTTCATATTCACGCAGGAACTGCAGCCACGCGAGGCCATCTTGCTGATACGCGCGCAAGGTGGCATGGAAACCGGGCGGCACCGGCACCGGCGCGATACCTTCGAAGCGCGCCAATCGCGCGCCCAGTTGCCGCATGCGCTCGCCGCCGAACCAGCGCAATGCAAGCGCGCGATCCATTTCCGCAAGGCGCGCCGCGTCGAGGGGCGAGAGCCGCAGGCGCGCCGCTGTCGGTTCGCGCAAATAAAGTTCGAACAGCGTCGCCAGCAGCGGTTTCAAACGTGTCAGCGGCAGTGCCGCGCGCCGCCCATCCCCCAGCGGCACGATTATTTTCGCGTCATCCTTCATGGCGTCCACCGCCGCCGGCCGCCATTCGGTGGGCGAGGCGTGAATCAGCTTCACCAGAATCGGGATCAGGCTTACTTTCTCGCCCTCGACCTCGATGCCGATTTCAAGATCGAACCACTGGTTCGACGATTCATCGACGTCGGCGTACCAATCGGCGATCGGGACGATATCGAATCGGAAATCGGCTGCGATATCGATCTGCCAGCCATCGCGTCTAAGTGCGGGCACAATATTTTCGATAAACCCGGTCCATGCCGCAAAGGCGTGTTCGTCGCTTGTCCCGGCGAACACCAACGTGCCCTGCATCTCGCGGGTGATGCCGCGCGTCAACGCCTTTTCCGCCGCCGTCAGGCCGCAGGCAACCAGTCTCGCTCGCGCGGTGCGCTCGAAGATCGTATTGCGGGGAATCCGTTGCAGGCGGTTGCCTTCGACGCGCGTGATTTCGGGCGGATTCTTTCCGGCGACGCGAACGCCGAGGTAATCGAAACCAAGTTCCGCCGTTTCGATCAGCACGTCAATCGGCTTCCAGCCCTGCGGGTTATGTCGGCTGGTTTTGTGTGATCGCAATGTCAGAACCGGTTTCGGCCGAAAGTCCTGCAGCACCTCTTCTTCCAGCGTCGTCGGCAGCGGAATACTTTGGTGGAGATTGCGGGTCTGCAATTCCTCCGACACGCGTGACACCCATTTGGCCGGGAGCGTCGGCGCGGACGCCACTGCCATCGCGACGGCGGGCGTAAGGGCGGATTCCACCGTGCCGCATTCGCCGGTTTCAGCGTCGACATATACCGGCGGCACACAGGCGAGCACCGCCGCCGCCGGCACGGTGACCATGGCCGGTTGCCGGTCGCCATTGATCAGCGTGCGCCATTCCACGTGACCCTGGCGCGGCATCATCCACCGCAACGCTTTTCGGTTGGTATCCTGCCAGAACGCGCGTCCGGTGTTGACGATTGCACGCACCATATCCGCGTCGATGCCGGCCATCGGGAACTCGAAACTGTAGCCACGGCCGGTTGCGGCAGACAGTAGCCTGAGCGCGTGAATATCGCTTTGCAGCATGTAGCGCGGAGGGCTGGAATAGGCCTGCGTGTTGGTGTATTTGGCGATGCCTGAATAGCCACCTGTCTTGTTGACCCGCGCCTTGCAGATTCGCAGCAGTCCACCTGGTTCCACTTGATCGCGCGATGCATCAAAGAGGTAAAGGATGCGGTCGTTGATATTGTCCGGATACGTTTCGCCGCGATTGGCCTGCGCCGAGGCGACCTTGGCAAGCCACACATCGATGGAAAAAGGTAACGGCATGGACGGCGGCGTGCGGCGCGCGGCAGGCAACGGTCCGCCGATTGTTGGCAATTCACGTGGCGTCAATACGAAGTCATCGGCGTCAGCCTGAGCAGAATCTTCATCTGCTTCAAACTCGGACGCGGGTGACTCCTCGATCGTTGCCAATAGCGCCGCAAACACGTGCTTGCAGTTATGACCGACCGGGCAGCTGCAGCCGCCATCAATGTCCCCGCGATCAAAATCGACACTGATTTTCTGATCGTAGAATCCACTTGGATCCCTTCACCCGCGCGATCAGCATCTGACCATTGGGACCACGATCCTCCCATTTGACGGAGCGCACGCGGCCCTGCGCCCAATACGCCCGACCGCGCGTTCGGGCGCCGGCATCAAAATTTCCCGCGAGCAGTCTGGTCAGATCCTTCATCGATGAGGGACGCCTCAGGCAAATCCTTCATTATTGGCCGGTGGGCGCGGCGGCGCAAGCGCGGGCCGTCACGGCAACAAAAAGACCCCGCGAACGCGTCAGGCAAGGGCCGATGCGGCCGGGACAATCCGACCAAAAGGTAGATGCAAACACAAGAACTGGCGCGGCGTTTCAGCTATTTTCGGGGGGGCTTTTTTTTTTTGGCGGGGGGCGGGGGGGCGCCTTGGGGGGGGGGGCCGCCCGGCGCCGGGGGGGGGGGGCCCCCCCGCCCCCGGGGGGCGGGGTTTGGGGGTCCGGGGCGGGGGGGGGGGGGGCGCCGGGCCCGCGGGGGCGGGCCCGCGGGCCGGCGGGCCCCGGGCCCGGGCGGCGGGCGCGCTCCCCCGCGGCCGCCCGCCTGGGGCCGGGTTCCCCCCGGGTCCCCGCGGCCCCGGCGCCGCGGGGGGGGGGGGGGGGGGGGGGGGGGGGGGGGGGGGCGGGGGGGGGGGGGGGGTGGGGGGGGGGGGGGGGGGGGGCGGGCGGGGCGGCGGCCGGCGCCGCCGGCCGGCCCGCCGGGGGGCGCCCCTCCCCGGCCTCGGCCCCCCCCCCGGGCGGCGGCCCGCGGCGGCGGGCGGCCGCTCCCCCGCCCCCCCCCGCCCCCCCCCGGGGCGCGCCCCCCGCGCCGCCGCCCCCCCCCCCCCCGGCGCCCCGGCGGGGGGCGGGGCCGGGGGGCCGCCCCGGGGGGTCCCCCCCCGGGCCCCGGGCGCCCCCCCCGCGGCCCGCCCCGGGGCCGGGGGGGGGCGGCCCCGGGGCGGGCCCGGGCGCGGGGCGCCGGGCGGGGGTCTTGGCTCTCCCCCCGGGCGCCCCCCGGGGCCGCGGCCGCCCCGGCGCCCCGCCGGCCCGCGCGCCGGCCCGGCTCGGCCCCCCCCCCCCCCCCCGCCCGGGGCCCGGGGCCCGGCCCCCCCCCCCCCCCCCGGGGCTCCCCGCCCCCCCGGCCCCTTTCCCCCCGCCCCCCCCCCCCGCCCCCGGGGGCGGCCCCGGCCCGGGGCCGCCCCCCCCCCCCCCCCCCCCCGCCGCGGGGCCGGCGGGGCCCCCCGCCCCCCGGGCCCCGGGCGCCCCGGGGCGGCCCCCCCCCCCCCCCCCCCCGCCCTCCCCCCTCCCCCCCTTCGGGGGCCCCCCCCCCCCCCCCCGGCGGGGGCTTGCCCAGGAGCCGCGTCCGTGCTCGTGTTTCATCTTGTCCATTGAGCCCGCTCGTGGCAAAAGGCCACGCGCAATCTCCGGCGCGATTGTCAGGTCGTTCGATTTGATCGCAACGTCAGACGAGTACGATGACCGGGTGGTTCTTTGCGTACTCGCGATTGATCGCACAAACGCTATCGATCGTTTCACGTGACGACGACAGGCACACAAACATCAGGGAATGCCAATAGATCGCAGTCGAAAATCCGCTGTCAAGCCGCTCGCGAATGCGCGCAAAATCGTCAGGAAATTTTTTCCGCCGGTGATGCTGAAACACCGTGATCACGGAGTCCGGAGAAGCTGTTTTAACGATTCGATCAATATCGGCATAGCGAACGTGACGCTCGGACGGATTGCGTTCGGGCTCAAACCCGTTGTCCGGGTCGACAAAGAAGACTTGGTCTGTGCCGGCATCGATGTCCGCGAAATACGAATAGCCGTTGCCAGCCAGGTTTTCGTTTGGATTATCGAAGCTAACCGCATAGCGTGCACCGGTGGTGGCGGGCAACTCCAACAGTAACGCTGGGTCCCGTGTGGATCGCAATTGGTGACAGAATCTCAATATTTCCTGCCTCGCCGGAAAGAGTTCGGGAGCGGTCTTTCCGTGCGTCCCATCGTCATCGGGCGTCATCACCCATGCAATCCTGAGATGGCGATATCCCAGGGCCTCAACCAGAAAATGGTGATAGTCCCATTTGAAACTGTCCTTTGAGTCACCCAAGTATTGACGCTTCATTTGACCTGCTCCGCCGAAAGATTTGAGACGCAATGTCTCGACCGCGCAATTGAGACTGGACGAACATGAAAAATGGCCCGGCTCATGAGTTGCGCTTGATACATTGGTCACTCGTCAATGATTGGGTGCGGCACTCGACGGCGAATCCGTTCAAAACTTGAAGCGGATCCATGTCGGCTGCGCGCAGTTCAAATTCCATGCGCGTGCGCCTATTTCGCCTGTCGTTGCCGCTCACGAAACGCCGCCACCTTCGCCCGATTTCCGCATACAGCCGCGCTGCAAAACAGCCGCCGGTGCGCCTTGGTTCGATCATAGAACCAGAGCGTGCAACTCGGGTTCGCGCAGCGCTTGACCAATACTGGTCGCCGTCGGTCAATAGTTCTGCGATGGCCTCCGCGATGGGCACGAGCAACTGCCTCGCTTTTGTCAGTTCGCGTTTTTGCCGCAATACCGTGCGCTGGGCGGACGCTTCCAGCTGGCGATGAATGCTGTCCAACGCCAGAATCTGATTAAGCGTTGTAATGGCCTCCGCCGCGATTTTCGGCGCGGGCCGGTGAGCCTGCGTGGTAACCGGTTTCGCGATCCACTGCCGAAACCACTCCCGTAAATCTCGCGCCTCGCGCGCCACCCGGTCGAGGGCCGGCCTGCCGAAAGCCTCCAGCAGCGCAGGCGCCTGATCGGGATCGATCAGACCGGCATCGGACAGCCATGTCACGTATGCCTCGCCATCAGGAAGGAATTCAATCGCCTCGCTGCGCGGTGCGGCGATGGTGTTCAAGAAATCGAGTGCGGCGTGATCGCCGATAAAAAATGCTTTGTCTGACATCTGAATGTTTTCCTTCCTGCAAAAGATATTTCCACTTGGAAACACCCTTGCTTGACCCTCGGCAATGTAACTGGAAAAAATATTGTTGACAAGTTACAATTGATATGTAACTCTATAAATGTCATTTGACAAGTTACAACTCAATTCGGCAATCGTCACGCCACTACGCGGATTGCGCCGGTCTTTGTCACACCAACAGGAGAAATGAAAATGTCTCATGCTCGAATATTCAAAACATGGCCGCTACTTGCGGCGCTCGCCATCGGCACCGCTGCCAACACGGTAACTGCCGCGCCGCACGCACAAATGCAAATGCAATCCGCCGCCGCAACGCAATATCACTATGCAACAGTGAATGGCGTGCAATTGTTTTATCGCGAAGCGGGTGACCCTTCCGCGGCGCGGACGATTGTTTTGCTGCATGGCTTTCCATCGTCATCGCACATGTTTCGCGATCTGATTCCATTGCTGGCCGGCAAATTCCATGTGATTGCGCCTGACATGCCGGGATTCGGCTATTCCGATATGCCGACAGTCGACAAGTACGATTACACGTTCGACAACCTCGCCACGTCCATGCAAGGCTTGCTCGACCAGCTCAAGGTCAAGAATTACGTCCTTTACATGCACGACTACGGCGGCCCGGTGGGGATGCGCATTGCGACCGCCCAGCCAGCCCGCGTAAAGGGGTTGGTTGTTCAGAATTCCAATGCCTACATTGAAGGCGTGAGTGAAATGCTCGGCGGCGTCTTCATGCCGCTTTGGAAAGAGCAGAACGACAAAACCATCAGTGCGGCGCGAGGTTTCCTCAAAGCTGAAACGACGAAATTCCAGTACACACAGGGCGCGCACAATCCGGTCGCGCTTAACCCTGATGCGTGGACACACGACCAAGCGCTATTGGATCGTCCTGGCAACGATGCGATCCAAATGAAGCTATTCGTGAATTACCAAACCAACGTCGGCCTGTACGACGCCTGGCACGCCTACTTTCGTCAGCATCAACCAAAGACGCTTGTCGTTTGGGGCAAGGGAGACTTCGCGTTCACCGTCGCTGGCGCGGAAGCATACAAAAAAGATTTGAAACACATCGATGTGCGCCTTTATGACGGCGGGCATTTTGTTCTTGAAGAACACGCTGCCGATATTGCCACCCGAATCAAACGCACGTTCGAAATGACGTAACCCCAATTCAATTCGTCCATTCAAAGGAACACTGTCACATGAACGCAAAAACCATCCTGATCACTGGTGCCAGCAGCGGCTTCGGTCGCGACACCGCATTGACCCTCGCCCGTGCAGGCCACGATATTTACGCGTCGATGCGCGAGGTCGCGACCCGAAACAAAGCCAATGCCGAGTCATTGGCACTGGAAGCGGCGAAAGAGAAGTTGTCCCTCAAAATTATCGAACTCGACGTTACTTCAACTGGCTCAGTGAATCGTGCAGTGGCGCGTGTTGTTGCCGAGCGTGGGCGCGTCGATGTCTTGATCAACAACGCCGGGTACGCGACGGCGGGTGTGAGCGAAGGCTTCACCGATGAACAAGTGACAAAACAGTTCGACGTCAATGTCGTTGGTGTTCAACGCACCTTGCGCGCGGTCTTGCCGCACATGCGCATGCAAAAAGACGGTCTCGTCATCAATGTGGGCTCCATCCTCGGCAGGGTCACGTTTCCCTTTCGGCATTTACGGCGCCACCAAATTTGCTGTCGAAGCGCTTACCGATTCGTATCGCTACGAACTATCGCAACTCGGCGTGGAAATAGTCTTGGTGCAGCCGAGCGCCTATCCAACCAACATGTACGGCAGTGTGCAAGTCCCGTCCGACAACGCGCGGGTTGGCGCATACGGCGCGATTGGCGAGATCCCCGGCGCGATGTTCAAGCATTTCACGACCATCTTCAGCGCGGCGGATGCGCCGAATCCACACGATGTGGCAGAAGCGATCGGCAAAATCGTCGCGCAGCCCAAGGGCACACGCGCCGCACGCACAGTGGTTGGCGCCGACTTTGGCTCTGCCACGATCAATACGCAGACCGCGCCTTTACAGGCCGGTGTGGTTAAGGCGCTGGGACTGGAGCACCGGAAAAATCGCCTAACGAGCGACGCCGGAAGAGCTGCCAAAGTATTGCTGAACGACCGGAATGAAAGTTGCCCACAACTTTCGTCCGGCCTGTCCGCCACCCATCAATTTCAAAATCGAGAGACCAACCATGAAAACACCAACGCAATTTACTACCTATACCGTCGAAACCGCGTCTGAAGCGAGCAAACCATTTTTGATTGGCGCAAAGCAGGCATTCGGTTTCCTGCCCAATCTTCTCGGCGGCATGGCCGAATCGCCTGCCCTGCTCGAAGGCTATATGTCAGTAGCCGGCATCTTCAATAAGACCGCGTTGAGTGAAACCGAACGCCAGATCATCCTCATGACTTCGAATCGGCTAAACGATTGCACCTACTGCATGGCGGCACACACCACCATCTCGCAAGGCGCGAAGGTTCCAGCAAATGTCATTGCCGCACTCCGCAATGACACACCCATTGCCGATGCCAAACTGGAAGCGCTACGCCAGTTCACGATCAAGCTCGTCGAGAGTCGCGGGTGGCCAGCTGACGCCGATGTTCAATCTTTCATGGCGGCAGGCTATACGCGCCAATCGTTGCTGGATGTGATTCTCGGTACCAGTCTTAAGGTGATGTCGAACTACTTTAACCACATCGCACAGACGCCGGTTGATACCGTGTTCCAGGCCAATGCCTGGTCAGCAAGCAAGTAGCCGCGGCAACTCGACGTATTCTCACTAAGCGAAAGAAATCCATGACCAAGCTTCTCTATATCAAGGCCTCGCCACGCGGCGCTGACTCGAAGTCGATCTCGATTGCAGACGCGTATCTCGCCACATTGAAAACAAACACGCCCAACCTCGTTGTCGATGTTTTGGATGTGTGGCACGAGCGGTTGCCCGAATTTGATGGCAACAAAGTGAATGCAAAAATGTCTGTCATTACCGGCGCGGCGCATGGTGCTGAGGAGAAGACCGCGTGGGACGAACTTACCGCGCTGGCCAATCGGTTTATTGCCGCCGACCATTATCTGTTCGCGGTGCCGATGTGAAACGGCGGGATTCCCTATCCGCTCAAACACTATATCGATCTCATCCACCAGCCGGGGCTGCTGTTCGGTCTGGACCCGGCGAGTGGCTATTTCGGCTTGCTGAGGAACAAGAGCGCGACCATCGCCTATACAAGCGGCGTATTCACCAGCAACGCCACCACCAGCCTTCGGCACCGATCACCACTCGACTTATTTGAAGGCATGGCTCAATCAGGCGGGCGTCACGGCCATCGAGGAAATCCGTTTCCAACCGACGCTGCTAACCGCGGATCCAACGGCCGGCTTTGCCGCCGCAATCGCCGCAGCGGGTGATGCCGCAAGACGTACGGGTAGCGGTCAGGGAGGCGCCGTCGCACTCTCGGCAAGAGAAATTGTCAGTTCTTTTTACGCCGCAATCGCGTGCGGCGATGTCGACGCCATCCTTAACTGCTGCATCCGAGCCTTGAGTGGACCGAAGCCGAAGGGTTCCCCTATTACAGCGGTACCTGGCGAACCCCGCAGGAAGTCGTGGAAAAACTACTGGTTCCACTTGCTCGCGATTGGAAAGAGTTTTCCGCGGCGCCCAACGACTACATCGAGGCCGGAGATCAGGTGGTGGCGTTCGGCGTCTACGGAGGTATCGCCAACGCGACTGGAAAACGATGCGCGCGGCATTCGCGCACCGCTGGAAAATACGCGATGGCAAACTTGCACGCTTCGACATGTATACAGACACCGCACTCGTTCGTGCCGCGTTGGTTGCGTAATCGATGATGCACATCCGCAAGTCGTTGAGTGAACAATTATGCTTCCGATCCTGAGCGTCAACGATGCATGGTTCGTGTTGTCGTGCGCAATCATTTTCGAGGTCTGTGGCACCACCAGCATGCGCTTGTCCGAAGGGTTCACGCGACTCACCCCGTCAATCTTGATCTTCGTTTTCTACGCCGTCTCGTTTCTCCTCAATACCATGGTGGTCCGCGCGCTGGGCTTGTCGGTGGTTTACGCTCTGTGGTCTGGCATCGGCACCGTCCTTATTTTCGGCAGTTGGTTACTCTACTTCAAGGAGCCGGTCACAGCGATGAAGCTGGCGAGCACGGCGCTCATTGTGTTGGGTGTTGTCGGGTTATAGCGCGATACGCGGAACGAGGGTGAATAACATGAAGGACGCGAGGTAGATGGACTGGAACGAATGACGATGTGTAGAAGTCCATTTGGCGCGCTCCCCGGAGCACAAACGCCTGAAAAAGCGCGCTGGTGCTTGATGTCGCCGTTTGTCCGCGCTTTCGTATGGCGGGATCTACCATCTTCTATTTGCCGACGCTTTACCACAATTTCAGACGCTGCCCGAGTGAACGACCTGGAGCGCGGCTTGGAGGTGATTCCGATGGGCCACAAGAATTGATTGTGCAAGTCGTTCCGCAAGAACATTGCGTCATTGAGCCTCAGCCAGTCTGGTAGCGTCCAGCCGCAAGTACATAGACGCAAGCCAAGGCTGTGGAATCAATTGTTTGCGAACGACCCGCCTCGTTCCAATGTACTCAGCTTGTGGCGTTGAGACAGTTACACCGGCTGGCCGCCTGTTACGACTAATTGCAGCGCACCATTCGCAGGTGGCGGCTCACTTCCCCTGTTCAAGTAATGCAAACGGTGCGTCGACGCGTGGCCACGATTGAATCAAAGGCGCTCGGAGACGTTTCGAATTTGCCATTGCGCAGTTCTGACGAGAAGGTCCCTTTTTGAAGTGGGCAAAGCCAAATACAGGCAGCCATGCGTCAACGTCCCCACAAACGTTTATTTTTTCGTGATGACTTGCGGCGTGACCCTGCACGACACTCGCCAAAGCGCCGCAAGAACAGCGCGCTTCGCTTTTTATCCAACTCAGGAGTGTCCCAATGAATATGAATCGACGCAGCACTTTGAAAATTCTCGGCCTGACGCTAGCGCTGGCCGGCCTCGGCACTTCAGCCGTCGCGAATGACCGTGACGACGATGACGAAGGCTTCCGCGCGGGCAGGGTGTTTACCAGCACCAACGCTGTCGGCGCGAACGAGCTGCTCGTGTATGCGGTCAATCAGCGCGGCGGACTGACGCTGCAGACTCCGCCTCGCCACGCAAGGCC